>CAYTJF010000273.1:0-7539 GCA_964437945.1 uncultured Granulosicoccaceae bacterium
CCCTGATCGCCCTCGGGCCGAAACGTGTTCCGGGTCTGTTGGTTACTGAAAGATCATATGGAATTCCCCAGGTTGCGATATCGCAGCCGGTCAGTTCCTTTGAATAAACACGCCGAAACAAGCTGAGCACACCCGAATAGGTTGGTTCGTAGCCCATTGAAGCTGATTTATCTGCAGTGATTGCCTGATCTGAGTTGCTGGTGAGCATGTGCGAATCCTGATTTTTTAAAGAGCCATTTTACTGTGCCCGTCCACATTTTACTTCCTGACCCAGATAGTGGTTTGGGCGACACTAAAGTGATATTTGCGTTCATGTTCACGTATCAAAAAAGGCTGATCCTGAACATCGGAAAGTGTAAAGTGCTCTTGCAATATTGATGTAATTGTATCGAGGGACGTCACTTCGGTGCCATCTTTCACATATCCACCAAGGCGCTCATGAGGTTCGGTGAAATCATCCCACCAGGTAAATGGTGAACAGATAATCAGCTGCCCCCCTGCATTTATTATATCTGCCAGTTTGCGCAAACATTGCCTTGGATGTGGCAGTCGATCCAGCACATTGGCAAATACAATTGCATCGAATGTCCCAAGCTCTGGGTGTAGATTTTCGGCGTCAGCCTGTTCAAATTTTATTCTGGATCGATCGATTTCTGGTTCTATCAGCCGGGAAACAGGATCGCCTAAATTCCCTTCCCGGGTTAATTTCAGTGCGACTTTTCCGGTTTTTTGAATTTCTTTTGCAGTTTGAATAAACTGCTTTGAAGCATCAACACCGACTACGTTGTCAAACCCACGTGCCAATTCAAAGGTGATTCGCCCCACAGCGCAACCAAGATCCAGGGCTGACGCGTTTGCGGGTAGGGAGTTGAAATCAATACACTGAACCAGTCTCTGATGAAAGCCCAAGGCATGCTTAGGGCCAAAGTCCCATTTCAAAATATCCTGGTCACTACCATAGTGAAACACTAAATATTCATTTAGCTGTTCTGGAGTGTCATAGTAAATTGGCATGTGATCTTAACACTGGATTATGTATGCTCTTGCGAGAGAACATTGTGGGGGGATGTTGCCGTATTGTCTAGACAGTCTTCCAACACGTACCCTTTATCAGTGGAGAGTTTGTTATTGAGGCACGCTGTGAGCTAACTAACTTGCCGATATAGTGAAATCGGGTGTAAACATGCCGTCGATAGACTTCTGACTGGCTATTGAGTTTGTTATTTAACGTGTGTTCGGTGTAATATTTATCCAAAATGTCCCAATTTTCTGACAACCCGTGCAGTTAAAGCTAAGAATTAACTAGGGCTGGCTGGACATGAAATAATTTTGATAACAATATTGATTTAGACAGACAACTGTCCGCACTTGGAGATCTGAATGACTGACAAAATCAAACCGTCACTATCACGCAGTAGCTTAATGGCACGCCGTAACTTTGTGAAAGGCACAGCGATGCTAAGTACCGCAGTATTGGCTCCTTCGTTTATAAAACCGGCACGCGCAGCTAAAACATTGAAAGTGGGCACCTACGGTGGCTATTTCGAAGAGAGCTTTGTTAAGCATATCTACCCCGATTTTACCAAGGCAACTGGTATTGAAATTGAGTCAATTGCTGAACCGACTGGTGATACATGGCTTATTACCTTATCGAATGCAGCGAAAGCGGGTGTCGCCCCTGCCGATGTTTCGATGATGGCTGGTGTTCCACGTCTTCGCGGTCAGGCGCAGAAACTTTGGGCACCGCTTGATGAAACCAAACTGACAAACCTTAAGTATTTATCAGATGAATTTGTTGCCCGTTATGACGACGGTACTGTTAGCGGAGTAGGTGCAGTGTCTTGGTATATCACCTTATGTACCAATACCGATGTGATTCCTGAGGCTCCTCAATCGTGGGCTGATATGTGGGATGCCAAATACGAAGATCAAATGGGTTTGCTTGCACTATCTACAAACTCGTATTTGCTGGAAGTCACTGCAACGACCTTCTTTGGTGGGCCAAAAATTTTGGGAACCAAAGAGGGTATTGAAAAAGTCATGGCAAAACTTGCCGAGTTGAAACCCAACGTTAGACTTTGGTACAAAGATGAAGGTACATTCCAACAAGCACTGCAAGATGGTGAAATACCAATGGGCCAGTACTATCATGACGTAGCTGGCTTAGCTGCCGCTGACGGGTTTCCAGTGCTTTCCACTTTCCCTAAAGAAGGTGGCATTGTTGATTCAGGTTTCTGGCTTGTATCCAAAGCATCTGATGCGCTGGATGAAGCGCATGAATTTATTAACTACACTAGCCAACCAGAAATCCAGGCAAAACTTGCGCGAAGCGTTGGAACAGCACCAGTCGTCAGTCGTGAACACACTGATTTGACTGATGATGAATTCAATTCTGTTTCCAGCTCCATCGCACCCATCATCCCGCAATACGATATTTATCTGAAATGGGGTGATTTTATCAGTGATGCCTGGACTGAAATGCTAACCAGCTAGCGCCCCAGGTTGCGATCAAGTTACGAAATTACGCACACGAATTGCACGACAGCATATCGGAAATTTAGTTTGTGGCCGACGTTCTCATTAAACAGTTAACAAAGCGTTTTAATGAGCTCACTGCGGTTGACAAGGTTGATCTTGATCTTGTCAGCGGTGAGCTTATTAGTTTCCTGGGGCCTTCTGGATGTGGAAAAACGACTCTACTGCGATTGATTGCCGGATTACAAGTGCCTACCAGTGGCAGTATTCATCTTGGCGGTAAAAACCTTACGGCCATCCCCACGCACAATAGAAACATTGGCATGGTGTTTCAATCGCTTGCCTTGTTCCCACATTTAACTGTGGCTCAAAATATCGCTTATGGTTTACGCATTCGCAACGTTAGCAAGGTTGAGCGCAGCAAACGTGTAAATGAGTTGCTTGAACTGGTGCAACTTGAAGGCACTGCAGATCGGTCGATAAGACAATTGTCGGGAGGGCAGAGACAGCGAGTAGCGATGGCGCGCTCCCTGGCATTGCGTCCCGATTTGTTTTTACTCGATGAACCCATGTCAGCTTTGGATGCTAATTTACGGGAGTCAATGCAGGTTGAAATTAGGCAATTACAACAGCGACTTGGCATCACAACCATTGTTGTTACCCATGATCAGGCGGAAGCCATGACCATGTCGGATACAATCGTGGTTATGAATGCAGGCAAAATCGAACAAGTAGGTACGCCGTTAGATATATACAAAAGACCGGTAAATCGTTTCGTTGCCGATTTTATTGGTAATTGCAATTTGCTGACCGGTACACTCGCCGCAAACAACCAGGCTGTTGTTAACGGTGTCGATATTAAAAGTGGTCGAATGGCTGAGAATCTAAGCCAGGGCGATGACGTTACTGTCGCTATACGACCTGAAGATGTGGTCGTGCTTGAAGGGCACCATGAAGGTCAGAACCGCCTTAAGGGCACGGTTGTATTTGTTCGGGATGTGGGTGCTACCATTGAGATTATGTTGCAGTGTGATAATAAGCGACTGAACAGCATGATGATGCCAAAAGATCGACCAGCGGTTAGCGAAGGCATGCATGCCACTATCGAGTTTCCGGTCGATGCAACTTCGCTTATCTAGCGGCCCACTAGTTAGAACAGGCCAGTTTGAATAAACAGACTACAGCGATTCTGACTTTCCCGACCATCATGATTGGCTTGTTTTTTCTGGCCCCGTTTTTGATGATAGTTGCTGTTAGCGTCGCTCATCAAAACCCGGGAGGGTTCTATGAAGCCGGGTTTGAACTAACGCACTACAAACGGTTGATGCGTTCGACTTATCTTGATATAGCCGTGTTTTCTATATCATTGTCAGCGGCTGTTTCGTTAATTTGTTTACTGATAGGTTTTCCTTTCACCTATTTTGTTACTCGCTTAAGGCGACGTAGCCAGGTGATTTGGTTGGTCTACATATTAGCGCAATTATCATTGTCAGAGGTGCTCATCGCTTTTGGTTGGCAAATTCTACTTTCTAAAACTGTCGGCATCAGTAACCTGTTAGTGT
This sequence comes from uncultured Granulosicoccaceae bacterium, assembly GCA_964437945.1. Taxonomy (GTDB): domain Bacteria; phylum Pseudomonadota; class Gammaproteobacteria; order Granulosicoccales; family Granulosicoccaceae; genus Granulosicoccus. Next base: position 4,038 of record CAYTJF010000273.1, read on the forward strand.
GGCTGGGTTTAGCGGAAAAATCCGTTGCTATGTACCCAGGCCTTGGTGCGGTGGTTGTATCATTGGTGTATCTTGTTTTACCGTTTACCTTTTTGTTGTTGTACCCAACCATCAGTCGCCTGGACCCAGATGTAGTGGCGGCGTCCGGCACCTTAGGTGCATCGCCGATAAAAACATTTTTTCTCATTGTCATTCCTGTCTTGCGTGTACCACTGGTAGCTGCCGGGATTATTATGTTTGTGTTTACGCTGGGCGCTGTTTTAACGCCTCAGGTATTGGGTAAGCCCACGCATTGGACACTATCGGTTCATATAACTGATCAAGCGATATTTCAATCGAACTTGCCATTTGCATCAGCACTTGCGCTGTTGTTGTTACTCATTAGTACATGGCTTGTGCTTATAACCCTTTGGCTTAATCGAAACAAGCTGGAGCAAACTGGATGATGCACTGGGTTCAGAAACTGTATATGCTAATAGTTGCATTGTTTTTAATGGCACCGCTGTTGGTGATTACTTCGGTATCGTTTAATGCTAAAAAATTTCTGTCTTTTCCACCAAAAGGTTTCTCACTTCAATGGTACGCAGAAATTTTTACTAACGATGCCTGGTTTATGTCACTTAAAAGCAGCTTAATGGTTGCCTTGCTTTCAGCTAGCTTAGCCGTACTCATAGCCTTACCCGTGGCTTATATGATGTGGCGACATCAGATTCGTTATGCCCGCTTTTTATTCACGCTGGGGGCATCACCATTTGTCCTGCCCCCGATTATAATGGCCTTGGCTTCAATGTTGTTCTTCACCACAATCGGCTCGCATGGTCAGTTTGTTAATGTTGTTATTGCTCATGCTATATTTTTACTCGCATTGCCATTAGTGACTATTTCTCTTGGGCTCGAATCAATAAGTGCCGATATATTGGAAGCTAGTGCAACTTTAGGCGCGTCTGGTCGAAAAATATTTACCACGGTGGTGTTGCCGTTAGTTGTGCCTTATATTATTTCTGGATTTGCGTTTGTATTTGTATTGAGTTTGAATGAATACATCATTGCTTTTATGACAGTGGGTTTTACTGTTGAGACGTTACCGATTAAGATCTATAACGCGCTGCGTTATGGCTATACGCCTGTCATGGCGTCTGTTGCTGTATTGTTCATAGCGGTCAGTTTATTGGTGTTTGGGTTGATAGGTCGCTTTGGCAATTTGCCAAAACTACTGGGGGCGCAAGACGAATGAGTATCAAGGTAGCCATTGCGCAAATTGCTGCGGTCGCGTTCGACACAGAAGCGTGTTTAGACAAAATGGCGAACTGGGCAAGTCAGGCTGCAGGTGAGGGCGCAAAGCTGTTGGTGTTTCCTGAAGCGGTTCTTCCTGGTTATCCAGCGAGCCTTGATTGGGGTGGGGAGTCGGCCTCGTTTAGGTCAACCGTCGCCGATGAAGAATATGCCCAGTACTGGAACGGTGCCATCGAGTTAACCACAGATGGTGTTAAACCTTTGCAGGAAATAGCGCGAAAAAATAAACTTTATGTTGTTTTCGGCGTTATCGAACGAGAAGGCGGTACACTGTACTGCACATCTGTGATGCTTGGCCCCGATGGCGCGTTTTTAGGCAAGCATCGTAAGCTCATGCCTACTGTCGCCGAGCGCTTGGTCTGGGGGCGCGGAGACGGGTCGACGCTTCCTGTTATTGATACCAGCATTGGAAAGCTCGGCACCGTGCTCTGTTGGGAAAACTATATGCCGCTGCTGCGCTCAACTATGTATGCCAAGGGTGTAGAACTGTATTGTGCACCTACAGCTGATGACTCCGATCGTTGGTTTAATACAATGCAGCACATAGCGTTTGAGGGAGGTTGTTTTGTCATTTCAGCTTGCCAATATAGTGTTCGTACTGATTTTCCATTGGACTATGGATCCATCCCGAAAGTAGCTGCAAGTGAACCCTTGTTTCGTGGCGGTAGCTGTATTGTGGGTCCCGATGGGGAATTTATAGTTAAGCCGTACACCGGTGGCGAAACATTGCTTACCGCCGAAATAGACCCTAATGACATCGTAAAAGCCAAATACAAGTTCGATGCAGTCGGTCATTATTCTCGGCCAGATGTTTTTCGGCTCGCGGTAAACGAATCCAGGCAAACTCAACTGGACAGAATCGAGAATCAGTAATCCACACATCATGAAGGCCGCCGTGTGTGACGGATCCGGTGCTGATCTGGTTATCAGGGAAATCCCTATACCTGTCCCAGGGGCTGGTGAGTTACTGGTAAAAATGGAAAGTTGTGGCGTATGCCACTCAGACCTCCACCTACGCGACGGTGATGAATCATTGCCACCGACAAGTTATCCCTTAGTGCTTGGCCATGAAGGTATTGGCCGTGTCGTTGAGGTGGGTGGCGATCTTGATGCGGCAGACAGGATTGGAACGCGTATTGGTTTACCATGGATTTTCTCATCGTGCGAAACCTGTCATCCGTGCATGCTTGGCCAGGAAACCTTGTGCGAATCACAACTGGTGCGTGGCTTGCACAAGTATGGTGCTTTTGCCGAATACGCATTGGTTGATTCCCGCTTCGCTATTGATATTCCGGATGGTATCGATTCGATAAAAGGTGCACCGCTGCTCTGTGCCGGCCTTACCGCTTGGTCCGCTTTAAAAAAAGTAAACCTTAGCGCTGGCTCGACGGTACTAATTGTTGGTGCAGGCGGACTAGGGCAGTATGCCGTTGGTATTGCAAAATCACATGGTGCTACGGTATGGGTAGTTGATCCAAATATTAATCGGCTAAAGCAAGCGCTGTCCTTAGGGGCGGATAAGTCTTTTATCAATGACGGCGATACGGCTGCAAAAATCATGGCTGCGGGTGGAGCTGATATTGCTATCAATTTTGCACCTCACAAATCAGCGTGGAAACTCATTGAGAAATCGGTTAAGCCAATGAGTGAGATTATCTGCGTCGCTTTGGTGTATGACGCGGTGGAGCTATCAATGATGTGGCTGATAGACGGTGGGCACCGTCTGCTTGGCTCCTCAGTGGGAACCAGGGAAGAGTTGAAGGAGTTTCTAACCTTTGCATCTAAAAACCAGCAATTGGTTGACGTGGAGTCGATACCGTTAGCTGGTGTTAATGAGGCTTTGAATCGACTGAAGGCGGGTGATTTTAAAGGGCGCCTGTGTGTGGATTTTCATTTGTAAGGATGCACCAGTGCTTGGTCAGGTCGTTGTGTTGAGCCCTGATTTACCGTGACGTCTATCTCAATCGATCAACGTCGAAACCGGGTTAAACGATGGATTATCGTTGACGTTCATCTTACTGGCGGCAAGTTGGCCCAGTTGTATCAGCGCCGGCTCCTACTCCGTCGAGTGATGGTCAGAAGTTCGAGTCGGTGATCCCAACCGTGAATGCACGCCACGTGCTCGGTTTACTGAAATTTATTGACTGGGGAGGCGGCGATATTTTGTACCATGCCAGTCGTTATATGGCAGCGTCCACCGGTGAAGATC
>CAYTJF010000274.1:0-7528 GCA_964437945.1 uncultured Granulosicoccaceae bacterium
CAGATTCAGATTCGGATTCGGATTCGGCTTCGGCTACTGGTTCGGCCTCCAATTTGGGTAAAGCTTCTGCATCAGTCTCAGCTAAGTCGGTCTTGTCTGATGAAGATTGTGCTTCCGCATCTGTGACATTTTTTAAATCCAATGATGACTGTGAATCGGAGATCACCTCAGCACCGTTCTTCAACGCTAATGGCTCAACACTATCGGACGCACTCTCGACCGTCGCAGCTGAGTCTAGCTTGACTTGTTCGCCTGATACGCTTTGCGCTTTGTCAATATTCGCATCAACCTCGTTGGTATCATTTGCAGTATTCGGATTTGCATCAGAAGTGGCTGGAGGTTTCAGACAGCCCAGAAATTTGATAGTGCCGTATTCATTTATGCATTGGTCAATGTGATCAGCAATTCCATCTTCATCAGAATCGATGAATGACGAATTTTCTGTGACGTTGACTGGCTCGGTTTGATATAAACCGTTCACAAAGTAGTAGAGCAGACCACCAAATAAAGCGATAACAGGTAGAGCGATTAATAATGATTTGCGTACTTCTGCATCCTCATCCCTGTAATCTTCAGTTTCATTATCCATGGTTTACGCCCAAATTATCCTTATTAGATCCTAACTGATTTTTAAGGCCAAACTATCCTATATTTCGATATGCAATGTCGCGGCTACCGGGTCTAACGGCAATTGCGGCAGCAGAAGCGACGGCTGTAGAACTGAACCCAATTGCAAAACTAATGATTGTCGTCAGTCCTATGGAACTAAGTCTCACCAACAGTATCTAAAGCGCACTGTAAGTTCGGCCTCCAGATTGCCAGCCCGGCAATGATTGCAAGGTTTGGCTGCTTCACCTACAGAAATTGCTGGTCGTAAGAATAACACCACCGAAGCGTATTCAACTGGCGGATTCCGGTCCTCTTTAGCCTTTTTTATCGATAACACCCTAAATTTGAGTTTTGTAACTGTGATCGCTGATACTGCCAAGGTGGCAAAAACTGGATTGTTTTTCAAATTAGCTTGATTGGTCAAAATGATGACTTTATCTGATAATTTTTACAATATCCTTCGATGATCTAGATTAACTATGCGACGAAAATGAGTTATTGCTGCATTCCCCTGGTTGTAGAATAGTTTGGGGTGAAATAACGAAACACTGTTTTACCTCAGCCGAGGGTGCTGCTGAGTCGCTCATGAGTCTGTCTGGTGTTCAAATAGACAAATTTTTGATTTAACTTCAACACAACGTGTGTAAACTTTATCATCCGATCAAGTGCTTGAAAATTGACGTGAGTCGCTGCGTTTCGAATACTGATTAAAATTAAATACCTGTGAGCTTGTCATGAATGAAAAAGACCCTGCTGCAGTCTGCGAAGCATTAAAACTGCGCATGAGTACGTTGCAGTTAGCAACACTTGGTGAGAACAATGAACCCCATTGTGGCTATACACCTTTTATACATGACGGAAAAGATATGATCATTTTCATCAGCCAGCTTGCCGTGCACACACGAGATTTGCTGGTAAATCCGATGCTGGGGACAATGCTGATTGATGATGAGCAAGATTCAAATAACTTGTTTGCGCGATGCCGAGTGCGATATCAGTGTGAGGCCAAGGTTATAAAGCCCGATCACGAGCAATATGTTTCGCTGCTTGATCGCTATCAAGATCGTCATGGCAAGGTGGTTACCCTGATTAGGCAGTTGCCTGATTTTATGTTGTTTCGATTGATTCCAATAAGTGGTGTGTTAGTGATTGGATTTGGCGAAGCCTATCGAATTGAGGGCGACAATATGGACAGATTTGTGCATGTCCGTACCGGGTAGACCCAGTTTGAATTACATGTTATGAGCACTTTTAAACTCGCAAGGGCGCAATGTCTAAAAGCGCTAGATATAATCGATGGCACTCAATTAGGTGTTTTTTTGCAACGTGAGTTACCGTCGCGTGCCGTGCTGATTACGCAGATTGATGCGCTTGAATCTAAGCCTTTGGATAAAGCAATCAATGCCATGCAAGCGCTGTTGAACGAGGTTCTCTCGGTCTACAACGATCCGTTTGCCAACTACATTAACCCAAAACAACACAAAGCTTATACTCAACGTCGCACGGGTGGTTTTGTTGGTGTAGGTTTAAAATATCGAGCAATCGATGATGAATATCCGTTGCTCATAGGTCCTCTGTTAGGTGGACCACTTGAACATCAGGACATTAAGCCGGGCGATAAAATAATCAGTGCAGACGAGGTTGACTTAAAATCCAAATCGTCGCGGGAAGTGGCCGATTATTTGAAAGGCGAGCCCGATTCGTTAGTCACGTTGCGCTTTGAACGTAAAGGCAAACAGCACGACATAGAAGCGAAACGACAAGCGGTACAACTTCACTATGCGCGAGCTGAGATGCTGGAATCGAATATCGGTTATATAAAAGTCAGTCGATTCGGCGGAAATACGCATATGCGTTTCAAATCACTGCTTCAAGATTTGATTAATCAAAATGCCAAAGCCATTTTGCTGGATTTACGTGATAATCCGGGTGGATCCACAAAGGCAGCGCGCAACATGATGTCCATGTTCGACGAAGCACCATGGGTATTCTGTGAACAGTACAAAAATGGCACTGTTAAGCGATTGCCGCGTGCGGGTGATCGACTTACTGAATTACCATTAGTGATTCTTGTCAATGAATACAGTATGTCTTCATCGGAAATACTCGCCGGTGCTTTACAAGACTACAAACGAGCGAAACTGGTGGGCGCACCCACTTATGGCAAAGGACTTATTCAGCGGGTATTCCCACTTGCCGAACCTATCGGTGGTGCCGTAAGAACAACCATTGCCATGTATGGAACACCCAACCACAAACTATTACATGGTCGGGGTCTCGTACCGGATATTTATGTTCCAACTCCGCCGGAACGATTGTATCGTGAGACAGGTTCGGTCAATATTAGCGATGAAGCGCGTGCGTTTCGCCGTGATTTGCAGCTGCAACAACTCAGGGACGAATACCCGGAAGATGTTCTCAAGGTGTACGCCAATTATCCTGACACACAACTTGATGTTGCGCTCTCTACCCTGAAAGATCAACTCGGATAGTACGCATGACGCTGAAGTGATCTGCATCACAAAAACTCGAAAATCTCCATCGAAATATATCCCTGTGCGAGATTGCTGCCTGAATTGCGTAGCCTGTCGAATAAAGCACGTGCCCGTACGGTCGCTAAATGAAGGAACCGTCACAGTTATACCAGGAGAGCATAATGGGATTTGGGACCATCACACTGATAGTCGTTGTACTTGTTGCCGCCTATTTCGTCATGGTATACAACCGGCTTGTCACGCACCGAAATCGCTTCAAAAATGCTTTTTCGCAAATCGATGTTCAACTACAGCGTCGATATGAATTGATACCGAATCTGGTTGAAATCGCTAAAAAATACGTAAGCCATGAAAAAGAAACGCTGACAGCTGTGATTGAGGCTCGAAACCAGGCATCTAAAGCATGTGAAGCTGCATCTGCCAATCCTGACAAATCCGGGTTGGTAGGCGCACTGGCACAAGCCGAGCAAACGCTTGGCAACGCTATGGGTAAATTCAATATGGTAATGGAAGACTATCCAGAATTGAAAGCCGACGAATCGCTACGTGATTTGCATGATGAGCTGACCTCTACAGAGAATCGGGTTACCTATGCGCGTCAGGCCTACAGTGATTCTGTAATGCGGTATAACACCGAACGCGAACAGTTTCCCGCGGTTATTGTGGCCAGCACATGTAACTTTAGCCAAGCAGATCTATTTGAAGCTGCTAACGAGGCGGTTTATGAGGCGCCTAAAGTGAATTTTGGCTGAGTTACGTGACTCAGTCATTAATAAAATTGAAAAGCATCAGAAAAAAGTAAACCAGCGGCGGTGGATATGGATTTTTTTGGTTTACAAGATAGTCGTAAAAAACAGTCAGCAATTCTGTTGCTGTTTTTCATCGTTGCTATGCTCGCTATGGCGATAGTGGTGCATGTGATTGCAACGCTCGTCTCTATTCCTTTGGGCCGGGAAATAAACCTCACTCAACCATCGCTTCCCGCCAAAGCGTTCATAGCTCTGATTTGGTTAACTTGTTTAATCGGGTGTTTTTTTAGAATCCTCGATGTTCGAGCCGGTGGTGTTGCTCTGGCAAAACGCTTTGGTGCTATTGAAGCGTCCACCTCCGGACGCTATCGGTCTGAGCATGTGTTGTTGGATGTTGTTGCCGAAATTGCTGTGGCCAGTGCGTGTCTGGAACCGCGCGTGTTTGTTTTGCATGGCGAGCGTTCTATTAACGCATTTGTAGTAGGTGGTTTTTCAGGTAAAGAAGCTCTGGTGGTATCGCAAGGCGCTTTGGATAAGCTTGACCGCGATGAACTATCGGCAATCGTCGCCCATGAATTTGGTCATATATCACAAGGTGATATACCAGTGAACATGCGTTTGCTTATTGCACTCGGTGGGCTTAACGCGATTGATGAGGTTGGCAAACTTTTAATGGTACAGGATAGCAACGGTAATTTGATGGCTCAACCTGGAGCGATTGTCGGGATGGTACTCAGGGTGATTGGGTCTATTGGTGTGTTTTTTGGACGCGTGTTCAGATCGGCATTTTCACGTCAGCGTGAGTTCCTGGCAGATGCGTGTGCAGTGCAGTTCACCCGAAATCCTGCCTGTGTTGCTGCGGCGCTAAGTATTGTGCGCGATGAGCATGATGATCAGGCTATTCATAGTGTGCATGCCGAAGAGCTGTCGCATTTATGTTTTCAGGTTGGTGACGTTATTAAATGGCATCAACGCCTATTTGCTACACATCCACCTATTCAACGTCGAATTGATGCGATCGACCCGCATTTCGAAATAAAAGCACGCTCGAAGAGACGCGAAAGTGAGGATGGAAAACCAAAGCTATACAGCGTGGGCAGTGGTGGTGGCGCCATACCGATGAGTGGGGCAGATGCCACGAATACAATGCCATTGTCTGATATGGCTTTGTTGACACTGGGTGACAAGGGCGCTTGCCTAGCCACGCTGCACGCGATATTTGCCAGCCATGATTCTGCTAAACGCAGAAAATACTATGATGCTATCGGTTTTGCCTACAATAAAGTATTTGCTCATCAGGTTGAAGAGGTTGGCGAAACGCTCAGCGTCGAATTAAAATCAAATCAAATTGCCATTATTGAACACGTTACAGATCAATTGCGCGAGTCTGTAAAGTTAGAGAATCGTCAGCGCATGTTAAAGAGCCTGGAGAAGTTGTTAGTGGTTGAAGGTGAATTCACCTTGATGAACTACGCAACCATGCAACTGATCCGACGCAAGCTCGATGCCGATTTTCCGGTTCTCGAACAAATTTCTGGAGATGAAGACGCGGTAGCGCAGGGGTCTTTGGCGAAGAGCTTTGACAGCATGGGCAGTGAATTTGCACTGCTTCTATCGTTGATAGTAGAGACGTCCGGAAATCGATCAGAACAACTGGATGAGCAGTTTGAGGCGGCGTTGTCGTGTTACACGAAGAAAACCTACTCCAGACGATCTGCAAGTGAAGAGGGTATTATTGAAGAGCTGGAAGCCTCATTTCAATCACTCTACGTTCAACCTCGGGTAATCAGAGAAGCCTTTGTGCGACATTGCGTGGAGATAGCGCAATCTGACGGGCACATTGCCAGAGATGAGCGTGCGCTTTTAAACCTGTTTGCACTATCGCTTAATTGCCAGCCTATCGCAGCCTAAGCTGTTAATCCAGCACCGATGGCCAATGAGTGTCGCCTTTGGAGATGTAGTTTAGCTTGTCGCCCAACCAGATCTTTTTGAATTTGGCGTTTAAGTTCAAATACAGTTTATCTTCGTGGATATGGTATTGAAGCGGGTCGCCTTTTGCAGTTTCATTGATGGCCACTGCGTAGGCACAATACCCACCGAACTGAGGTGCGTATTTTTCTGGCTCAGCTTTGAACAGTTCCAGGTTTTGCTGTGATGCGAAATACCAGTTCGCACCTTTGTATTTAAATGCAAATTTGCGTTTGCCTTTGGTTGGATTTCCGTCGGCCTGAAAGTATGAAACGACATCATAACCGCCTACCGCCTTATTGTTTAGAAAGGATGTGTAGATAGGCGCCTTGGCGGCATAGACGTGTGTGGAAATAAGTAAAAAAGCAATGACTATCCCAATACGACTCAAGGGACGTGTTAGCTTAGAACCGTGTGATGTAGATCTGCGTTTGAGGGTGTGGTTCATAATAGTTTCGGCAAATACGGTGTGTTAGCCCATTTTTGCAAATGCTGCAAAAATCGTACTAAATTAAATGTTTTAGTGCGAAATCGGTTTTAAAAGTTCCTTTAATGGGAACTGTTAATGGGTACTATTAATTTGTAACATTGTATGGGTAATAATGCCTTCCAAGTGTGCTGTGTAAGATTTATGGCCTAATATAGTTTTAAGAGTATGGTCTCCATAAGTTAAACCAGCCTTATGACTCAAGTAGCCTAATGTGCCGCCGATCATATAAGTTCCGAGGGTGGTTTTTTTGCTTAAGTACCATCTGAGTGCTGCCTAACAGGTCCTGTTCTGTATGCTGTTTAATGCGCATAGCTTCATATTTATATTTTTACCTGTCACGCTGCTAATCTACCATTGGCTAAGCACGCGTGCAGAGCCAAGCTATGCACTCAGCTCGCTGATAATAGCGTCTTTGGTGTTTTACGGTTGGTGGGAGCCAGGTTATCTGTTTCTGATTCTCGCATCTGTAGCCGGCAACTTTGGCATTGCTTCCGGTTTGATGGCAATCCCTAAAGAGAAAAAAGTAGCGCGTAAAGTGCTGTTATTTATTGGTGTCAGTTTAAATCTGGGTGCGCTTGGCTGGTTTAAGTACGCCAATTTTCTTGTCGATTCAGGTAATGCGCTAATTGGTTCGCAATACCATTTACAGAAAATCATCTTGCCCCTGGCAATATCGTTTTTTACGTTTCAACAAATTGCGTATTTGGTTGATACATATAGGACAAAAACTGGAGAGCGCCGCTTTCTACGTTACGCATTGTTCGTCACATTTTTCCCGCAACTTATCGCAGGCCCCATAGTTCACCATAAAGAAATGTTGCCTCAGTTCACTAGTCAGATCGGTGGAATCAGATTACGTAATTTGCTGATTGGTGGAACCATCTTTTTTCTGGGATTGTTTAAGAAAGTGATCATAGCCGATGGCGTATCCCCTTATAGCGACACTGTGTTCGCAATGGCGGCGAATGGCGATACACTCACGCTACTTGAAAGTTGGACAGGTGCGTTGGCCTATAGCATTCAATTGTATTTTGATTTTTCCGGTTATTCTGATATGGCAATAGGTTTGGCTCGCATGTTTGGCGTGCGTTTACCATTGAATTTCAACTCACCATACAAAGCGGTCAACATTATCGAGTTCTGGCGTCGCTGGCACATGACGTTGTCGCGTTTTTTACGAGACTACCTGTATTTTCCGCTAGGTGGTAATCGGCTCG
>CAYTJF010000275.1:0-7518 GCA_964437945.1 uncultured Granulosicoccaceae bacterium
AGATTGATTCTACGTCAATCCAAAAATATTCGGTGGCCGCTCCAAGCACATTGGAGTCCAAGTCATATCAAGCGATCAAGTTTCTAAATAGCTATCTATTTTTCATAAAGCGGTCGTAGATTAGCACTGGCTTTCAAACTCTGGAAAAGAGCGAGAGGTGCCCAATCCAGCTATTCGCTAGGCAATCTTACCTCGTCAAGCTAAACTTCAGAGCATGCGTGAAAATCTCTCAATCCGTGCCTACAATCCGGTAGTTATTAGTCATTCTCATCAGTACCATCAAATTGTTGTGCCGTTGAATGGCGCTATAGATATTAGTATGAATGGAGCCAATGGCTCAATCGCTGTTGGACACTGCGTGATAATTCAAAAGAATGTACAGCACTCCTTCAAAGCGAAGAAAGAAGCACGTTTTTTGGTTGCAGATCTCTATGACCTGCCGGAGTCGGTAAAGTCAGTGGAAAGTCCCTTTGCCACAATATCGAATGCATTCAGATCTTTCTGCATGTTTGCCGATATACAGCTCAATTCGAACCAGAACGAGGTCATCGAAGACAGTATGATCGGTGTCTTCAAGAATTTGCTATCACTACAAGATTTCTTACCGGAAATTGATCGACGCATATCGCGGGCCCTCGAACAAATTGAGAACGATGTTAGCGAGGAACATACCTTGGATAAGCTGGCCGCTGTTTCGTCACTGAGTGTTAGTCAATTTAAAGTACTGTTTACAAAGCATACGGGAAAGACTGTAGGGCAGCACTTGTTGATGCTACGAATGGAAAAAGCTAAAGCGCTATTGGTAAATACGGATATGCCGATTGGCATAGTTGCAGATTGCACTGGTTATTCGGATCAGTCGGCCTTTACCAGACGATTCCAGAAATACTACGGAGTCCCCCCGAGCCAATTCACAAAACGTTCAGAGACCTGACAAGCCAATCTGCAGAATAGAGGAGCGTATCTGCACAATGTTGTTCAGTCGGCGCGGGTATACTGCGGTACATGAAGACGGCAAAGCTTACTAGATTTTTTGAATTTTCTGGCTCAGCATTGGCAATTGTTTATGCGCTTTTACTCGCGTCAAATACGGGCAATGAAATACTTGGATTCTCTCTGCTTTTGATTTCGTCTGGTCTTTTTGCTGCATGGGCGGTAATTGATAGAAGATGGGCGTTTCTATCTCTTCAGTTTTTCTATGCCGCATCTGCCTTGATCGGCTTTATCCGTTGGAGTGTATAAGACAATTGTCTGTCGCTCAGGGCTGTAAACATTGCGTAACTTGACTACCGGCATTTGGCCGTTTGTTAGCTTTTCTATATGGAATTGATTCTATCGATGAAACCACCGCTTATTGCTGAATCTTGAATAGCCCCTCTGGGCTATTGAGGCAATTAAGAAATTAGAATCCATTGATACAACTGATCAAATCGTCATCATGCTTTATTGAACTGAAATGCGTTTACTAATACCACGCATCTGGAAGTTCTTCTTTACGTTTGGCCACATAAGTATCTAGTGCTTCTTTAATCGCCGGATCCATCGGTGGCACTTGATAATCATCAAGCATAGTTTTCCATTTCTCATTCGCTCGTTTTCGCATATCTTTACTACCGCCTTCCTCCCAACTCTCTACATTTTCACTGTCGCTTAATTTTGCATCGTAGAATGCAGTTTTATAATGGCGCATGGTATGTTTCGATCCGAGAAAGTGGCCACCGGGTTCCACTTCCAGATAAGCATCTCGGGCAAATTGGTCATCGCTAAGGTCAAGCCCGTTTAAAATCTTTTGATAACTGCCCAGACGATCAGCATCCATAATCAGCTTTTCATAACCTGTGGCCAATCCGCCCTCTAGCCAACCGGCCGCATGCAGCGTAAAGTGCGAGCCTGCAAGCGCGGTTGAATGCATAGAATCTGCACTTTCATAGGCTGCTTGTGCATCTTCTATTTTTGAGGCTGTTAACGAACCGCCACATCGTAATGGCAAACCCAAACGGCGAGCCATCTGGCCGATAATGTAGTTTGATACAACGGGTTCTGGCATACCAAAAGTTGGTGCGCCGGATTTTAAGCTCATGGATGATAAAAAACTACCCATGACAAATGGTGCGCCGGGTTTAATCAGCTGACCAAAAGCTACCGTAATCATGACTTCTGCCATTGCCTGCGCAATTGCAGCGGCGGTTGAGACTGGCCCCATCGCACCAGTCAAAATAAAGGGTGTGATCACTACCGCCTGGCCACGCGATGAATACACTTGAATAGCTTCAGACACAACACGATCAATGAGTAACGGTGAGTTGGTATTAACATTCGCCATGATAACAACGTTGTTATCAAGTGTTTCTTTGCCGTGCAGTATCTCGGCCATGTTAACGCTGTCTTGTGCACGACTTTTCTCTGTGATTGAACCAAGGTGTGGTTTGTCCCCGAGGGTCATATGTGCATAGACCATGTCGAGGTGACGTTTGCTGACCGGAATGTCAGTGGGTTCGACAATGACCAGTCCGCTATGATGCAGATTAGGGTGCATTGAAGTTAGTTTTACCAGCTTTTCAAAGTCATCAAACGTGGCATATCGACGACCCCCTTCCAGATCGCGTACAAACGGTGCGCCATATATTGGAGCGAAAACTTGATTGTTGCCACCGATGATGACAGTGCGTTCTGGGTTTCTGGCTAACTGACTAAACTCGCTTGGTGCTTTGGCGCATTGCTCTCGTACCCAGATTGCGTCGGCGAATATTTTATCTCCTTCCATTTTTACACCCGCTTCTTTCCAGATGCGTAACGATTCGGGATCATCACGAAAAGCAAAGCCGATATTCTCCAGCATCCAGTCGACTTGCTTGTCGATTTTGATTAACTGTTCTTCGTCAAGAGGGTCAAAGAAAGACAGTTTTCTTTGGATATAGGCTGGAGGTGGTGGGAGTTGGTCAGCTAGGCCACGAACTCGTCGGCCTTTTCGGGTTCTTCTGGGCATGGCTGTAAATGCTACTGGAGAAGCGATTTTGCATCATAACGTTGTGGCACTTGTTTGTAACCCAAAATTCATCATTAGCGCTATTCCTTACCTGAAGCATAAACAATATTACAAACTTAGAGCTAGCACAGGTGAGCTCAATATGCCAACAGTGAACCAACGCTTCTACCTGCACCGGCTGTTGTGCCAATTCACGGACTAGTAGAGGGCATTTCCAGTTCGCTTAGATGGTCATCAATGCTGTACCGCAATAAGTAGTCGCTTACTGTTTTTCCATGGCTGGTGGTATCCCAATTAAAAGCAAATCTTAAATGGCCGTCTTCCAATGTGGTTTCGGCCAGGGAAATTTGTTTATCAAAAGCGCAAGAGACAGATTTTACATTTGCCATTGATCCGTAGTAGTCTGAGTAGGCACAAACATCGCTCATTGCAGCGAAAGCATCTCCGCAGTAACTGTTCATTCCTTTGTTGTCCAGTTCGCTAAGATCAGTCTGCGAAACGAATGAGTCTATATCGAATGAAAAATCGAAAATCTTTTCGCAAGCCTCCTCCGCTTCAACTTTTACAGTTTCAACTTCTTGAATTGCCCGATCCCACCGTCTTAGTTCTGTCATGCCATCACCAATATTGTTTATGATTAGAATCAAATTGAGAAGACAGAAACATAAAACTAACAAATTCAACATCATGCTAGTCACCTTAATTCTAAATTGAAAATATCGAGTTGAAATTAATTGATATAAAGACAGTAGCAATAATAAGTTTCGGAATAATGATCAAATATGACTATTGTGGGATGATTTTAACCAGTGCCAATTTGCAACGGCGGTCAATGCGTGGACGATTGCCAGGCAATTGTACTTTGCAGATTATTTAGCGGTTATCTGGAATCTCCATTAGTACTAAAAACTCATTAGCTAATGGTTGCGCTTTGATTTGCTGTCAATGAAGGTTAGCTGCTCAAGCTCACCGGCATTGTTGATTCGTGACCGATATTATCTTTCAACCACGTTCTTAGCGTTTGTGCATTGTCACTTAGAATGCGTTGAGAGGCGGACATAAACACGTACCCATAACCGTTCAGTGTTTCATTGAACGGTGCTACCAGCAAACTGTTACCCAGTTCATTGAACATCAGATCATCCGCGAGAATCAACCCTTGTCCATCCACAGCAGCCTGAACTCTCACATTTGAATCACTTATAGTTCTGCGGGGATTTTGTAATTCTGATTGCATGTGGCTATTACTTGTCTGCGCCCATTCCTGCCATAAATCTTGCTGTCTGTCTTCGCAAAGCAATGGGACGCTTAGTAGTGGCTTTTGATGTAGTTATGCAATATTTATGTGTTTTGCCGAATCTAAGCCAATGCGTTTGAGCAGCTTCGGGCTGATCGCAGGAAACAAGGGCATGGGTATCTGTGCAAAGTGAGTCCGGTCCGGACGTTTTCGGCATTGCCCCCAGCGAATGGCTAAATCACAATCGGCCAATTTAAAATCTGCAGAATTAACTGAGTGCTGTAATAAAACGCCTATCTCGCCATCGTTACGTCAAGATAAACGCTTTGTTCTAATCACCCCATTAATAACAGCAACGCCAAGTGTACCCAGCAACAACGCAATCAAATTATAGATTGATGGTGTCTCGTTTAGCCAGGCCCATGCGAAAAAAGAGCCGAGAGTTGGTATCAACACGCTGAAACTTGCAGCGCGTGCAGTGCCAAGCCTGCTGATGGCGATGGTGTACAAAAGAACGGCGATAAAGCCGGATATAAGTCCCTGTGCTATTGCATTGAAAATGATCTGATCGGTGGTCAGTGGCAGTAGTTCCGCGCCCGATATCATTTTTATTGTGAGGATTATGATCGTTGATGCAACGCTTACCCATGCAGCTCCTTGTGCCGCAGTGAGCCCTGTGTGGCGAAAAGCAACCACATAGCAAGACCAACCTGCTGCAGCCAGAAACATAAGTACAAGGCTTGAAAGACTCGTGCTACTCCCTACTATTGCATTCAATACAATCATTAATGCTGCACTGGCAATAAGAGCAAACCCAATTAACTGCACGTGCGTGGGTTGTTTATTAAAAAATACTTTTTCTGCAATTACGGCAAAAATGGGCATGGTGCATGGAACAATGGTTGCTAGATAAACCACGTTAGACTCCTTTAACGAAGCTGTGACTAACCACAGGAATGGCGCACCCCAGCCCAGCATCGCGATAATAGACCAACCTGGTGCAATTTTAAGTTTTCGGAACGTGGGGATCCACACCGGTAATAGCAAAATTGCTGGAACACAATAACGCATCAGCGCAACGTCCAATGGTGCAATACCTTGTTGGGCGGCGAGTCGTGTTGCGGACATCCACCATCCCCAAATGGCGACGGCAATCAGAGCGCAGGCAATAGCCAACCAGTCGCGCTTTTCTTTTGTATTAACGCTTATGCGAATTCTCCAGCTGTATTAATACCTGTTTAACTTGGGGTTGCGCTTTCGCGAATGGTCTGTGAAGGTCCGCTGCCCGATGCATACAATTCCTTGCTTGCTGGAGTTGTTGGTTCGTGACCGATATGACTCATCAACCACGTTCTTAACGTTTGGGCATTGTCACTTAGAATTCGTTGAGAAGCCGACATGAACACATACCCGTAGCCAGTTAGTACTTCACTGAATGGTGCAACCAGTAATCCGTTATCGAGCTCGTTGAGCATGAGATTATCGGCAAGAATTAAACCCTGCCCATCCACGGCAGCCTGCACTCGCACATTTGCATCGCTTATCATTCTGCGAGGGTTTTCCAATACAGATTGTGTATTGTTGCTACTTGTTTGTATCCATTCCTGCCACAAATCTTGCTGTCTGTCTTCACAGAGTAGTGGCACACATTGCAGTGGCGTTTGATGCAGTTGTGAAACATCTACGTGCTTTTCAGTATTCAGACCCATGCGTTCAAGTAGCTTAGGACTAATCGCTGGAAACAAGGGCATGGGTATCTGGGCAAAGTGGTTTCGATCGGTGCGTTTTCGGCATTGCCCCCAGCGAATGGCTAAATCACAATCGGCCAATTTAAAATCGGCAGAATTGACAGAGTGCTGTAATAAAACGCCAATCTCACCATGTTGTTCATTGAACCGACTAATGTGTGATGAGAGCCAACGAGCCGCTACATAAGTAGTGGCTGCCACGACTACGCCTGATTGTGAGCTGTCTCCATGCAAGCGCTGAAGCGTATCACCAAGTTCGTCAAACAGCTTTCTGGTTGTGTGCAATAACGTTTGGCCTGCATCGGTTAAATAAACCTGTCGAACAGAGCGTTTGAACAGGCTGCACTGCAATACTTCTTCGAGCCTTCTGATCTGGTAACTGATTGCGCCCTTACTGATGCATAACTCTTCTGCGGCCAAAGTGAAACTCAAATGACGCGCAGCGGACTCGAACGCCTTCAGCGCATCCAGCGGGGGTAGGTGGTGCTTCATATTCAAAATCTATAGTTCAATATATTTGCACCATAAACGAGAAAATTGAATTTGTCACCCGCCGTGTAATGGGCTAAATATATTATTTTTTATTTGGACCAGCCAATGAGTAATTCAGTTAAATCACACGCTCGGGTAGTGGTTATCGGAGGCGGAATTGCGGGCTGCTCCACTCTTTATCACCTGACTCGTGAAGGCTGGGCAGACGTGGTGCTGGTTGAGCGCGATGAACTCACATCCGGCTCGACCTGGCATGCGGCCGCTCAGGTAACGCAGTTCGGCGGAAATCAGACCATGCTGGGTCTGAAACGACACAGCATTGAACTGTACCGGCAGTTAGCAGCCGATCCCGAACACCCGTTTGCCCATCACATTACTGGCGGTATGCGCACCGCGTACACGCAAGATCATCTTGATACTTATTGTCATTATGTGGGTATGGCGCGTGGCATGGGTGTGGAGATGGAAGTGATCGATGTTGCCGAGGTTGGTAAACGTCATCCGTTGCTGGACACCAGCAATATTCTTGGTGCCTGGTGGGACCCACTGGATGGCTATATTGACCCATCGGGAATTACATTTGCACTGGCGCGTAAAGCCCGCGAGGCAGGTGCAAATGTCTATCGATTCAACCCGGTTGAGAACATCACCAAAAAAACCAACGGCGAATTTATTGTACACACTAAAAACGGTGACATCACCTGTGAGAAAGTGGTTAACGCCAGTGGCTATCGCGTGAATGAAGTAGGCAACATGTTAGGCGTTGAACACCCAGTGACATCAATGGAGCATATGTATTTTCTGACAGATACGTTGCCAGAAATCGAAGCACTCGATTTTCAGGTGCCCGTAATTCGTGATCCTAAAGATGACTTTTACAGTCGTCAGGAAAAACAGGGATTACTGGTTGGTGTTTATGAGCAAGGTTGTAAAACCTTTGGCATGGACGGTATTGATCCCAATTTTACCAAAGACCTTTGCCCATCCGATTTAGATCGTTGTCTGGACAATATGGAGCGCATTTTTGAACGTATGCCTGCTTTGCAGGATGCTGG
>CAYTJF010000276.1:0-3062 GCA_964437945.1 uncultured Granulosicoccaceae bacterium
GTTCGCAGCGAATATAGGTCATATTGGCAAGAATGGTAACGCAGGTGAGGTGGTTTTAGGCGATTCTGACTGTGTTGTTTGTCTGTTACACCACACTCGTATTAACGAACCGCGTTGCACAGCAGCGCATATCGACTGGAGATAAATATGGCACGTATGACGCCTTCCGAAGCGTTTGTGGAAACACTGGTAGCTAACGGTGTAACCGATATTTTTGGCATCATGGGTTCAGCATTCATGGATGCCATGGACATTTTTGCACCAGCTGGAATTCGACTCATCCCGGTCGTGCATGAGCAGGGCGCCGCCCACATGGCAGACGGTTATTCACGTGCTACTGGTCGCCACGGTGTCGTTATTGGGCAGAATGGCCCTGGAATCAGTAATTGTGTAACGGCCGTTGCCGCGGCGTATTGGGCGCACAGCCCCGTGGTTATGATCACTCCTGAAACCGGCACGATGGGTATGGGGCTTGGTGGATTTCAGGAAGCGAACCAGCTACCTATGTTCCAAGAGTTCGTAAAATACGCAGGACACGTTAACAACCCGAACCGAATGGCCGAGTTCACGGCTCGTTGTTTCGATCGTGCGCACTCAGAAATTGGCCCTACACAATTAAATATCCCACGTGACTACTTCTATGGCGATATCGAAGTAGATATCCCACAGCCTATGCGGCTTGATCGTGGTCCCGGTGGTGAAAAAGTATTGGCAGAAGCCGTAGAAGTGCTGTCCAAGGCTAAATTCCCGGTCATCATCTCTGGTGGCGGTGTGGTTATGGCTGATGCGGTAGACGATTGTATTGCGTTTGCAGAACGTCTTGGTGCTCCGGTTGTGAACAGCTATTTACATAATGATTCGTTTCCGGCCAGCCACCCGCTTTGGTGTGGGCCACTGGGTTATCAAGGCTCGAAAGCGGCAATGAAACTAATGGCAAAGGCCGATGTGGTTGTCGCCCTGGGTTCGCGTCTAGGTCCTTTCGGAACGCTGCCTCAGCACGGTCTGGACTACTGGCCAAAAAATGCCAAAATTATTCAAATCGATGCTGATCACAAGATGCTTGGTCTGGTTAAGAAAATCTCGGTTGGGATTTGCGGAGATGCCGGTGCAAGTGCACGTGCGCTAACGACAATGCTTGGTGACAAGTCATTAGCCTGTGACGACAACAAAGCTGAGCGTGCAAAAGAAGTCGCTGCAGAAAAAGATGCCTGGGAAACTGAACTTGATGCATGGAAGCATGAAACAGATGACTTCAGCCAGGACATGATTGCAGAGGCTGAAAAAGAGTCCGGTAATTGGCTGGCACCTCGTCAGGTATTGCGTGAGCTTGAAAAAGCCATGCCAAAAGATGTGATGGTTTCAACTGATATTGGCAACATCAATTCGGTTGCTAACAGCTATTTGCGTTTTGAGCGTCCGCGCAGTTTCTTCGCACCAATGAGTTTTGGTAACTGCGGGTACGCACTGCCAACCATGATCGGCGCGAAATGCGCAGCTCCGGATCGTCCTGCGGTTGCCTACGCTGGTGACGGTGCATGGGCCATGAGCATGACAGAGGTCATGACTTCTGTTCGTCACGACATTCCGGTAACAGCAGTGGTTTATCACAACCGTCAATGGGGTGCCGAGAAGAAGAATCAGGTTGATTTTTATGGTCGTCGATTTGTTGCTGGTGAACTGGATAGCCCGAGCTTTGCAGAAATTGGTCGCTCGATGGGCGCTGAAGGCATTACCGTAGACGAGATGGGTGACGTGGGTTCTGCCCTGACCAAAGCGATCGATGCACAAATGAATGACGGCAAAACCACCGTCGTTGAAATCATGTGTAACCGCGAACTGGGCGACCCGTTCCGACGTGATGCCTTGTCTAAACCTGTTCGCCACCTGGCAAAATATAAAGATTATGTTTGAGTTTGGAACAAATTGAGTTTCGAGCAATTAGTTTCGAGCAATTAATGTCGCGCCCTGTTACGCGTGTTGTTCTGGTGTTAGTATCCTGAGCAACACGCATAACAGGTTATAAAAATGACAACAGTTTCTTTTATTGGTTTAGGTGTAATGGGGTACCCGATGGCGGGCTACCTTGCTAAAAACGGATGCACTGTCCGTGTCTACAATCGCACGAAAAGCAAGGCTGACAAATGGGTGGCCGAATATGGTGGTTCCGCTCACGCAACACCGGCTGAATGTGCAGACTCAGCAGATGTCGTATTCGCCTGTGTTGGTAATGATGACGACCTGCGTTCGGTCACCGTTGGTGAGAACGGTGCATTGGCTGCGATGAAAAAAGGCAGTATCTTCTGTGATCACACAACTGCCTCCGCGAGAGTTGCCCGCGAGCTTTACGCACAGGCTGCCGAGCATGGCGTGGCATTTCTGGATGCACCTGTCTCGGGTGGACAGGCGGGTGCGGAAAACGGCGCACTGACGGTTATGGTGGGTGGCGATCAGGCGACATTCGACAGCTGTGAGCCACTGATGCAGCATTTTAGTAAATCGGTGCGACTCATGGGCGGCAGTGGTTCGGGCCAGTTGACTAAAATGGTTAATCAAATTTGCATTGCGGGTCTGGTACAAGGCCTTGCCGAAGGCTTGCATTTTGCCGAAGCTGCCGGGCTTGATGGTCGTCAGGTTATTGATGTTATCTCTAAAGGTGCGGCGCAGTCCTGGCAGATGGAGAACCGCTACGAGACTATGCTCGATCGAAAATTCGACTACGGATTTGCTGTTGATTGGATGCGAAAAGATTTAGGTATCGTCCTCGACGAGGCTAATCGAAACAACACAAGCTTGCCGGTGACCGCTCTGGTCAATCAATTTTATGCCGATGTGCAGGAGATGGGCGGCCAGCGTTGGGATACCAGCAGTCTGTTAGCCCGCTTACCCGATCGTCGTTAAGTAAAAATACTCTGCTTAACTTTCAACCGGTAGCGATTGGTGATTTGATATACGTAGTTGGTGCTTTCACTTGTTGCTATCCAAACGAAGTTTCTGTTGCTGACATACATGTGTTTGACACTATCACACAAACCTGATCGATCAATGGCAGTATGCCGGCCTCT
>CAYTJF010000276.1:3162-7499 GCA_964437945.1 uncultured Granulosicoccaceae bacterium
CTTTAACAGCGAGCAATGGTCGACTGCTGATGATATTCTCACCCTTCGTGCAGGTGCCCTGTCCGCTGCGGCGGGGGACGACATTATTGTTGCAGGTGGTGAAATAAACACATCATCCGATGCGCTGGACGCTGTTGAGGCGATGAACGTATATACTCGTCGGTGACGATCGCTCAAATCACTCGGTGCTGGTCGGCACAGCGGTGGTGGAGTGGTGTTGAATAATGCTTTTCACGTTATTGCGGGCAGTCTTAAAACCGGTGGCGCACCAGAAACCAGTATCCACGAGGCGTTGCAACTGGATTTAGTGGCAAGCACCGATTTTGACGCGGATGGACTAAGCAATAGTGATGAGCGTGGCATCTTCGGCACCAATCCTGGCAATGCCGATACCGATTCCGATTCGCTCAGTGATAAGCAGGAGCTAACACAGTACGCCACTAATCCGTTGCAATCTGACACGGATGGTGATGGTATTGACGATAGCGCAGAGATCAATGTTTGGAATACAAACCCAGCAAACCCTGCAAACGCTGATACTGATGGGGATGGGTTGAAAGATTTTGAAGAAGCGTTTACTTTTAATACAAACCCGAACCTTGCCGATACTGACGCGGATACGCTGAGCGACAAAGTCGAGGTACTGGACTACCTCGCCGACCCGACCGGCAAAGACTCTGACGCTGATGGGATTGCAGATGGCGATGAAGTGTTGGTCGGAACTGACCCTTCAGTTGCAGACAATAACGGCGTTAGTTCCAGTGGAACTGTGATTGATACCCACGGTCAAACCGACGCTGAAACGAACGTTGGAGCGACCGCTGGAACGAGTGACGTTTCGCCGGATGGATCGAGCGGCTCAGGCGGAAGTGTGTCGCTTTTGCTTCTGTTAGCAACGTTCGCAGTGAGAGCAGCCCGCACATCAACAAATCTTGTCAATAAAATGACAAAATTGGACTTTAGTTAGCTTTGGTATTGAAAATTAGCTCAATGCATTAGACAATTAGTTTAATATTATTTGGTTAACCAGTTTTAAAAGACTTCGGAGCAGATCGGTGAACAATACATTTGTAGCTTTATTCGTTGGAATTTTCGGCAGTTTACTAACAACTATGCCTGCTCTTGCGCAAACTGCAGACAACACACAAACACTTCCCGATGCCAAGCCAGGTGAGTGTTATGCGAAAGTGATTACTCCGGCAAAGTTTACGACGCGATCAGAAGAGATTGTTGTGCAAGATGCCTCTGAGCGTATTAAAACCGTTCCAGCTAAATTCGAGGACCAGGAGCAAACTGTTGTCATCAGAGAGGCCAGTCAGCGTGTAACAGTGGTGCCGGCAACCTACAACGAAGAGACCGAAACGGTGGTCGTACAGCCGGCTGAGAACAACTGGATTCTGTCTGGTTCCAGCGGATTGCCGGCAAGCCCAGGTGCATTGGAAGGCATAGTGCGATCAGGTATTGAATTAGCAAGCGTGGATGTCGGTACCTGTTTTAACGAATATTTCACACCGGCGCAATACAAAACCGAGACACAAACCATAATGACGCGTGAAGCCAGCGAGAAAATCGTTGTGATTCCAGCGCAACATGAAACTGTGGAAGAGCGCGTGGTTGTCAAAGAAGCGTATACCCGGTCTGTCGATATTCCTGCTACTTACCGCTCTGAAAGTGAATCCGTATTAGTTGAACCGGCTCGTAGTGTGTGGAAAAAAGGTCGTGGCCCAATTGAAAAAATCGACAATCTTTCGGGCGAAATCATGTGTCTGGTGGAAATTCCAGCTCGCTACGAAACATTGACTAAAACAGTTCTCGACAAGCCGGCAACAACCAAAACAGTGGATGTACCGGCTGTTTACAAAACCATGAAAATTAAACGACTGGTAAAGCCACCCAGTGAGAACCGAGTGGCTGTTGCCGCTGTATTCGATACCGTTGAAACGAAAGTTAAAGTGGCTGATGCGGGTTTCTTCTGGCTTAAAAAGGGTGAATCTGCAAATGAAGAGGCCCGATCCAGTGGTCGGGAGGTATGCCTTGTGGAGCAAAAGGCGCAAACTCACACCGTTAAAAGGGAAGTGATCAAGTCACCCGCTACTACCACAGTAGTCGATGTACCTGCGCAATATGAAACGATAAAAGTCAGTCGACTATCTGCTCCTGCAACTGAGTCGCGAACGACCGTACCGGCGCGAACCAAAACGGTGACAAGGCAAGTTCAGATCGCTCCGTCAACTATGGAATGGCGTCAGATACTGTGTGAAACCAATACCACACCAGAACTGATCACCTCCATTCAGCGCGCACTGAAGCGTGAAGGTTACAACCCTGGTACGCTTGATGGTGTAATCGGTCAGGCAACACTGGTTGCACTAGAGGAATACCAGACCGAGGAGAATCTTGATCGTGGCGGTTTGACATACGAAACGCTGAAAGCACTGAAAGTGCAATAGTTGGCCCGTGCCTGATAGCTAATTTGCGCAATAGGCGTAGCAGCTTTTAACAAGTCAAAAAGTACATTAGAATGCGGTGGCGGTGCAGATAAATTGATCTGCACCGCCATTTTTGGTTACGCTACTTTAAATTTATTGTTCGTGTTAACCGATTGTCCAAAATGAGGTCATATAACAAGTGCTAGTTACCTTTAAAACGACAGCCTACGCTGATATCACCATGTTTGGAGATGCCGCGACAGATTTATTAAAACTGATGGGTCTAAGCGGCAATATACCAGGCGCCATTGTAGGCAAAGATGTCGGCGCTGCAATGGATGCGCTAAAGCAACAACTTGCGGATCAACCTGAATCAAGTGTCGATACTCATTCGCAGGTCAGCGTGGCAAGCAACGGAGACGAAGACGATGATGAGTGCAACAGCCGCGTTGCATTAGCCACTCGGGCAGTGCCCTTGCTTGAGCTGCTTGAGGCTGCTTCAGCGTCTGGTGCAAACGTTATGTGGGATAGCTAACTTCGAATAAACCCTAGCTTCGAATAAAACCCAAGTCCTGTTGCGCAAAGTTGGCCAGATCAGGTAGTGCACGATTCAGTGCAGGCTCGTCAACCCCCATCCATCTTGCCAGTGTGGCGGCGTATTGATTTACGGATATTTGCGGAATAATGCGTCCGGCAAAGTTGTCGTCGCCATCACCAGCGTCATCATCGTTACCGCTGGCGCTCAGGTTGGGCATCTGTCCAACTATTTTGCCGCCATCAACAGCATCACCAAACACAAAGTTGTGTCCACCCCAGCCATGGTCAGTACCATTACCATTACTGGTTAGGGTACGGCCAAAATCAGATGCGGTAAAACTGGTGGTCGAGGATGATTTGTTTATATCGTCAATCGTAAACTGAAATGCCGTAATTGCTTCGTTGAAAAATTTGTACAGTTCAGGAGATCGCTCATTTTGATCAGAGTGTGTATCCCACCCGCCCATCAAGACGAAGAAGACTTGTTGGTTCATGCCAAGCTGTTCGCGAGAAGCGATAAGTCTGGCGACCAAGTGGAGCTGGCTAGCCAATTTATTCTTGCCATCGTATTGCATTTGCGGTAACGGGTTATCGTTCAGTGCAGTATGTAATTCCGCTGTTGCGTTGGTTGCACGAGCAACGGCATTGGAGACTTCATTGAGCATGGCGGCATCTCGCGCAGCCTGCCCTTGAGCAATAAGGTTCTCAAGGGTAGGTCCAACGCCAGCAAGGCGGTTCGGTGGAATCCAATTAGATAAGTTGTCGTATCCGTACATGCGTTCAACTGCCACATCGGCGTTCAGACTAATGTAGTTATTCTCAGTGGAACTAAGCCAGTCGGTATTTCCGGCTATTGAGAACGTTGGCGCTATAGTGATATTGCCATTGCAATTTGCTGCATGATCGCCGATAGCACCACCCCAGCCAAACGAGCTACTGCCACTGACAATACCGGCTCCGGTTTGCCACAGTTTTTGTTGAGTATTGTGAGCAAATAACGATTCTGGCAGAGAGTTGGTTGCCAGATAGTCTGACTTGGTTGTGGGTCTGATCAGTGTACCGGTATTGGCAACAACGCTTAAACGATTTTGTGAATACAGATTGGCAACACCTGGTAACAGTGAGTTAAAGCCGAACGTACCCTGGGCTGCATCACTGACTTCCAGTAGATCGCCTTCGTCTATTGCCAGCTCGCCACGGGTGGCACGGTAAGTCTGGTAATCGGCGTTTCCTGGTACGAACATATTGAATGAGTCAGCACCACCAGCCAGAAAAAGACAAACCAGCGACTTAGGCGTGCTGCAGGTCATGGCTTGAGCTTGCTGGCCAGCCATTAGCGAGACACCGTTTGCCAGTGGCAAAACGGCTAGC
>CAYTJF010000277.1:0-7457 GCA_964437945.1 uncultured Granulosicoccaceae bacterium
TTGTTGTAGTTCCCTTCAACAGCGCTATCTATTGCTACTCTTGCACTTAGGTTCCGCTATAATTCTAATCAGACGCCAGCGAACCGACTTAAGAAGGTCAGACACGCAGCGCAGGCGTTGAATCTGAGCCAACGGCAGGTTGAGCGACGACAAAAATGCGGGAGTGGTGGAATTGGTAGACACGCCAGATTTAGGTTCTGGTGCCGCAAGGTGTGGAGGTTCAAGTCCTCTCTCCCGTACCATTTTGTCTTTATCGACTTACATTCATTGGCAGAAGATGGCTGGCAGAAGATTGGTCAAAAGGCAAACTGGTCTTATTCAAATTTGAAAAACTTAATTATTTGAAAAACTTAAAAGTTTAGATCAATTGGTAATTTTGCCAGTGAGGATTTCAATCCTTCCATTCGCACAGCATTCAAGTGTCATTTGGTGATTCCAAGTGATTTACCATCTTTGCTCGGTCGAACGATGACTCTCACGAGCGAGTCACTGCCGCTGAGTTTATGAGTTCGCAGTTTATTGAGGCAATCATGCAAGTATCCGTAGAAACCACGCAGGGACTCCAGCGTAAAATGACTATTGCGCTACCCGCTGACGATATCAACAGCGCGGTGACAGAACGTCTCCAATCATTAGGTAAGACCACTAGAATGAACGGTTTTCGACCTGGTAAGGTCCCGTTCAATGTGCTTAAGAAACGTTTTGAACCGCAAGTTCGTTCGGAAGTGCTAGGTAACCTGATTAACAAGTCTTTCTACGATGCCGTGCAGCAGGAACAGTTGCGTCCCGCGGGTCAGCCTGTTATCGCACCCGAAGATGAAAAAGACAATGGTGCTGATGGGTTTAGCTACATCGCTACCTTCGAGGTGTATCCAGAGTTTGAACCGGTATTCAACGACAAAATTAGCGTAACCAGACCACAGGTGGAAATAAATGATGCCGATGTAGACGAAATGATTGAATCGCTACAGAAGCAACGGACTGACTACAAAGCCGTTGAACGCGCTGCAGCCAATGATGATCAGATTGTCATCGATTTCACGGGCCGTATCGATGGTGAAGAGTTTGAAGGTGGAAAGGCCGAAAAAGCACCATTGGTTTTGGGTTCTGGTTCCATGATTGAGGGCTTTGAAGACCAGTTAGTCGGCCTCGTCGCTGGCGACGCAAAGACTATCCAGGTCACATTTCCAGAGGATTACCAAGCTGAACACCTTGCCGGAAAGCAGGCTGAATTTGATATTAACGTGCACGAGGTCAAAGAATCATTCCTTCCTGAGCTGAATGAGGAGTTGATCAAGAGTTTTGGCATCGAGGACGGTACGCTTGATAGTTTAAAGGCCGATATAACTAAAAATATGGAAAGAGAGCTGAAACAAAGGATTGATAATGAAGTAAAGACCCAGATTATGGACGGTTTGCTGGAGCTAAACCCGATCGATATTCCAGCGTCGCTCGTAAAAGAAGAAATTGATCGTCAAAAGGAACAGATGATGCAGCAAATGCCGAATGATGCCGATGCTTCTTTTTTAGGTGATGAGTTATTTACTGAGCAAGCCGAAAGACGGGTCCGACTGGGGTTAGTCGTTGGTGAGATAGTGCAAAAGTCTGAGATCAAGGCAGACGCTGCAGCCGTGCGCTCTCAAGTGGAGGCCATGTCGAGCTCCTATCAGGATCCGCAACAAGTAATAGACTACTATTACAGTAACCCTGAAATGTTAAAAAATGTTGAGGGTTTAGTGCTTGAAGAGGCCGTTACAGCGAAGGTGTTAGACGCATCAACGGTAACTGAGGAATCTCGTTCTTTCCAAGAAATGATGAATCCTCCAGAGGCCGAATCTGCAAGCGAATAGTTTGCGAGCCAATAGTCTGCAAACGAACAGTCTGCAAGCGAATAAATTGAATCGAATAGGCTTACATCGAGTAATCTTTTTCGGCAAAAAATGAGAGAAAACAGACCATGAGTTTTGGTTTTACATCATCAACATCAGTACCTGGCGGCATGGCATCTGAAGGCTTAGCGTCTGAAGGAATGGGTCCTGGCGGGTTGGCTCCGAATGTTTCGGCTACCGGCATGATCCCAATGGTTATCGAACAGACACCGCGTGGTGAACGCTCGTTCGATATCTATTCACGATTACTTAAAGAGCGCGTCATTTTTATGGTTGGCCAGGTTGAAGATTTCATGGCCAATGTGATCGTTGCTCAGTTGTTGTTTCTGGAATCTGAGAATCCGGACAAAGAAATATCGTTGTATATCAACTCTCCGGGCGGTTCTGTAACCGCCGGCATGGCGATATACGACACCATGCAGTTTATCAAGCCTCCTGTGAGCACCCTGTGCATTGGGCAGGCAGCCAGTATGGGAGCCTTTCTGCTCGCATCTGGAGCCCCTGAGAAGCGTTTTTTACTACCAAACTCACGTGTCATGATACATCAGCCCTCAGCCGGGTTTCAGGGCCAGGCGACCGACATAGACATACACGCGAGGGAAATTCTGTCGATGAAGGAACGAATGAACGTGCTGATGGCCAAACATTGTAATCAGACTCCTGAAAAAGTACGTGAAGATACTGAGAGAGACAATTTTATGACGGCCGATGATGCGTTGGCATATGGGTTAGTTGACAGAATTGTTCATTCGCGCTCTGATGAGCTAGACGTTGCCAGTAGCGGCACGGTAGTGCCACCTAGCACTGATCAAAATGGGAATGACGCCTGACGGCAAGGACGAAACGACCATTTCGATGCAAATTTCACATGATAAATATAGACAGAAATGTAGTCGGTATGTGACCCTCTCAGCAACAATGGATGTAGTCACACATACCCCCTTGAAATGTCGCGAAAAACACGGCAAGGTGTGGAAAGGCAAAGGTTTAAAATAGCATGAGCGAAGACAACAAGAAAGAAGACGGCAAGCTGCTTTACTGCTCATTTTGCGGTAAAAGCCAGCATGAAGTCCGCAAACTAATTGCTGGACCGTCCGTATTTATTTGCGATGAGTGCGTCGATCTGTGTAATGACATCATTACAGAAGAGATGCAGGACCAAGCCGATACGGATGAAAGTGCGCTGCCCAAGCCGCACGAAATTAACGATTTGCTCGATTCTTACGTCATTGGTCAGGCGAAGGCCAAGAAAATCCTCTCAGTTGCGGTCTACAACCATTACAAACGCCTCGAATACAAAGACAAGAAGGGTGATGTCGAACTTGCCAAAAGTAATATATTACTTATCGGCCCAACCGGGTCTGGTAAAACGTTGCTTGCCGAGACGCTTGCACGTACCTTAAACGTCCCGTTCACGATTGCCGATGCAACGACGTTAACCGAAGCCGGTTACGTTGGTGAAGACGTTGAAAACATCATTCAGAAGCTTTTGCAAAAATGCGACTACGATGTCGACAAGGCGCAAACAGGTATTGTTTACATCGACGAGATCGACAAGATCTCCCGCAAGTCGGACAACCCGTCTATCACTCGCGATGTTTCTGGCGAAGGTGTGCAACAGGCGCTGCTCAAGCTAATTGAGGGTACTGTTGCTTCGGTTCCGCCACAAGGTGGACGTAAGCACCCGCAACAAGAGTTTTTACAAGTCGATACATCAAACATTTTATTTGTCTGCGGTGGAGCATTTGCTGGCCTGGAAAAAATCATTCAGGAGCGCTCAGAGAAGGGCGGAATTGGCTTTGCCGCTGAAGTCAAGTCAAAAGATGACAGCAAAAACATTGGCGAAATGCTACTCGATATTGAAGCGCAAGATCTTATTCAATTTGGTCTTATTCCTGAATTTGTTGGTCGATTGCCCGTTGTAGCGACACTTGAAGAGCTCGACGAAGAAGCGTTAGTGCGTATTCTGATTGAACCGAAGAACGCAATAACCAAGCAATATGAAAAGCTGTTATCAATGGAAGATGTTGATATAGAATTTCGAAAAGATGCATTGCAGGCAGTTGCCAGAAACTCATTGGAACGTAAAACAGGTGCCCGTGGTTTGCGAACCATTCTGGAAAACGTTCTGTTGGAAACCATGTACGAATTACCGAGGTTAGAGAACGTCAAGAAGGTCATACTCGACGGTGCGGTTGTTCGTGGTGAATGTAAGCCGTATCTGCTGCTCGAGGGGCAGGAGAAAGTGATTGAAGAGAAAAAGTATCGTCGAGCTGCATCCGACGACTAAACTATCAGTCAAGTCCAAACTTGGGCTGACCTGGCTGCAAAAAACCCGACGAGTTCGGGTTTTTTGCGTTTTACGCGTAACCTGTTTGAAATAGCCCTACTACTTTTAAGGTGTTCTGTTTCACAACTGTTTGCATATCAATTGTTACCATTTACCGCCAAATGTATCTTACTTACGGTTTGTAATTTTACCGTGCCTAATTAAGGTTAAATCCTTGAATTCTGCGTTTACGTATCTATGTTGTCGTGTATGCTGAAGATAAGGCAGCAGAACCTTTTAGAACCGTTACATGCACTTGGGAATGGATGAGTGACAGATTCAGACACTAATGAAACAAACGAACAACGTACAAGGTTGTTACCTGTGTTGCCACTGCGCGATGTCGTTGTTTATCCGCATATGGTTATCCCGTTATTTGTTGGACGAGATAAATCTATCGAAGCCCTGGATGCTGCCATGTCCAGAGACAAACGGATTATCCTGGCTGCTCAAACTAAAGCATCCATTGATGAGCCTGGTCCGGATGACATTCATGAGGTCGGTACCGTTGCCACCATATTACAGTTGTTGAAACTACCAAACGGAACAATAAAAGTATTAGTTGAAGGTCAACAGCGCGTTAAGCTTGCCAGCGCAGAGTACCAGCAAGGTGGTTATTTTAGTGCTGAATACACCAGGCCTGAAGTAGACAATAGCGATATCAGCGATAAGAAAACCAGCGTACTTATTCGAACAGTCACTGACATGTTCGATCAATACGTAAAAATGAATAAGAAGGTGCCACCAGAGATTCTTAGCTCTATAGCAGGTGTTGAGGAAGCCGATCGTCTGGCCGATATGATTGCCGCTCAGATGTCGTTGAAGGTTGATGAAAAACAAAAAATTCTAGAGCTTTTTAATGCCTCAGAACGACTCGAACACCTTCTTCATTTAATGGAATCCGAGTTGGATTTATTGCAAGTTGAAAAGCGTGTTCGTGGCCGAGTCAAACAGCAAATGGAGAAGAGTCAGCGCGAGTACTATTTGAATGAGCAAATGAAAGCTATTCACAAAGAGCTTGGGGAAATGGACGATGTTCCTAATGAGCTTGAAGATTTAGCTACAAAGATCGAAAAGAAAGGTCTGTCCAAAGAAGCCCGAAAAAAAGCCACTGGCGAATTAAATAAACTCAAAATGATGTCGCCCATGTCTGCCGAGGCAACTGTGGTGCGCAACTATATTGATACGCTTGTTGGTTTGCCGTGGAAGAAAAAGTCGAAACTGATAAAAACGCTAAGCGATGCGGAACAAACTCTTGAAGATGATCACTATGGGCTTGAGAAAGTAAAGGAACGTATTCTTGAATACCTGGCAGTTCAAAGACGAGTCAAAAAAGCCAAAGGTCCTATTTTGTGTCTGGTTGGGCCTCCTGGGGTTGGTAAGACGTCTCTGGGTAAATCGATAGCCCGCGCAACGGGGAGAAAATTCAGTCGAATGGCGCTGGGTGGCGTCCGGGATGAAGCTGAAATCCGTGGCCATCGACGTACATATATTGGCTCCATGCCTGGAAAAATCGTGCAGAATCTAGCGAAGGTTGGAAAACGCAACCCACTTATTTTGCTCGATGAAATCGATAAAATGTCCACAGATTTTCGAGGTGATCCGTCATCAGCTTTACTTGAGGTACTGGACCCGGAACAGAATCACACCTTTACCGATCATTATCTTGAAGTCGAGTTCGATCTCTCGGATGTCATGTTTGTTGCTACCGCCAATACGATGAATATTCCGGAGCCACTACTTGATCGTATGGAGGTTATTCGTATACCTGGTTATACCGAGAAAGAAAAATTCAACATTGCTGATCGTTATCTGGTCCCGCGCAAGATGAAAGACAATGGTTTAAATGATCAGGAAATAGATATTAAAGACCAGGCCATTATGTCAATGATTCGCTCTTATACTCGAGAAGCGGGTGTGAGAAACCTTGAAAGAGAAATTTCCAAAGTTTGTCGCAAGGTAGTCCGTCAGGTTATGGACGAACAGGCGCCTGAGAAAGTGGTTGTCGATGCCGACAATGTGGGTGACTATCTCGGTGTGCAACGCTATCGTTTTGGCCGTGCAGATGAAAAGAACCAGATTGGACAGGTAACAGGACTGGCCTGGACACAAGTGGGTGGAGAACTGCTTACCATTGAAAGCGCTATAGTTCCGGGTAAAGGCAAATTGAGCTATACCGGACAACTCGGCGATGTCATGCAAGAGTCAATTCAGGCCGCGATGATGGTTGTTCGTAGTCGTGCAGAAGCGTTGGGTCTGGATGCCGATTTTCATGAAAAGAACGATTTACACGTACACGTACCAGAAGGGGCAACTCCAAAGGATGGGCCGAGTGCGGGAATTGGCATGTGTACAGCGCTGGTTTCGTCTCTGACACAGGTGCCTGTGCGCGCCGATATTGCCATGACAGGGGAAATAACGCTGCGTGGTGAGGTGCTTCCAATTGGTGGTCTGAAGGAAAAACTGCTCGCCGCACAGAGAGGGAGTATAAGTACGGTGATAATTCCACTGGAAAATAAGAAAGACCTGGCCGAGATTCCCGACGATATTCTGGAAGGACTCGACATCCATCCAGTGCAATGGATTGATGAAGTCCTTGAGATTGCGCTGGAATCGACTCCAACTAACGAGTCTGCGCCCCTTGGCGAAAAGGTCAAATCATCGACCGATGATGCCAAAAAGGGTGATGTTGGCCGTATTCGTCATCATTAATAGGTAGAAACTTTTTGCCTAACCCGACTTGCTAAGTACGAATTTGCGGTCTAGATATAAAGGGTTAGTCAAGTGCACTTACTGCCTCAATCAGATAATTCACAGGCTGTAACCCCCTAAAACAGTGGGTTTATGGACCCTAATGACGTATTATGGTGGGAATGACCAGCTCGGTATGCGTGTTGGGAATTCTCAATTGACAAAAAATATATGAGGAAAGCATTAAATGAACAAAGCTGAATTTGTTGATGCAGTAGCGGCGAAAGCTGACATGTCTAAAACAGAGGCGGCAACAGCTGTGGATGCTGTGCTCGATTCTGTTGCGGCTGCTCTGAAAGATGGCGAACAGGTTACGCTCGTAGGGTTCGGCACTTTTCTTGTAAGACACAGAGAAGCTCGAACGGGTCGAAATCCACGCACCGGCGAACCCTTAGCAATAAAAGCATCGAATGTTCCAAGCTTTAAAGCTGGTAAAGCGTTAAAAGAAACTGTAAACTAGCCGGCTTGGGTGCTTAGCTCAGCTGGTA
>CAYTJF010000278.1:0-7448 GCA_964437945.1 uncultured Granulosicoccaceae bacterium
GTTCTGACTAGAGCAATATCGCGAGAGGACTTTCTGTAGAAACGATTGAGAAAAATAACGATGAGCGCAACAACGACGATAAGCGCTATGACGCCAAACAAGAAGGCTAAAAATGCCATTGCTCCTCCAGTGTTCCATTATTCCCTAAGGTTTGCCTGCGAAACATAGACACAAGCAAGAACACAGACTGTCGTGTAATAGCTGAAAAGTCAAGGTGTACGTATTCAGCGCCAAAAGTGGCGTTATCTCGATTTCTTCAAAGCTCGGTAATGGGCAGGCTTATCCAGCCCTCTGAAAGCGCAAATTGGAGCGATAAAACTCCGCTGCATTATTTGCACATGATCGCTGATGGCGGTGTACTTTAGTACCTCGCGTTACCACAACGTACACCTAGTCTTCAGCATTGCCAGCAATGGCCGATAATTTAATCGATGCGCCTTCTTTTAAACACGCTTTTGCTCCTTTTCCTGGCCTTTGCGGCCACTTCTTTGGTTGCACCATTGGCTACTGCCGCCACTTACGATTATGATTCTGATAACACTGCTATTATTGGTCGCACACTAACAACTTCAGTTAACACCGATGATGACTTTGCCAGCATAGCGCTTAGACATCAACTTGGATTCGATGCATTGGTTGCAGCCAACCCTTTAGTGAACCCGTGGTTCCCGACCAGGGGCACGAAAGTGGTTCTTCCCAGTCAACACATACTTCCAGACGTTGAACACGAAGGCATAGTGGTAAACCTTCCGGAAAAACGACTGTACTACTTCGATAACAACAATAAAAAAGTGCACACGTACCCAGTGGGTATTGGCAGAGCCGGATGGGATACACCGGTTGCTGACACACATGTAGTAGCAGTGCAAGAAAATCCGCAATGGAAACCACCACAATCGATCATCAATGAGTACCGGAAAGCTGGGCTATCCATTGCAAGTGTAATACCTGCTGGACCAGACAACCCGTTAGGTGACTACGCTATTCGTCTTGATCTGTCGGGTTATCTGATTCATGGCACCAATGATCCTGCTGGAGTTGGGCTGCGTGTCAGTCACGGCTGCATTAGATTGTATCCTGACGATATCCGCGAACTAGCCGAACTGGTTGACCCTGGTACTCGAGTACAAATAATAAATCAGCCGATAAAATGGGCTCGGTCGAATCGAGAGTTACAACTGGAAGCACACCAACCATTGCCATCGGAGAATACAAACACGATGGCAGGCCACACCCATCTGGTGAAGCAAAGTCCTGGTTTGAAAAACTGGTTAGCCAGTAAACGTAAAAAGCATCAATTGTTCAGCGGTGTACCACAAGCGGTTCCAAGCTTTTGAAGCCAGAATTAAATTGTTATCCTAAAAGGCAGAGCGAAAAACAAATTCAGTTTATTGAATGCTGCTACAAACGTAATCTGCCGATACGCAGCTACACATTAAAATATTAAGCACGAAAATATTAATCACGGAAAAATATTAATCAAGGCATTCATGCCGCATCAGACTTAGGTTCAACCACGGCAGTGCCGGTTTGCTCAAGCGACTCTGCTTCCATGTCAGGTTCTATGTCAGGCAAGTCCTTTTCATTTAATAGCACGTTCTGAATCAGTTCTACCATATCAACCGAACTATCACCGAACAGGTTTTCAGATTCCTGTTCAAACTGATCGATCAGACCAGAAGGCGTTAACGACTCCGACTCATCCATCTGCATGGATTGATCATCAGGCACGAATAAGTCCAGTAATTCATCATTGTCAAGTTCCTGCGCACCTGCGCCCGACCAAGGGTTTTCGACTAGGTGCACTTCGCATAACTGAACCGGGTTGTTGCTGAACGTATCAAGAAGATCTCCACCGTTCAACACATCGTCTTCGTAGTTGTCATTGAAGGTTTTCACCATCCGAATTGCATCACCGGAAATGTAGCGTGGCTCAGACTGCTTTTTGACTTCAAGCTGCTCAGCGGGTTGTTCGAATATTGCGTTGTTGGTAATGGATATGTCTTCTTGAGTAATACTATCAATTGCCATTAATGGCGCCGGGTCGCCAGGCCCGCTGAGCAGCATGTCTGCATGCGAATCCTGATTATTACCAGGATTGATATCTTCACCATTTAAACCATCATCGGTAATGTTGATACTGTTGGTAAACATCTGATCTGCCGTGTCAAGATTTGCAGACGGCAGCACCGTTACCAGCACGGTATAGTCAATCACATCTCCAACCATCATCAATGGAATGTTCCAGGTAATGGTGCCCTCGACCGCATCGACAACACCCCCGTCGGCATCAACTATCGAGAGAATATCGGCAGGAAACGTATCAACAATAACAATGTTGCTACCGGCTTGAGTGCCAGTATTTGTGGCGCTGATCTGATAACTGAACTGATCGGTGGGCGATGCCATTTCAATGTTGTTGGTTTTTGTCACCGAATAGTCTGGCGCAGCTACGATGCTATCGGTATCAGATGCGCCGTTGTTATCCGGATTAGGATCAGTGCCATTAAGGCCATCGTCAGTAACCGATACGGTGTTGATAAACACATCATTTTCCGTTTCATCGGCAGTGTCAACGTTAACCGGCTGTGGATTGGTAACCATCGCATCAACGCTTAACGTTATGAACTGATTAACGGCAAGCTCGCCCAAATTCCAGGTGATATTTCCAGTTGCCGAGTCGAAGCTGCCGCCGTTGGATATAGCAGTTGGCTCTCCAAGTGCTGCTACCGGAAACACATCGGTAACGATAACGCCGGTTCCTTCGTGAGTTCCTACGTTACCCACTTCTATGGAATAGCTAAAGCTCTCCCCAGCTTCCAGCGCTACATTGTTTGAGCTCGATTTGGTGATGGTGTAGTCTGGGGCGGTTAAGGTTATTTTTTCGCCAGAAGAATCGGTGTAGCCATCTGCACGATCACGTTCGCTTTCATCCACACCGTCATTGGCATCGGCCCCACTTAACGTGCTCCAGTCGACTGATACAATATTAGAAAGATCGACGCCCACGTCTTCGGTATTCGAAGATACTACTGCTGCGTAACCGATTGTGTTAACAGAGTTAAAATCAATCTCAGCAAATACCAACGACACTGTATTACCGGCCGACAGATCAGTTACGTTCGCGTCGTTCGATACGGGCGCACCGTTAATTGCGATTGAGTTCAAATCCAGCGTCATACCCGAAGGCAGCGGGTCGGATACAAACACATCAAATGCATCGGTACCGTGCGGTATGTTGTCGTTAGTCAGTGTTACTGTGTAGTTTATTTCCTGCCCAAGATGCGGTACTGCGTCATCAACAGATTTTGTAACACTGATGTGCGGTTCGAGTACAGTGACTTCAGGTGATACGGCATTGGTACTACCATCTGCAGGACCATCATTGCTACCATCGCCATCAATGTCCCATTGAAACTGTGCGCTGTTGTTAAGTTGTGCGCCAGCGGTAATCGACGTGGTATTGGTTGCGTAAACCCGATAAGTAAGCGTGATGGTTTCGGTTTGCGAATTATCAGTATTCGTGTTGGTTAAATTACCCAGATCGAAACTCATTGTTCCGGTGCTGGCTGTGGCCGGACTGACAATATCTGAAAAATCCCCTGCACCGTAAGATGTGCTGACATCCGGGCTGGCTTCAACGCTAATAAGTGAGTCAAAAGCCAAGCCAGGATCCAGCGTATCAACAATTTCAGCCATAGACGAATTGCCTTGAGGCACATCGACAACAACCCTAAAAGTTATAAACTCACCAACGGTGATCTCGCTATTGTTGTTGTTTGAATCGTTAATCCCGGTAGAAACAATATACTTGTTCAAATTACTAATCGAGAATGATTCACTGTCTTCATCTGCACCCGTACCTTCGTTTCCAGGACCATAACTATCCGCTCCATCTGACGTATTGTCGGCATCGAGCGAACTCCAGGCAATTTGAGCTGTATTGGGTATGGTATCGCCGGCGTCAATTGCACTTGAAACAGTTCCTGTTACGCTGATCGTAACGGCATTGGCATAATCAAGATCAAAACTGGCGTGAGTCAGCGTATTACCGTTTAATGTAAAGCCGGTAACTGGCGTATTACTGCTGTCAACGGCTGAGTCTATGACCAGGTTGGTTAAACCGGCAGGTAGTACATCGGTAAAACTAACATCGTAGGCACTTGCACTCGATTGTGCTGTGTGTTGAACAATAAACTGATACGTTATTGAATCATCAATTTCACCCGGGTAGTCCAGAATAGACTTTACTACTTCAAGCTGTGGCTCTATAACTTGTATTGGAGTGGTTGCTGTTGTTGAGCCATCTCCTGGGCCATTATTACTACCGTCTTTATCAATATCCCATTTAAATTCGACACTGTTATTCAGTGCAGCTCCTGCTGGGGCGATTGTTGTATCGTTCGAAACGAAGACTTGATAGGTTACGGTAAGCGTTTCTACCGTGCCTGACGAAGCTGTGTTGACAATATTACCAAGATCAAAACTGACTTTGTTACTGTTGGCATCCAAATTTGCCGCCACCGAACTAAAATCCCCCGGTGCCAGAGACGTACTGACATTTGCGCTGCTCGGTGTTACCGTAACCGGGAAGTTTGCATCCAGTATCAGCCCGGCTGACAGTGTGTCTTCAATTTGTGCCAGGTTGGATTGTCCTTGAGGTATTTCAACCACCAGCTGATAGGTAACAAATTCCCCGGCAACCGCTTCGGAATGGTCATTCACCGTATCATTAATACCAGTACTGATAATACTTTTCTGGATTTCGCCTAACGAGAAGGACGCACTGTCGTCATCTGCACTGACTGCTTCTAAAGATTCAGCCCCATCATCGTTATCTTCTTC
This sequence comes from uncultured Granulosicoccaceae bacterium, assembly GCA_964437945.1. Classification (GTDB taxonomy): domain Bacteria; phylum Pseudomonadota; class Gammaproteobacteria; order Granulosicoccales; family Granulosicoccaceae; genus Granulosicoccus. The sequence continues at coordinate 4,846 of CAYTJF010000278.1, forward strand.
CAGTGTGCTCCACAGCACAGTGGACACATTGGTAATGGTATCGCCCTCCACTATAGCGTTACTGGCAATTCCGCTAACAGTCACCGTGATGACCTCGCCAACTGGCAGATCAAAACTGGCGTTTTCAACCAAGTTATTCGCGACTATAAAACCTGTTACTGATGCACCAGTGCTATCAACTGCGGTTACGCCAAGATCGGTTATTCCTGCAGGAATGGCATCACTGAAGTAGATGTCGTGTGCGGTGGCATTCGATGCGGCCAACGGTGCATCAGAAGCATTGCTATGCCGAATCTCGATGGTGTATTCCACCGGGTCACCATGATCGCTTGGTATCGTTGTGACCGTTTTATTAATAACCAGCTCTGGTACCAGCACCGTTACATCGGTACTGTCAGTCAGTGCGCCATCCTCTGGGTCGTTGTTATCGCCATCGTTGTCACCGTCCCAGATAAGTGTGGCATTGTTTGGCAGTACATCATCGAGCGTTACATCCGAATCAACGTAAACGCGATAAGTAATAGTGACCGTATCGGTCGCCGTATCATCAACATCATTGTTGGTGATGGTGCCTAAATCGAATACCACTTGACTACCACTAACGCTCGGCACTATTGCCGGGCCTGTGAAAACAACACCCGAACTACCTACTGCGGTGATACCAAAGGTAGAATCAACGATCATATCCGGATGAAGCGTATCGGTAATTTGCACCATTGGTGTGGTGCCTTCAGGCACACTAACAACCAGCGCGTAAGTTATGTACTCACCGGCAACAACCTGGGTATGGTCGTTACTCGGGTCATTAATTCCAGTGCTTACAATGCTTTTGTCAAACGCTGGTGATGCGACAACAAATTCTGCATTATCAGTGCTACTTCCACCCGACTCATCTGACTGGTTACCCTGGCTATCATCACCCAAGGTGTCCCAGGTAATTTCAGCAACATTGTCTATCGTTGTGCTTGCCAAAGCAGTTACGTTTACGGTACCACTGACCAGCAGAGTTATCGTATCGCCAAACGCCAGATCGTAATCAGTACTGCTGACAGTGTTACCCACCACGCCAAATCCTGCAATACTAGCCCCGGTGTTGTCTAACGCAGAAATAATGGCAACGTTACTGATCTCGCTGGGCAACGTATCGGAGAAGGTGGCATCGAATGCACCGGCTTGCGATGCGCTGGTGTGCTGAATAACAAATTGATAAACAATAACATCACCAGCATCAGACGGAACGGTGTCAATGGTTTTGATCACTTCCAGCTCGGGTGATATAACAACCACTTCAGGTGCATTTGCCTCAGTAGAACCATCGTCCGGGCCATCATTGCTGCCATCACCATCAATATCCCATTTGAAATCAACGGCATTGTTCAGTGCAGAGCCATTAGCGGCATTCGCAGAATCATTGGCCACATAAACCTGATAAGTAACGGTTATTGTTTCAACACTGCCGACTGGCGCATTATTGCTAATATCACCAAGCTTAAAACTCAGCGTGTTACTACTTGAATCCAGGGCTGCAACAACCGAACTGAAGTCGCCTGGCGCCAGAGAGGTAACCAGATTGGCACTGCTGGGCGTTACCACCACTGGAAAACTGGGATCAAACACCAGCCCTGCATCCAGCACATCCTCCACTTCGGCCATGTTGGTTTGACCCTGTGGGATTTCTATATCCAGCTGATAGGTAATAAACTCGCCGGTAACCGCCTCCAGGTTGTCATTGCTGGCATCGTTAATACCGGTGTTTACGATACTCTTCTGAATTTCTCCAAGAGAGAATGATGCGTCATCATTGTCTGAATCGGTTGCTTCGCCACCATCAAAACCGTCATCACTATCCTCATCCAAAGAGCCCCAACTAATCGTTGATACATTAGTAATGGTATCGCCTTCAACAAGATCAGGTCCGGCTATACCCGCCACAGTCAGCGTAATTGTCTCGCCAACGCCCAAATCAAAACTCGGGTTCTCTATGCTATTGGTTGCGGTATCAAGTACGAATCCCGGTACGACTGCACCACTCGCATCAACTGCCGTTACCGTGATATCGGTAATTCCTGTGGGTATTGGGTCGACGAATTGCACGTCATAGGCAGTTGCGTTGGATACAGCCACTGGTGCATCAGAGGCGTTAGTGTGACGAATATTAATTGTGTATTCGACAGGGTCGCCATGATCACCCGGTATGAGTGTAACCGCCTTATCAATGACAAGCTCGGGAGCGAGAACAGTAACAACGGTACCATCAGTTAACGCGCCATCTTCCAAGTCGGTGTTGTCACCATCGTTGTCTCCATCCCAGATAAATGTAGCATCGTTAGACAAAGCATCATTTAGAATAACATCTGTATCGGCGTATACCCGATACTGGATCTCGACTGTGTCTGGAGCAGCATCGTCTACATTGGTGTTGGTAATGGTGCCCAAATTAAAGTTGACCTGATTACCCACTACACTTGGCGCAGTTGCTGGCCCTGAAAAACTGACACCCGAACTACCAACAGCGGTAATTGAAAAGCCAGGGTCAAAAATGAGATCGGGGTCGAGCGTGTCAGTGATTTCTGCCATCGGTGTTGTACCTTCAGGTACAGTCA
>CAYTJF010000279.1:0-7447 GCA_964437945.1 uncultured Granulosicoccaceae bacterium
CTAGTAGTCCGTCAACCAAATAAATTAGGATTCAGCGAGTCTGTCTGCGTTCGTGGCAAGGCACCCTTGCGAAGGCATATTGGACATACGTCGAGCAAGGGTAACACGGACACGGGCGCAGACAGCCTCGCCCGTAGGGAGCTCACCAGCCACCACCCTGACTGCGTTACGTTTGTTCGACGTATGCCCAATATGCCTTCACAAACGCGCCTTGCAGGGCGGCGGCTGGTGAACTCTGAATCCTAATTTATTTGGTTGACGGACTACTAGAGTGGTGAAAGTTGAGCGCTGCTCATTGACTCACGCTTTCGGACACCGGAATAAATAGTGCCTGTGGGTGGCCGTTTTTGAGCTCCAAGGCACAAGTGGGCTGGCTAGTAAACGGTGCCGTTCCTGCACCCTGATCATTGCGCCCTGATCATTTTTCACGCAAACTCAGGTTTGTTTTGTCCAGAGAGTTGGCCCCATGCACGTGACTGCGATCTATCCCGGTACGTTCGACCCTATGACTGTCGGACATATGGATGTGGCCACTCGAGCCAGTACGATGTTCGATGACCTGGTCGTTGGTGTTGCCGGTGACCCGAGTAACAAGAAGTCGCCGTTTTTTGATCTCGATGAGCGTGTGCAGATGGCGACGGATATTTTGGCAGACTTACCGAATATAAAAGTATGCGCATTCTCTGGATTATTGGTAAATTTTGCCGCAGAGGTTAACGCAACTGTGATTGTGCGGGGTTTGCGTGCCATTTCAGACTTTGATTACGAAGTGCAGGTAGCCGGTGTTAATCGGCATCTGTTACCTTCGGTTGAAACCGTGTTTATCGCTGCAGCTCAAGACTTTACGTTTCTATCGTCCAGTATCGTGCGTGAAATTGCCAAATTGGAAGGCGACTACAGTGACTTCGTTCATCCGCTGGTCAAAACTGAATTTGAACGTAAGTTTCAAAGTCGATAACTTTTGCCAAACTAACCTGCAGGAAAATAGCTTCTGATGGCATTGTGGATTACAGACGAATGCATTAATTGTGACGTGTGCGAGCCCGAGTGCCCCAACGACGCTATATACATGGGTGAAGAGATCTATGAAATTCACCCGCACTTATGTACAGAGTGTGTGGGGCACTTCGATGAATCTCAATGCACTATTGTTTGTCCGGTTGAATGCATATTGGTGGATACCAAAAATCCGGAAACCCAGGAACAACTGCAGTTGAAATATGAATCTTTGATGCGTAACCCGCCTTCATCTTCTTAACCTTCATCTTCTTAACGTGTGGCGATTATCCTGTGATTAGCACATCTTGGTATTTGCGCGGTAATGCAGAGCAATATGAAGCTCATCAAAAACGGCCATTAAAGAAGTCGGGTTGCTACCTTATCTGGCTTCTGCAAAACTCACTTCTACAAACTCATTTCTACAAAAGTCATGTCTACAAAAATCATGGGTAGAAACCTTTTGATTACAGAATGCTGATCAGTCGTTCTTGACAAAATCAATAGCCAATTTAAGTTCCTCACGCAGTGAATCTGCTGTGGCTTGCCATTTTTGTAATAGCGCTTTGTCTGGTTCGTTTTCCAGCATGACCTGTAATTGTGAAAGCGAGTAGTTGGTATACAATTCTTCAAGCGCGGTATTGGGCTCAATTATTCTTTGCCTGGATATTTTTTGCGCTATTGCAGTTGCTATGTTTGCAGTTGCTATGTTCATTGCCAATTCCTTTTTGTTTGAACTTCATTTACGTGAATAAATTTTGCTGAAGATAAATACTATTTAATCTAACGATATTGGTTAGTTAAACGCTAGATGTATTTCACATTTTTTATTTGTCACACTGGGTGCATTTAGTTATCAGTGAGGTTAGGTTCATGTGGTTATGTTGGTTGAGAACTTCATTAGTTGATTGCCCACGGCGACAAACTAACAGACTGGATTATACTTTCAATCAAACCTAAAGAAGTTTGCCATTATCAACAAGTGTGTTAAAACTGATACAAATAATTTACATTCGTCACACGAATTTAGCGCAGCAGAGGGTTACACGGGCAGAAAAAGGATAGAGGATAAAATAGAGGATAGAATAGAGGATAGATATGAGCATCACGTTATACACAGCACAAGCCAGTATAGGCTGGGTTTCGCACATAGCTTTGGAAGAATCCGGGCTCGACTATACGGCTGTGGCTTTGGATTTCTCCAAGCAGGAACAAACCAGTGCAGACTATTTAAAAATTAACGCAAAGGCTCGAGTGCCGTCATTGATAGTAGATCAAGGGGTTATAACAGAAACACCAGCCATTCTTACGTATGTGGCCGAAATGGCACCGAACTCATCTATCGCCTTGCCGAAAGACATTTTCAAACAAGCCACTATTAACTCGTTTAACAGTTACCTGTGTTCGACTGTTCATGTTGCACACGCACATAAAATGCGAGGGCATCGGTGGGTTGATGACATTGCTGCGCAAAAGGCAATGACTGAATACGTGCCGAAAACGCTTGGGCTTTGCATAGATTTAATTGAAGCTGAGCTGCTGCAAGGGCCGTGGGTGCATGGCGATAACTTTAGTATCAGCGATCCTTATCTGTATCGAATATCCACATGGATGGATTCGGATGGGGTAGATATTAACAAGTACCCCAAGGTGAAGGCGCATCGTAAGGCTATGGAGGCGCGTAAGTCTGTGCAGGCTGTCGTGGCTTTTTTTGAGTCGGCTTAAACCAATTTAAACGTTGCTGATTCGGATGTTGTTGGTTCAGAAGTAATTGGTTCTGAGGTAATTGAGCGTGTCGATAATTATCGTTGACACTGGGTACAATAAAACGTTGAACGCTGCCCCAGTACTTTGTGCTTAATGTTCGTGCTGCATCGCTGACAAGCTTCGCCTTCGCGGCCATAAACAAACAACGATTGTTTGAAGTAGCCTGGTTCACCGCTGCTGTTAACAAAGTCTCGTAACGTGGTGCCACCCTGGTCAATCGATTGTTGCAAAATCGCTTTAATAGCCGCAACCAGATTTTCACAATCCTTATGCGTTAATCTGCCCGCCGCACGCGTTGGTCGAATGCCTGCCATGAACAGTGCTTCACTTGCGTATATGTTTCCAACACCCACAACAATGTGGCTGTTCATGATCAAGTTCTTGATTGGCACTTTTCGTTTACGTGTGGCGCCGATAAGGTGTGCAGCATCGAAATCATCAAGTAATGGCTCAGGTCCGAGCTTGTCGAGCAGGCTATGCGTGGGCTTGGATGCTGGTTGCCATAACAAACAACCGAAACGACGCGGGTCATGGAAACGCAATAGTGCCTTATTGCTCAAGCGCATTTCAACGTGATCGTGTTTCCTGCGCGGCTCGTTGGTATCGGTGCAAACACGCAAACTGCCCGACATTCCCAGGTGCACAATAGCTTGACCAATATCGGTTTTTATCAGAATGTATTTGCCGCGCCTTTCAACCGCGGTGATGAGCTGATTTTTTAGTTGCCTGATGGTTTTGGGAATGGCCCAGCGTAACTGCCATTGATGTATTGTCAGGCTGGTTACCGACTCATTAAGCAAGAACGGTTCAATACCTCGGCGGGTGGTTTCAACTTCCGGTAACTCTGGCATGGTCTACTGATTCAGCAGGGTATCAAGTCGTGCATTGCTGATCGCAAATGCAAAGCCTGGTTGTGTGTTGATTAAAGTGCGATCTTCGAGGCGAAGCAACCTTGCCAGAGGTTCAACTGAATTTGCATCATTAGTAGCGCTCAAATACCAAACGGATTCATCAGAACCGCCCTCTGGCAAGCTGGCAGTATCACCTGGCCAGTCCGAAATTGTATCGGCCTGCAGTTCCTCCCATTGGTCAACATTAGGCAGTTTGGTGATATCGTTACCTTTAACCAAATAAGTATCCTCGGGCAATTGAGTAAACACGCTTAAATCCGAAAAAGCGGTAACGCCGCCGTGCACCAGAGACCACACCCAGCCAGGAACAAAGCTGACCTTATCATCAACCAGCGTGTAACGTCGTTCTCCATCTGCATCGGTTTCACCCAGCGAAAACTCACGTGAACCAATGGTGATGCTGGCACCGGGTGAGTTCAGACCAGTAGCTGGTATGTCTACTTCCGCTTTATCGTAACCATCGAAACCAGCAGTACCCAAACTGAGCAGTGGTTCGATGCGTTGCGTATTGGCATCAAGCTCATAAGGTGTTGTCATTTTCCAGATAGAACCTGCCTTAACCAATGTTATGTCAGCATGACCGTTACGTTTAATGATAATGGAGTCAATGTTGGCTATTGCCTGGGGGGCGGCTCGGGAATGGCCGAACTCTATCCACCCAATTATGCCTAGGGCCAGTAAAAACACGCATGCTAGTACGATAGTGATGAGTGTGCGTCTGGATGAGTGTGTGCTCATTTACGTCGACGGCGCCAAGCGGTGACTCCTGCAATCACAAACAGTATTAGTGGCAAAATAAATAATAGACTGATGCTTATCAGTAGTATCGATTGCCGGCTCAGTGTCAGGCTGGCATCTGGTGCAGGCATGGTAACAAACGACAGTGCATCAGATTCGCCAGATAGCCACAGCATCAGGCTTTCGGCAAAACCCAAATTGGCACCGTTGCCAATAAACTGGTCGCTGGCAAAATCAGCGTCGCCGATCACGGCAATGCGCTGTTGTTTACCCTTAATCTCTCGTTCGATGGTTACGCCTACAACCAAAGGCCCACTCTGCTCATCACTGTCTTGGTCAAATTGAACAGCACCTTCCAATGCGCCAGTCTCGGTCCAGCTTGCTTCGGGTGTCTGCAGTAGCGGTAGTAGTGTTTGACCAGCAAGGGCTGTGACGGCAAGCGCTTTAGCTTGTGGTAACAGAATAGGGCTGGTCAGGCCCTGTGTCACCGGGTGTTGTGAAAAACTATTTAGAATAACGAAACTTGCAGAACCAGCGTTTGCGGCCGCGCTGGCGGTATCGACTATGACACCGGGCATGGGCTCTATTCCGAGCTCCAACCCCAATGCAGCCAGACCGGAGCCGGTTTGTTTATTCAAGTTGGTTTCACTGAGCCATAACAGACTACCACCTTGATTAATATACTCCAGCAAGCTTGCAATCTCACCGGGAAAATAGGGTCGTCTTGGGTCGGCGATCACCAGCACATCAACATCATCGCCAATGCGCGGGTTGGTGACCAGGCTCAAGGCTTCGCTGTTGAGTCCTATGCTGCGCAATCGAGCACTAAGTGCTGTCCAATTGCTGGCACCTGCATCGATAGCACTGCGTTCTTCGTGTCCAACCACAAAGGCAAGCTTACGTTCACCCTCCCGATTGAGCTGTCGCAATGCGCCGGTGAGTGATCGTTCTGACACGGATTGCAGACGCTGCTCACGGCCCATACCAGTCACAATTAATTCGCCGCCAGAAGCAGCGTTTAGTTGTCGCGCTCGTTCAGGATCGGTTTCGGGATTAACGAAAGCCAGATTGATCAATGGATTGTGTAATTGATACCTCGATACAAGTTCAGTCAATGTATTGCGTTGTACGGCACTTGGACCAACAACCGCTGTGATGCTGACCGGCCCTTGCAGTGATTTGACCGCTTTAACGGTCTGCTCACTCAAGGCATGTCGCTTGTTTGCGGTTAAGTCAATATTGGTATTGGTTCTACTGCTTATCCAGATCATTGTCAGTGCAATGCCAACAATCAATACATACAATATTGAGTACTGAAATGAATGTCGCTTCATTGGTTAGGCACCAGATTGCCGCAATGAGTCCATGCGTATTATTGTCATTGCAATGAAACACACAATTAAAACGACAAAGTAGGCAACATCGCCAGAGCCAACATAGCCTTGAAAGAAACCAGCCAGGTGTGTCGGGATAGCAAATAAGCCAAGCGCGCTCATCAAGGCACTTTCGCTAGATGTACTTCCCAGCAGCCAAAGTAATGCTAACACCAGTACACTGGCAGCTACTGCGATAATGGCATGGCGCGTCATCGACGAGAAAAATAGCCCAATGGCGGTGAATGCAAGGCTTGCCAGTGTTAAACCCAAAGCTGATGCACCGAGCACGCCTAAATCCAGAGGTGTGAAAAGACGCATAAACAAGGCGATAAGACAGGCTATCGCCACTAGTAACACTATGACAGCAGATACCCCTGTGAACTTACCGACCACAAGCGCAGTTGTGGATACCGGGGATGATTGCCACAATGCCAATGTTTGCTGACGATATTCGTCGCTAAAACTTTTCATCGCCAGTAACGGTGCGATAAGTGCGAATACCATAACCAAAGGTGCGAGATACCGAACAGCTAAAAATCCACTTAATCCTGTCGGATGATCTTGCATTGCCAGGCTGGGTTGGACATCGAGATAGGTTTCGAGTGCCTGTAAAAACAGGTACGCAAACACTATGGCAGTGACGCCCGCTATAAGCCATGTTTGCGATGAGCGAAGCAGAGAACGGGATTCGAATCCGGCGATCGCGCCAATCATACTTTAGCTACCTGTGGTTGTTCGTGCACCAGACCGGTAAAAAGTGCTTCTAGCTGTACATCATCGTCAGATACATTGGCTTTGTGAATAAGGCGACCCTGATGAACTACTGCTATGCGATTACACACCGCCTTTGCCTCGTTTAACAAATGCGTTGAAAAAATCACAGCGCGTTTTTCGCCGAATTGCGAAATGATGCTGCGCATGCCTTGCATCTGGTTTGGGTCCAGGCCATTACTCGGTTCATCCAGCAATAGCACATCGGGTTCGTGAATGAGCGCTTGCGCTAAACCAACACGCTGTCGAAAACCTTTTGAGAGCTGCGCGATACGTTGGCGAGCGACACTATTCAGGTCGCAAAGATGTAGAGCGGCTTCGAGCTTTTCGGCTGTGGACGCATTGTTCACCCGACGTAGTTTTGCACAAAAATGCAGATAGTCAGCAACGCGCATATCGTTAAATAACGGAGGCGCGTCTGGCAGGAAGCCAATGCGCTGCCGAGCTTGTAGTGGTGCCTCGGCCATGGAAAAACCACTGATAGTAACCTGACCACTATCTGGAACCAGTGTTCCAGCGAGCATTTTTAATGTCGTTGATTTGCCTGCACCATTTAAGCCCAGCAAGCCGAGTATGTCACCACGGTGCAAGGTTATGGACAGATCATGAATGCCGGAATCCGGACCCAATCGCTTGTTCAGCTGGGTTGCTTCGAGTAAGGTCTTGGAAGAACTTGGTTCTTTGCTGGACATGGTATTACAGATTGTCTGCAGGGCAAGGCACGGGTCTGGTTTGATTATAGTGCAGTGGCGTCACTCGAGAAGCATTGGCGAAATAGGACGAATATAAGCGCGCTTGCAATGGCGATTGCCATGGATCAGCGGTTACATCAAACTAGTAGTCCGTCCACCAGATAAATTAGGATTCAGCGAGTCTGTCTGTGTTCGT
>CAYTJF010000280.1:0-7445 GCA_964437945.1 uncultured Granulosicoccaceae bacterium
CCGGGTGCTGGCTTCTGGGGAACCGGTGCCTAATAAGGTAATTTTCATTGTTCATGCACCTAGTTTTGGTGGTGGCGTTGCGCCGGGGGCACCAAGTGTTAGCGCTTTTTCCCGTCCACCCAGACGCGCTATTAACTTTGCCTGATCGCTGTGCGCAAGTTCATCGGTTTTAGCCGGATCACAGATGGTATGTAATTCGCGTAATAGATCATCAAGAATATCTTTGTGGTCAGCTTTGTTAGCAAGATTGTCCAGCTCTTCAAAGTCGTGCTCGAGATTAAACAGCTCTGGCTCAAAACCCTGGTAGTGGATGAGTTTGTAGGCGCCTTTTCTGATCATGAACGCACCGGATACTGCACCAGCTGCATGGTATTCACTGAATACAACTCGATCTTTGTCGTATCCCTTATTGTCAACATCATGCTGTGCGAGCGATAAAAGATTTTCGCCTACCGGTTCTGCATGTTGCACATCCGTTGGTATGGTTCGATCGAAATGATCACTGATGGTTACCGATAAATCCAGTAAGCTCACTGGCGTAGCACATTGTCCGGCATCGACGCCATTACCTGCCACAATCAGAGGTATGGCACTCGACTCTTCATACATATTAGACTTACCCCACAAGCCCCTGGCACCGACGTTATCGCCATGATCGCTGGTATACACAACGGTTGTGGAATTGAGTAATCCCTCTTGCTCAAGCGCACCCATGATTATGCCGACGTTGTGGTCCATCCAGCTACAAAGGCCGTAATAGCATGCCATTGCTGCAAGTCTTTCTTCGGGTGATTTAAAGTTTGCCTCTGAGTCCATCATGGCGTTTTGCTTTTCAATCCACGGATGACGCTGATAACCGGTAGCAGGATGTAGCTTGACTTCGGGCAGCGAGTCGAAGGGATACATATCGTAAAATGCCTGTGGCACAACAAACGGAAAATGTGGTGCAACCAGTCCGACGTATAAACACCATGGTTTACCCAACTCATGTGCGCGGGTGGATAGCCAGTGTTTTGTTTGCACCGTTACCGCTGTGTCGTACTCGGTATAAGCACTGTCGCCAGGGCCAATGTATTCACCGAGCATGCGTTTTTTACCAAAAACACGTTCGTCTTCTTTTCGAATTGAAGCCCACACCATGCCCACGCCATCGACAACCATCATTGGCATATGCTCATGATCGAATCCGGCCGGGTCAGCCTCGTCGCGGTAGTGCAGTTTACCAATACTTTCTACTGGTATTTGCGCTGCCTGCAAGGCGTGGCCCCATCCTGGGATGCTGCCTGTATAAGGCATGGCGTTATCCCACAAGCGGTTTTGATGTACGTAACGACCAGTTGCAAATGCAGCTCGTGCTGGTACGCAAATAGGGGAGGGGGTATAGGCATTGATAAATCGCAGGCCTCGTTCAGCCAATTTATCCAGATTGGGAGTTTTTACAAACGGATGGTCAGCACAACCCATGGCGCGGGCCTGATGTTCGTCAGACATAATGATGAGTAAATTATCGGGCATGCGATTTACTGCGTAGTTCGGTTTTTAAATTACTTTCAATTTGATCCAGTGCCCGAAAGAAAGTCTTTCTATCTGCAAGCGATAATCCGTTCATGATTGACTCACGGCGTTTTTTCATTACTGGTTCTGCCTTGTTGAATCGGGCACGACCCAGTTTGCTCAAGGTTAAAACATGTTGTCGGTTATCCGATTTATTCAATTGACTGGTGATAAGACCCTCCTCAATCAGTGCTTTGAGGTTGCGACTGAACTGTCCTGGATCCATTTCTATGGTGGCTGCAAGCTGGCTTGACGTTACCGGTCCTGATGAACCTGCTACCAGCGCTATTAATCGCCATCGCACAACACTCAAGTCGCATTGCTCGCGTAGAAGCCGTGCACCTTGTGCATTCATTTTCGAATTCAGCTGCGAGATCCGATACGTCACATAGTCGGCGTAATCCGCAGCGTTCTTAGCTGATGTCGACGGTTTTTTCACCAGGGGTCGCTATTTTACAAATCAGTGTTCAACAGCTTTGTCGAAATTACTTGACCTGTCAACCAATTTGTAGAATTATTGTCAGCACTATTAGGAGAAGACTATGAAAATTTCAATGATCAATACCATGCGAGTGGTTATTGCTGGCTTGTTTGCAATTGCGTTATCTGTGGGTACAACTCAGGCAGCCGATTGGCAGCCACCTGGTCCTATCAAGCTCATGATTGGTTTTGCTGCCGGGGGTGGTGCTGACACACAAGCGCGGTTGATTGCAGAAGATATCGAAGCATCAAAAGGCTGGAAATTTATTCCAGAGAACGTGACGGGTAAAGGTGGCATAAACCTGCTCTCAGCAATGAAAGGTCAGCCGAACGATGGCACGGTTATCGGTATGGTTGTAACCGAGACTCTTGGATACAATCGCGTTGCGGCGGAAGGGTCGGGGTTGGAGTTAAGCGATTTCACGGCTATCACTACAACGGCTGGCACGCAAATGGGTGTGGTTGCTAAAACAGACAGTGGTTATAAAACCATGGAAGACGTTTTCATGGCCGCAAAAGACGGAAAAGAAATCAGTTTTGGTGTAATGAGTCCTCGCTTGGGTGACCTTGCCTATTTGCTTGGCAAAGCCAACGATGTGGAATTTAATATTGTTTCGCTTAAAGGTGGCAAAGCTGTTATGAATGCCATCAACGCTGGAGACGTTGACATTGGATGGGGTGCGGGTGTGCAAACCAAAGCGGTGCTTGCAGGGGACATGGTTAATCTGGCAAGTGGACTAACCAAGCCATTAGATATTTCACCCGATGCACCTTTGATCAAAGACCTTGGTGTTGACTATGATGCCGGTGCTTATTTTATGATCGTAGGGCCTGGAGGTATGCCGGACGAAGCGCGGGAAGCTTTAGCGGAAAAAATCTCAGCAGTCGCCAGTGACCCTGAATCAAAAGTGGGTGGTCTGATCAAGAAAGCGTTTGGCGGATCGTTAGTTATCATGGGTGACGAACTGGATGCTCGGCTCAGTGATGATTCTGAAGGTGCCGCTGAACTAATGAAGGCGTCCGAGTAAATATTTAAACAAGATCAATCTAAATGCCGACGGCAACAATTAACCGCTGGCTCGGTATCCTGGCGCTTCTACTGTGTTGCGCCATTGTGTTTGTCTGGATTCCGCTTGATGTGGAAACCGGAATTATCGAAAAAGTGCGTCGCCAGGTTCGTCTTGGCGATGCATTTGCTCCAACCCTGGCAGCTTTGCTAATAGGATTGGGTGGCGTTTTACTTTTATTGCAACAGCAGATTCGCAACCCAAAAAACAGTGACTCTTCTGATAATGTAAAGCCCACTTCTTCAACAAACTCTGGGTCTGTTTCCACAAATGGGTCTATTGCTAAAAAGCCGGGCCAGTCTGTTCGACTATTACAGCGATCGGACTTCCTGCATGCGCTAATTATTTTACTGCTCGCATCATTGTCAATATTGTTGATGCGATACGTTGGACCAATGGTTCTGTATCTGTTCGATGTGGAGGCAGAGTACCGTCTGTTACGAGATACGGCGCCGTGGAAGTACATAGGGTTCACCGTAGGTGCAATCTTTATGATTGTAACGCTCATTGCCTATACCGAAAAAAGAATAAAGCCTGTTCACTTTTTCGTTGCAATAGTTGTTGTATTGTTGCTTATCGTTTTTTATGACTTGCCGTTCGATGATCTTTTGCTGCCACCAAACGGAGATGTATAGGATGGTTAGCTAGTGGGCGGCTGGATTGATCATTTGTTGTTGGGTGTGCAGGCTGTATTTCAATTTAGTCCTGACTATCTGCTGTTTGGTATGGAACTCCCCATAACTGTTTTGATGGTCGTTGGCGGATTTCTTGTCGGTATTGTGGTTGGCTCTACACCAGGGCTTGCAGGTCCAATGGCAATGGCTGTCGCCTTGCCAATACTGATCTCCATTTTTGGTTATCACGAAAGTGCGTTATTGCCAGTGTTTGGCTTTCTTATCGGAATCATGAAAGGTGCGACTGTCGGAGGTGCTGTGCCTGCTATTCTCTTTAATACACCTGGTACGCCTGATGCTTTCATGACAACGCTTGACGGCTACCCGATGGCTAAGCGTGGAGAGGCAAAAAAGGCGCTTAAGGTTGCGCATTTTAGTAGTGCAAGTGGCGATACGTTTTCAGATATCGTTTTGATTTTATGCGCACCGTTTCTTGCCATATTGGTTGAACGCTATCTGGATTTTCCCGAGAAAACAGCATTGCTCATATTATCAATGACGTTTATAGCTGCTGTTATTGGAAATTCAGCTGGTAAGGGGCTTATTGCAGTGGGATTAGGGTTGCTTACTGCCTTTATCGGTACAGGCGAAGATTTTTCTCCAAGACTCACCTTTGGCAGTGAAGCCCTGGCGCAAGGTTTTTCTGTGGGCTCAGCAGTGCTCGGTGTGTTGATTGTTGGCGAGGTGTTTAAGTCAATGCAGGACATTCGTGAGCAGGGCGTAAAAAGCGCATCGAGTCAGCGTCAAGCTGCAAAACATGACGATACAAAACTGGGCTTTGCTCTGATCAAAAAAATTGGACCTTACGTAGCGCGCTCTGCTGTTATTGGAACGGTTATCGGTGCGTTGCCTGGTGTTGGCTCCACACTTGCTGCTACACTGGGTTATACCACTGCAAAAGTACGTAGTGAAAAATCAGGTACTAACGACATTCCATTTGGTGAAGGTGCTCCCGAAGGCGTTGCTGCAACGGAGGCCGCAAATTCGTCTGTCTCCGGAGCCAATCTTATTCCGGTTTTATCACTGGGTATTCCTGGTAACGCAGCGGCTGTTTTTCTGATTCTTGCGGCTGACTCAATCGGTGGTTTTAATCCGGGTCCATCTGTTTTTAGAATGACAGAGGGTACGATCAACCCCGAACTAATCGTGGCGTTTGGCATTTTCACTATCATGATGCTGGCCAATATAATGAACTGGATCATCGGTGGAAAAGTCATGCGTGCCATGGGCGTCATGACTGGAGTACCAAAGCACTACTTATTGCCATCCATTCTATTATTAACGCTGACCGCCATTTATATTCAGGAAACCAGACTGGCCGCTGTTTGGTTCACCTTAGGGTTTGGTGTTCTGGGATATCTAATGCGGCGTACCGGCATATCACCATTGCCTTTTGTTATCGCTTTTATTTTAGGTGCCCGATTAGAAGAAACATCCCGCCAGGCATTTTCGGTTACTGGAAGCGACCCGTGGTTTCTGTTTTCGTCTGCAACGAGTTCAGTGCTAATGTTGCTTGCGGTGCTTATATTAGTTATTACCTTGCGCAGAAGTAGAGCGAGTTAGAGTCTGGTGATGTAAAGTGAAACCAATCATTATTGACCGTTACTACTGTGAGGTTACCGATTCACCTAACACCTCCTTATCTTTATAAGAACAATTGAATGGTTGTGTTTAATGTAAGTGTTAATGGCATGCACATAGGACGAATTTTTGATTGGGAGATAGCTGGCAAAGTGCTGTTTTACACACATCATATTTAAAGTGTTAGGTTTGCCGAATAATCCTAGTAAGGCTCTCTTATGAAAATAATATTCATCAGCGATATTGCGCAGCAGGATTGCATATGATTGTTCCTACAAGTATTCAATCCTTTTGGGAGGAGTTTCAGGCCTCGGTAGACTACGACGCGTCGTATCGCTTCTACGAGGCGTTCCATTTCGACGACAATGAACACGATGCCAACGATCTTGCTAAGCTGGTTTTGTCGGGTGTTAAGCGAGCGACTGCTGGTCTGCTCTGGTCCTATGAGGCGGACAACAAGCTACCTCCTGAGCCAGGGGCCCTAAGTGTGGTTACCGATTGGCATTCAAAGCCATTATGTGTGATGGAAAGTACAGATGTAGTTATTGTGCCTTTCGCCGAAGTCACTGAGCAATTTGCAGCGACAGAGGGCGAAGGCGACAAGACGCTGACGTATTGGAGAAAGGTGCACTGGTCGTACTTCGGTAGGGAGTGCAAACGTATTGGAAAGGAACCAAGCCAGAGTATGCCAATAGTATGTGAGGAATTCAGAGTCATCTATCCTCGGATTCCGTGAACGTTGCTTAGCTACAATAGAAGAGGGTGGCATAGTCCGAGCGGATTGTTTTAGTTATAGGGACTCATTTCATTGCAAAGTTTTATATATTGTTAGTTTCATAGAATGACTTAGTGCGGATTTGATTCTAAAAAAATAGAAGATTGAAACAATTCACATGCAAACCTAACAAATCACTGCGCAAGGACGTTGGACACAGGGCGCGAACCTGCGCTCCACGCAGAACCGCACCCCGTGTCCAACGCCTGTGAGTGAGGTGTTAGGTGTCACTCGGAATTTACCTTGAGATAATTGATACCAATATGACGTGCTTTAATGCTTAGGTCTGAGACGAATGCTATTTAAAAGTGAGACGTTCTGAATTCAGAAAATTGATTGGACCACTTCCCGATCGTGGCCCACCAAACAAACAAGTTCTGTCGAAAAAGCAGTGCGACGGATATACGTTGTTTGAGATTGAATATGACGTGGAGCCGGGTGAGCGTATCCGAGCCTACCTGCTTAAGCCATTAAATTTTACCAATAGACTACCTGCGATATTCTGTCATCATCAGCATGCAAGTAATTTTGAGCTGGGGAAGAGCGAGCCTGCAGGGCTTGAGGGAGATCCGGATCAGGCTATTGCCCCAGAATTGGCGCGTCGAGGTTATGTAGTGCTGGTTCCAGATGCGATAGCGTTTGAAGATCGTAATTGGAGTTACCCTACAGGCAGAGCTGAGTATCACGAGTTGGTGTCTCGATTAGTTCAAGGCAAAACATTGATCGCGAAGGTTCTTGGGGATGTATCTGCCGGAATAGATTTGCTCACAGATAGCGAATGTGTGGATGAAAACTGTATCGGGTTTATCGGTCACTCGTATGGTGGCAGGATGGCAATTTGGGCGCCAGCTAATGATGATCGCATAAGAGCATCGGTATCAAATTGTGGTTGTGTTAATTTCAAAGACTCGCTCCCGAAAGAGGTTGGTGTACAAGCAGAATTTTGTGTTCCTGGCATATTGGAGCAAGGTGATATTGAAGATATAGTAAAGTTAATATCACCCAGGGCACTGTATATATCGGCTACAGATGATGACAAGTGGTCTCAAGGTGCTCAGGCAATTTATGATTACGCTGTTGGTGAATTTCCTTTAGGGCATCTGAAACTTAAAATTTGGCAGGGAAAGCATATATTCAATGCCAGTATGAGGGAAGCGGCATATACATTTTTGGATAAATACATACTACAAGAGTAAAGCGAACTTAGCGCCCTGCCACCTAACGATACGATGGAGCAATCAGTTGCGCTCAACGCGCAACCCCAGTACCTGAGAACACGCATTGTGCGCAACTGTTCCTCATCGTGGTTGTTAG
>CAYTJF010000281.1:0-7439 GCA_964437945.1 uncultured Granulosicoccaceae bacterium
ATTTGACATATCGTTTGATCGACCCGCGAATCGGTGAACGTAATGCGTAGTGTGATTGGGCTTTCTGCCATTTTTGTTGTAATTGCTGTATTCGGGCCGCTGGTAGCACCTTACGATCCAACTGGGATAAACATTCCCAATCGCCTTAGCCCACCGAGCGCACAATGGCCACTGGGCACAGATGCATTGGGTCGCGATATTTTTTCCAGGCTGTTGTTTGGCGCACGCTGGTCATTAGGGTTGGCATTTCTGGTATCGATCATCGGACTTTGCATCGGCACCTTGATTGGCCTGATCGCCGTGCTCGGGGGCAAACATGCAGACTGGCTGGTCATGCGTACCACCGATACATTTTTGGCTTTTCCTGAACTGGTTGCGGCTGTTGTTATCGCTGGCGTGCTTGGTGCAGGTACCGGCAGTCTGATCTTTGCACTGAGTGTTACTGGATGGATGCGTTATTGCCGTGTAACCCGTGGTATTGGGCTGACCCTTCAATCACGCGGTTATGTTTTGCAGGCAAGGCTTGCAGGACTGTCTGCGATTTCCATTGCGCGCTGGCATTATTTACCCGCGCTGCTACCGTCGCTGGCAGTGGTGTGGACGGGTATGTTTGCTCGCGCAATCCTGGGTATCTCGGCGTTAGGATTTCTTGGATTCGGTGTGCAACCTCCAATGCCCGAATGGGGAACGATGCTGCTCGATGCGCGTATACACATGCGATCAACGCCATTGCAAATGATTTGGCCAGGCTTTGCTGTGGTGGCCTGCGTGCTTTCCATCAACCTGGTGGGCGACGCATTACGCGATGCGTTAGCGCAGCAGGATCAACATCGTGAGTCTGGTTGATAGACCAAACCTTGGGATAGGTCTGCGCATACTCTCAGGTGTGTTAATGGCAGGGATGTATGTCTGCGTAAAAGCGGTCAGCGATGAGGTACCGCTGGGCGAAATTGTATTTTTTCGATCGTTTTTTGCTGTCATTCCATTAGTTTTATTTCTCTATCTTCGCAATGAGTTTCCGCAAGGTCTTGCAACCAAAAGACCATTCGATCACTTTCTAAGAGCAAGCTTCGGAGCGCTGTCATTGTTTGCATCGTTTGCCGCGCTGGCGCGCCTGGGAGTGGCTGAAGCTGTACTTATTGCCCAGCTCTCGCCGATGCTCACCGCTATCGGCGCAGTGTTATTACTCTCGGAACGACTTACGATTTGGCGAGTACTGGGCCTGGTGCTTGGGTTTTCTGGCGTTGTGATGCTGGTATGGCCTGAGTTGGGAGGAGGTACGATTGGAAGATTGCGCCTGATCGGTATCTCACTGGGATTGGCATCGGCAGTGCTCTCTGCATTGTCGCTTATTTTAATACGCAGTCTGAGCAGCACTGAAAGTCCTGGTGCTATCGCTTTGTATTTTGTACTTGCGTCATTGGCTGGCGCTTTGTTTACGATACCCTGGGGTTGGATCAAGCCAGAGGGCGCTACTTTAATACTGCTGATTGGAGCCGGGTTGTTCGGTGGTGTCTCTCATATTGCAATGACCGTTTCATTTCGCTTCGCTGAGGCCTCGCGTGCGGCACCGTTTGAATATATCGCTTTTCTATGGCCTTTGTTAGCGGATTTGATGATCTTCAGCTATCCACTTTCTACAAGTTTTCTGCTGGCAGCGCCACTGGTATTTGCCGGTGCTGCAGTCGCTGCTATGGAAGGCAGGGGACGCAAGTAATCCTGCCAGGGAATAATTGGCATGCTTGCAGTACAATACGCGGCTGGTCTAAAGAATAAAACCCGTGAAGGAATAAGCTATGAGACAGGTTGAAGTTGCCGTTATCGGAACTGGCTGGTGTGGTGGGATCCGTGCTGAAACACTTTCACGTTCTGCTCTGGTAGACAAGCTGCACATATGTGAGATTAAGCCTGAGCGTCTTGCAGAAGTAAAAAAACTCACCAATCCTGTATCCGCGACTCTTGACTACATGGATATAGTCAACAACCCAGCTATTGAAGTGGTCTACATTTCAACGACACCAGAAGATACTCATTTCCCTATAGCAAAGGCATGCATGGAGGCAGGACAAAACGTGCTGCTAGAAAAGCCTATCGCACTGGACCTGGACGAAGCCAACGAGCTTATCGAGCTTTCGCACGCCAGGAACGTTAAATTCACTATCGGCTATTCACAAAGATTCAACCCAAAAATTGCCTATGCAAAAAAATCTATTGTAGAAGGTAAACTTGGCAAAGTAGTTAATGTTATGGTGAGCCGGCATCTGTCTCGCAACCTCGGTAAAAAAATCGCCAATAGAGTAAAACTTTCACCTGCGGCGATGGAAAGTACACACGATTTAGACTTTGTTTTCTGGTTATTAGCACCCGCCAAACCAGTGCGTGTATATAGCCAGGGTGCATACGGTTACATGCAAGAACTCAACGGGTCTTATGACTGCATGTGGAACACAGTAACAATGGATGATGGCACGTTAGTTGTGGTTGGAGGTGGCTGGAACCTGCCGCCGAGCTATCCGAATTATTGTGGCACATGGATTGAAATCACTGGCACTGAGGGTGCCCTCATACTTGATGATACCAGCCGCGACAACTGGCTGAACACGGTGAAAGACGGTACGCAATACCCGATGTCAACAATGCCGGGCGAACAAGTAGATCATGCATTTGCTGGACAAATGGGCCCAGAGACAATTCATTTTCTTGAGGCCGTACTAATGGATACTGAAGTCATGGTGTCACCTGAACACGCACGAACGGTCATGGAAACCTACTCGGCAGCTGATATCTCTGCGGAAATTAATGAACCCGTTTCATTGCCACTAACCAACCACTCATTGACTATTTTGCAAGAACAAAAGCATGGCAGCGAATTTAATTAGGTCTCATCTCGATTTTCTTCGTCGTTGTACCGCGCGTCTTGAGGGGTTGCTGCAGCCTGTAATCACATTGTGCTTTGGCAGTAATCTCTGAGCAGCCGTTCCTGTATTCGTTTGTCTTAATTGATCTGTGTGACATGTGCCCGAAAAAAGCGAGTGCCAGGCGAAACAAAAAAAACGACATTAAAATTAGCCAATACAAAGGGTTGTGAAAAAACTGTGCTTTGCTTAAAGAAACGAAGTTCACAAATTCATTAATACGACACCAATCGACTGAATTAAATGTGGATGCTGTCACGCTCGCGATGGAGACAACGAGGGGATGAATGGATAAAATACTTCGCACAACAGGGGTACACGACCAAAGAGTCCGACCCAATAAAAATAAGACTACGCCTAAGCGAGCATTTATATGACTACACAGAATCCTACACGAAGAGCTTTTCTTAAAACGGCGGTTAAAGCAGCTGTAGCAACGGCGACAGTGACAGCCACAGGTCCTGATACCATGGCAGGAGCACTTACAGCTCCTCCTCGAGTTGCAAAATCACTTAAATTGTTCAACACTCATACTGGTGAAACTCTGGAAGTCGTATTCTGTCGCGATGGCATTTACGATCATGCTGCTCTGAGTAAGTTGAATGTTTTGCTGCGCGATCACCGTGAAAACGAAACAACTACAATGGACCGTGGATTGTTTGATCAGATGTGGGCACTGCAACAGCGTTGTGGTGGTAACGAAGTTTTCGAAATTATTTCAGGCTATCGTTCACCGGCTACAAATAACATGCTGCGTAAGAGATCATCTGGTGTTGCAAAGAAAAGCTACCACACGAAGGGTCGGGCTATCGATATACGCCTTCGAGGAACCAAGCTGAGCAAACTGCATGCCGAAGCTCTCGCTATGAATACAGGCGGTGTTGGTTACTATCCCGGCTCAGACTTCATACACCTTGACACAGGGGCGGCACGCAGCTGGTCATAAGATAGTTTAGAAGCAGCTATGAATGGGCTACACTAGATACCGAAAAGGTTCCAGGAAAGGTTCGACCAACGCGTAACTGCAAACTCCACCCAGGAGATGCGCATGTCTGTAACGAGGGAGATCTGCATGCCCCTGTCCGCACAGGACCTACCAGTCTGGTACGCATTGAGGGTCTGGATATGAGCAAGATCAAGCGGCGCCGTTATGAAACAATTTAGGAGGCAGCAGGGCAGAATTTCTGCTAATACGAACACAGCACGAGTGAATGCATTGGTACTCGCAAATTGAGCGAAGGACTTTTCACATCATTGTATGAAGCAGACGAGCCGTTTGCTTTAATCGACACACGAGAACGACACGAACACGTGCATGGTCATTGGTTTGGCAGCACGAATATTCCACTTTCAGTGCTAGTGCCACAGATCTTCCGACTAGTGCCGGACCGTAACTTTCCAATTCATGTTCTTGACTGGCAAGACACGCACAGCGAAGCAGCCATTCGTCAATTGTCCAGCTTAGGCTTTACCAACGTTAAGCGCTGTAGAACTAGCCAACCCGATTCATTTGGTCAAGGATTCGTTAAAGGTGAGTTTGTATGGTCAAAAGCATTCGGGGAAGTAGTGGCACACACGTCTGGTTTGCCGGAAGTCACGCCTGCAGAATATCTTGCCAGCTATAAAGACGCTAACCTGTTCGATGTAAGACCGACTACTGAGTACTCACAGTTCACGATACCAGACTCACAAAGTCTGCCCAATAGTCTCCTTTTGGCCAATATGGAAGTGCTTAAACAAACAGGTGTCATGTCATTACTGCATTGCGCGGGACGCACTCGTTCTATCATCGGTGCGTGTACGTTAAAGGCAGCAGGATACGATGGGTCTTATGCCATTTTTAAGGGCGGTACACAGGCGTGGCAACTCGACGGCATGGAACGCGAGTTTGATGCAAGTCGTTTGTTTGCTAAAGAAACAGATAATGTAAAACCGATAAAGAACTTTCTTGGTAAGTGGAACATCAAGCACCAACAATTGGATAACGCCGATCTAAAAGTCTTTGTCGCAACGCAAAGCCAAGATCACCTTTTCGATGTATCAGATGATGCTGCTAAAGGACAACTGGCTGAGCATAATATTCTTAAAATATCCGGAACAAATCTCATCCAACAAACTGATAGGTCAATTGCCCGTTATCACGTTCCAGTGATCCTGTTCGATCATGGGTCCGGAAGCCGTGCTGCCTTTGCCGCCTATTGGTTACAAACAATGGGATTCGAAGTCAGTGTCGTGTATCTGGAAAATGAGATTGCAAGTCAAGAACAGGTGCGCTCCACGAAAAATGAATCATTCGCAGAAAAAAGTGTGTTGTTTGCGGGACGTCATCATGGCAACCTGCAAGACTCACGTGATTATCTGGCTTGGGAAGAGGCGTTACCAGATCAAATCGACCAGGAAGTTCGTAAGCTATGGCTTCAGTTACTTAGCAAAGCTGCCGTCTGACGATTGGTTGCTATACATCCAACATCAGTTTAAGAGGTTTGCGCATACCAGCGATTTTGCAGGCCTGTTGACCGTAACCGTAGGGAAACAGCACATACAAATACCGGCGCGTTCCTCGTTCATCGTCAAGCGTATTTTTTAAGTGCTTTAACGCAAATTTTGTTTCGAGGACCGTTTGTTTCTCATCAAAGTAGTCTCTAATAAATTTAACGACAGTCCAGTGATCTTCATCGAGTTTTATATTCTCTTCCTTGGCGATCTCTTCAGCGAGCCGTACACTCCACTGGGCAGAGTCGAGTAAAAACCCTTCGTTATCGCTTTGTACGGACAAGTTTACACACCACTACCAGGTTTCACGCTTACCTCACCGGATTCTTTATCTAATACAAACGGACATGTACTGCACTGAATTCTTCTTTCCGTTGCAGGCGTATCTTTAAGCCGTGGATCAGTTTCTCCACTGGCTAATACGGGTTGATCGTCTGCATCCAACCGTTTCTTGAGTAAATCTAATAACAGGTCGTCAACGCCTAATGGTTCTGCAATCTGGTAAGTCGTGTATGAAAACCTGGCTGCAGCCTGACTTGTCAGACTGGGTATATCGCGGGTCCAATGCCGCCCCTGGGCGAGAAACAAAGGCAAAATAACGATGTGCTGTGCACCACGGTGTACGCAAGTGGCATAGGCAGTGGCGATATCAGGCATCGCTAACTCCATGTGAGCGTGCTCCACTATTTGCGACTCCCCTGCGAACCGATCCGCGAAGCGCATAGCCACATTTTTCAAGCTATCATTAGATT
Organism: uncultured Granulosicoccaceae bacterium; assembly: GCA_964437945.1. Classification (GTDB taxonomy): domain Bacteria; phylum Pseudomonadota; class Gammaproteobacteria; order Granulosicoccales; family Granulosicoccaceae; genus Granulosicoccus. The sequence goes on from CAYTJF010000281.1 coordinate 6,161, forward strand.
GCGCCCTACGACTTCCGTGGTCACAGATAATAACGCCGATGGTGGGTTTATCGGATTTGGGATTACTTTTCATAGGTTAGTCTCATAGCACAAAACTTAATACCTTTAAACATTCAAACTGTACTACAAAAAGAGAATGAACCACAGGATCGGTGTCCATCATTTAATTGCAGCACACGATGATGTTAAACACGGGCCTGTACCTCGAAGCAGGGTCGCCGTGTCGCTTTTGGGACCGCTTGAGGAGCTGCATTAAGATCAGAAAGCGTATTTACGGAAACTACCATCGACCGGAATCAGAACACCGGTAATATAACGTGCCAGTGGCGAACAAAGAAACGTTGCCAGCGCGGCCATATCCTCGGGTTCGCCAAGGTAGCCGATGGGAATTTCCTCTTCAGCATATTTTCGGCGACGTTCCTCGTCGTAGTTTTTACGGATTTGTTCGCTCATGATTTTACCGGGGCCCAAGCAATTGACTGTAACCCCGTGCTGCGAGACTTCGTTCGATAACCCTTTGGACCAAGCGTGGATCGCGGCTTTCGCCGACATGGCAATGTTGATTTTACCCGGATGTCTCTCTGGTTCGTTCTTGCCGCTAATAGTAATAATCCGACCCCACTGACGCTCGATCATTTGCGGCAGCAGTGTATGGCTCAAACGACGCTGGCTGTTGAAGTTCATGTTCATGCCTTCATCCCAGGTTGCAGCGTCTGCATACAAATCGACCTTGCGGCTGCCACCGGCAGAATTGATCAGAATGTCGATAGAACCGAGCGCTTCAAGGGCCTTCACACCCAGGCGTTCCGGTCCGGTATCACGCATGATGTCGTGCGCGATAACAATTGGCCGTAGATTGCCAGCGGCAGCGACTTCATCTGCGACATCTTTCAGCAACTCACCACGTCGGGCAGCGATGGCGATCTGCACACCCTCAGCGGCGAGCGATTTTGCGGTAGCTCGTCCGATACCTTGACTCGCACCAGTCACAAGAGCGGTCTTACCGCTGAGTTGCAGGTCCATAAATTACTCCTGGGGTCGTTCAGCTAAAGTGCCGCATAGCAGCTTACATCAAGGATGTTTTACCATTTCAAATTGTTGACTACATTGATGTAAAGGAAAACCTGGGAGAGAATGCGTTTGATATGCCTTAAATAGGCGAAATTTAAAATAACCAATGTAATGGATCCCAAAACCGATATGAAAAATCCATCAAGTTTTGCTGTGATCGGGTAGGCGCTGATATTACCACCAGCGCCTCCCACACCACCGTGCGAAC
>CAYTJF010000282.1:0-7407 GCA_964437945.1 uncultured Granulosicoccaceae bacterium
ATATAGCTACGATGACAACGACTTTATCAACTAAAGACCGCTATTTCATCATTTTGCCATAGCAGGTGGATTGGCCTACTTGGTATTGTTGGTAACAAAGCTCTATGCTGTGTACTCTGGTAACGCTAATAATCCCTACACTTATGAATGGGGTGAATCGACCGAAATGTATATCAGTTGGGACGGTCAGGTTGTTGTACCGCCCACCATCATCGACTATCGTAAGAATAATGGTCACTACTATGGCTTAAGAATGGCCGTTGATTACCTGAGTTGCAATCCTGGTAATCAACGCAGATTCTCCAACCGGCGTATATATTTCATCTTGCCCATTGCAGAAGACGCGGCAATCGAGTTTACAGATAGTGACGAATTTGAAGCAGAGTTGAAGCGAAGAATTCCGAGTGGAGCCGATAAACTGGATAATTCTATCTTTCAAGAGAAATGGGATTACTACAGTGAGATTTATGCAAGGTCTGATCGATCAAATTGTGAAGTGACGGAAGGCCCTTAGACGGAAGGCCCTTTGAAAACTAAGAAATCTGTCTTAAACCGTCTTAATACTAGACTAAGCACCCTAAAATCAGTTATTCTTTGCGGTTTTGTCGGAAAGATTTCTCGCTTGAGTGTACGAACATCACTAGTTGCTGGTAACTGGAAGCTCAACGGCTCTCGGGCGTCTGCTGTGGCGCTGGCAAAAGACATCGCCAGCGGGGCAGAAGCGCTGGGTTCAGAAGTATTAATCTGCCCAGGTTTTGCACATTTGGGCGATGTGCAAACAGCAATTGCTGGCGCCAGTGTCGCCTTGGGAGCGCAGAATTGTTCCGCTGAAGACACTGGTGCATTTACTGGTGAAGTGTCAGCTTCAATGATCGCCGAATTCGGGTCTCAATACGTGATCGTCGGGCATTCTGAAAGACGAGCGCTTTTTGGTGAAAGCAGTAGTTTAGTGGCTGACAAAGCGCTGGCTGTGCAGCAGGCAAATATGCAGCCCATAGTCTGTATCGGTGAAACACTGGAACAGCGCGAAGCGGGCCAACTACAGGCTGTGTTAGATGAGCAGCTAGACGCACTAATTGATAAACTGGGAATTGCGGCTATAGCGCAAAGTGTTATTGCCTATGAGCCCGTTTGGGCCATTGGTACGGGTAAGTCAGCAAGTAGCGAACAGGCGCAGGAAGTGCATTCCATGATCAGAAAGAAGCTTGCGGCCCTTGATGAGGCGATTGCCGAAAAAGTGCGCATTTTATACGGTGGCAGCGTCAAGCCTGACAATGCAGCCGAACTATTTTCTCAGACCGATATCGATGGTGGTCTGATTGGCGGTGCAGCACTGAATGCTGAATCGTTTTTAGCTATTTGTCAGGCAACGGATAGCTAGTGGCTCGTGGGAGCCAGGCGATTTTAGTGTTTAAAGGTGGTTGGTAGGTAATTTTACCTAAAAACTAATGTTGTAACGCGCAGTGTCGTTGCAACCAATACTTGCTGTACCGAACATTTTGTACTCAAATTGCACTTAGAGAGTTTGTGCTTAATATTAGTGTTTTTGTACTTAACAATTTAGAGAGTAAACATGCAGTCCTTGGCTTTGGTAATTCATGTGGCGTTAGCGGTCGGAGTTATCGCTTTGGTGCTTATTCAGCATGGTAAAGGCGCAGAAGCCGGAGCCGCGTTCGGCAGTGGCGCATCGTCAACTGTTTTTGGTGCGCGTGGTTCAGCCTCGTTTCTAACTCGCGTTACTACGGTGCTTGCTGCACTGTTTTTCCTGACCAGTCTTACCCTGTTTTATATTGCTGCGCATCGCGAGGGTGGTATCAGTAGTGTGACAGACTTGCCATCGTTGCAAGACTCAGCACCAGCGGAAGAGTCTGATTTGCCTGCTATTCCTGGCGACGATAATCCTGCCGGAACTGGTACCGAAAGCGATGTACCTGCGGCACCTGGCAGCGAAGATGCGCCGGCGGCCACGGGCTCCGACAGCGACCTGCCTGCTGTACCGGGCAGCGAAGATACCCCGGCAGCCCCAGGATCTGAGAGCGATTTACCCAGCTCACCAGATTAGAAAGCAAGAATCGGTTCAGTCCTAATGCATGCAAGTAACATCCACGCCGACGTGGTGGAATTGGTAGACACGCTATCTTGAGGGGGTAGTAGCGCAAGCTGTCCCGGTTCGAGTCCGGGCGTCGGCACCACTAAATTTGATCAATATCTATGATAACCATGGCTTTTTGTCATGGTTCTTGCCTTTTCATCCTGGAAAATTAAGCCATTCGTTTAAATCGCGTCGCGGGTTATGATCTGTGGGCTCAGTGCGGAATCGCATTCGCTGGTCTTTTTCCTGCGCTGAGCAAAAGACTTGCCGTTAATGCAGCAAAGCACGACTTTATCTGCGATAATTGGTGGTTGCATGCGGCGTCCGGAGACATCACAGTGTTAGCTAATTATTTTCCAGTGCTACTGTTCATTTTGATTGGGTTGACGGTCGGCATCGTATTACTCACTGCGGGCCGGGTAATTGGCCCATCTAACCCCAATCAGCAGAAGAACTCGCCCTACGAGTGCGGTTTTGAGGCGTTTGAAGATGCGCGCATGAAGTTTGATGTGCGGTACTACCTGGTCGCCATCCTGTTCATTATCTTTGATCTGGAAATTGCTTTTCTGGTTCCGTGGGCCGTTGTGCTCGATAGTATTTCAGGGGCTGCTTTTGCCGCTATGGCTCTGTTCCTGTTTATCCTGGTTATTGGATTTATTTACGAGTGGAAAAAAGGAGCACTTGAGTGGGAATAGAAGGCGTACTGGAAGAGGGGTTTGTCACTACCTCTGCCGATAAGCTTATTAACTGGGCGCGCACTGGCTCAATGTGGCCAATGACGTTTGGTCTTGCTTGCTGTGCAGTCGAAATGATGCATGCGGGTGCTGCTCGATACGATCTTGACCGCTTTGGCGTCATCTTCCGACCCAGCCCAAGACAATCTGACGTCATGATCGTAGCCGGAACTCTGGTAAATAAAATGGCACCGGCGCTACGCAAAGTCTACGACCAGATGCCAGACCCAAAGTGGGTCATTTCAATGGGCTCGTGCGCAAACGGTGGAGGTTACTATCACTATTCCTACGCAGTGGTCCGTGGCTGCGATCGCATTGTACCGGTCGATGTGTATGTTCCCGGATGCCCGCCAACTGCTGAAGCCTTGTTATACGGAATACTGCAGCTGCAAAACAAGATTAAAAACACAAACACTATAGCCCGATGACAAGACAAGGGTGAAAATGGCCAATGGAATATAAAGCGCAACGAATAACGTTCTGGACAGTGGTTCTCAGGATAGCAGCGTGTTGGACAAAGGCTTGTTGGATAAAGGTTCGTTGGGCAATGGTTCGTTGGACAATGGTTCGTTGGACAAAAATGAGGAACATAGCATGAGCGCTAAAGCAGAGCAGATGTGCGAACAGCTGCAATCGCTGTTCCCTGATAACGACTCTATCCACGTTGATATCGATCTTGTCAGTATGTCGGTTGCGCCTGAACAGCTTTTATCTGTTTGCACAGAATTGCGTGACAACCCGGCTTGTGCTTTCGCCCAGCTAACCGACTTATGCGGCGTAGACTATGCCACCTATGGGCAAAGCGAGTGGTCAACCGAAACCGATTCCGACGCAAGTTTCAGTCGCGCGGTTAATGCGTCGTCTGTTGGTACTCTTACATTCAACACTGGTCTTGATTTACCCGAACTGAGCCACGCACGCTTTGCTGCTGTTACCCATTTGTTATCGCTTGATCACAACGTCAGGTTGCGTGTGAATTGCATGGCGCCCGATGACGATATTCCCATGGTGCCGTCGCTTACCTCTATTTGGTCTGGCGCTGAATGGTTTGAACGTGAAGCGTTTGATCTGTTTGGCATCCTGTTCGAAGGTCACAACGATCTGCGTCGCTTGCTAACCGACTACGGTTTCACAGGCCACCCGTTCAGAAAAGATTTTCCACTGATCGGTAACGTTGAAATGCGCTATGACCCTTTGAAAAAGCGAGTGGTCTACGAGCCGGTATCTATTGAGCCACGCGTGCTCGTGCCTCGCGTAATACGCGAAGACAGCCGATACGAAGCCGGAGAACCACCAGTCGCACCTGCAGAGGAAGACGCCAGCAATGCCTGAGATTCGTAACTACACACTGAACTTCGGTCCGCAACATCCTGCGGCACATGGCGTTTTGCGGCTGGTACTGGAGATGGACGGCGAGGTTGTCGAACGCGCTGACCCGCACGTCGGATTGCTGCACCGAGGCACAGAAAAACTCGCAGAGAGCAAGCCGTATAACCAGAGTATCGGTTATATGGACCGGCTCGATTACGTTTCCATGATGTGCAACGAGCATGGTTATGTTTTAGCGATCGAAAAATTGTTGGGTATCGAAGTACCCGAGCGTGCGCAATACATTCGCGTCATGTTCGATGAGATAACCCGCGTGTTGAACCACCTTATGTGGTTAGGTGCGCATGGGCTCGATGTTGGCGCTATGTCGATGTTCCTGTATTGCTTTCGTGAACGCGAAGACCTGATGGATTGCTACGAAGCGGTGTCTGGTGCACGTTTGCATGCAACCTATTACCGGCCTGGTGGTGTTGCACGTGATCTGCCCGATCGCATGCCCAAATATGAAGCTTCAAAATGGCGTAGCGCATCAAACGCTGAAAAAATGAACGAAGCTCGCGATGGGTCCATGCTCGATTTTCTTGAAGATTTCACCAATCGTTTTCCAGCTTGTGTTGATGAGTACGAAACCTTGCTTACCGATAACCGTATCTGGAAACAACGCACGGTGGGTATAGGCGTTGTCACGCCAGAGCGTGCTTTGCAACTTGGCTTTACCGGTCCGATGTTGCGAGGTTCTGGCATTGAGTGGGATTTGCGCAAGAAGCAACCCTACGAAGTGTACGAACACATGGATTTTGACATACCGGTAGGTACCAATGGCGATAGCTACGATCGTTATCTGGTTCGTGTTGAGGAAATGCGCCAATCCAATCGCATTATCAAGCAATGTATTGACTGGTTGCGCAAAAACAAAGGACCTGTGCTAACCGAAGATCACAAAATCGCACCACCAAAACGCGCTGACATGAAAGGCGATATGGAAGCGCTGATTCACCACTTTAAATTGTTTACCGAAGGTTTTTGTTTGCCGGCGGGTGAAGCCTACGCGGCAGTTGAACACCCGAAAGGGGAGTTTGGTTGCTATCTGGTTTCTGATGGCGCTAACAAACCGTACCGATTAAAAGTTCGAGCCCCCGGATTTGCGCATCTGGCATCACTGGACGAGATGGCCAAAGGGCATATGTTGTCGGATGTGGTTGCCATTATTGGTACACAGGATATCGTGTTTGGAGAAATAGACCGATGAGTTCTTTACCCTCAGATGTCACGTTGCCCGATCCGGCATCGGTGTTGAGCCAGCATTCCATCGATGAAATCAATGAAGCAATGGCCCTGTTTCCAGATGATCAAAAACAAAGCGCAGTACTGGCTGGGCTTCATGTTGCGCAGCATCAGAACAAGGGCTTTTTAACCACCGAATTAATGGATGCAGTTGCAGCCATGCTCGACATGCCGCCCATTGCTGTATACGAAGTTGCCAGCTTCTATTCAATGTACGAAACGCAGCCAGTCGGGCGTCACAACGTGGCTATTTGCACCAACATCAGCTGTATGCTGATGGGCTCAGATTCGATCGTTGAACACGTTGAAAAAAAATGCGGTATCAAACTCGGCGAGAGTACGCCAGATGGTCGCATTTATCTAAAGGTTGAAGAAGAGTGTCTGGCAGCTTGTGCTGGTGGACCAATGATGCAGGTTGATCACGTTTATCACACGAATCTCACCACTGAAAAAGTCGATGAGATTTTGGATGCGCTGGACTAGTATGCACAGGATTAGGATGCACAGGACAAAGGCGAGTAAAGCATGAGTGTTCCTCCACAGAATCAGGTTTGTTATACCACTTTGCAGTTTGACGAGCCTTGGACGTATGAGAACTACCTGAAAATTGGTGGCTTCAAAGCCATCCAAAAAATTGTCGACGAGAAGCTGTCTCCTGATGATGTCGTTGACATCGTTAAAGAATCAGGCTTGCGTGGTCGTGGCGGTGCCGGGTTTCCAACGGGTTTGAAATGGAGCTTTATGCCAAAAGAGAGCCCTCAAAGTTATTTTGTGGTTAATTCAGATGAGTCTGAGCCCGGCACGTGTAAAGATCGTGACCTCATTCGATTCAATCCTTACGCACTTGTAGAGGGGATGGTTATCGGGTGTTATGCCATACGCGCAAGCGTCGGTTACAACTATATGCGCGGCGAATTCATGGATGAGGTTTACCAAAGATTCCAATCGGCGTTGAAGAAATCGTACGAAGAGGGTTGGGTTGGTAAAGATATCAAAGGTAGCGGTATCGATATCGAAGTCATTGGTACGCTTGGCGCGGGTGCTTATATTTGTGGTGAAGAGACAGCATTGCTCGAATCGCTTGAGGGTAAAAAAGGCCAGCCACGATTCAAGCCACCGTTTCCGGCAGGTTATGGTTTGTACGGTAAACCAACTACCATCAACAACACCGAATCGGTTGCATCGGTACCCGCAATTATTCGCAATGGCGCAAGTTGGTTTGCTGATATGGGTATTGAAAAAGCGGGCGGACAAAAATGCTTTTCAGTTTCCGGGCATGTTGCCAAGCCTGGCAACTTTGAAATAAATCTTGGAACACCGTTCAGCGATTTACTTGAACTTGCCGGTGGCATGAAAGATGGCATAGCGCTGAAGGCGGTTATACCAGGTGGTTCATCAGTGCCGGTTGTGCCAGGTGATCAGATGATGGAAACCAACATGGACTATGACTCTATTGGTCAGGTGGGTTCTATGTTGGGATCTGGCGCGGTGGTCGTTATAAACGAAACCACCGATATGGTACAGCTACTGCGTCGAATATCTCGCTTCTATTTCTCCGAGAGCTGTGGGCAATGCACACCATGCCGTGAAGGTACCGGTTGGTTGTATCGCATGTTGACACGCATTGTTGAAGGTGAGGGTGTTCCAGAAGACATTGCCAAGCTTGAAGACGTTGCTGGCAAAATAGCTGGTCGCACAATCTGCGCACTCGGCGATGCTGCGGCAATGCCAGTGCAAAGTTTTGTAAAGCACTATCGCCACGAATTTGAATACTACATAGAGCACAAGCGAAGCCTGGTCGGTGAAAAGCTTGGCGCTGTAGCTTAAGACTTGCAGATACCATGAGCGACGACGACATATCGATCACAGTTGACGGCCAACCGCTAACAGCGAAACGCGGCCAGATGCTGATAGAAGTAACCGATGCAGCCGGTATTGATGTACCGCGATTCTGCTACCACAAGAAAC
>CAYTJF010000283.1:0-7379 GCA_964437945.1 uncultured Granulosicoccaceae bacterium
CGCACCGCAGGCGGCCCCCTCTGAACCCGAATGTATCAAGTGGATGGACCACTAGGATGTTATCTCGTGTCAGTCATGACTCTCCCGGCATGAGCACATTTCATGCGGTCAGGACCATAGCATGACACAATCACAGACACCAAGCATTGACCTGACATCAGCACTGTTGCTAATTGCACTGGCGACCGTGTGGGGTGGTTCATTCTTTTTCGCAGAAATTGCGCTTACAGAAGTACCACCACTAACCATTGCTTTGCATCGTATTGTCTGGGCCGTACCCGTTCTGTTTCTCATTGTGTTATGGCAAGGCATTGAAATCCCCAAATCGGCTCATGTATGGGTCTGTTACCTGATAATGGGCACTTTAAACAATGCAATACCATTTTCATTGATATTCTGGGGACAAACCAGTATCAGCAGCGGCCTAGCTTCTATTTTAAACGGTACGACAGCGGTGTTTGGTGCCGTAGTCGCCGGGCTGTTCCTCGTAAACGAGCCGCTAACATCTCGCAAAATAATAGGTGCGTTATTTGGATTGTTCGGCGTAGCGGTCATCATGGGCATTGATGCACTAACCCAGTTGAGTATTCAGAATTTAGGGCAGCTCGCTGTTATGGGTGCTGCGTTGTCATATGCTTTTGCCAGCGTTTGGGGTAAGCGTTTTCTATCAAACCAGCCGCCTGTTATGAACGCTTTTGGTATGTTGCTTGGAAGCACCATCGTGATGATTCCCACAACCATTTTTATCGAAGGGGTTCCAACAGTACGTTTATCTTCTGGCGTCTGGGCTGCCCTTCTCGCTCTGGCAATACTGTCTACTGCCTTGGCTTATCTTCTCTATTTTAAAATACTGGCTCGTGCCGGGGCGGCGAACCTTATGTTGGTTACGCTGCTAATACCACCAGTTGCAGTTACTTTAGGTATGCTATTTCTTGACGAAAAACTGGGATTGGAAGCCTGGATAGGTTTCGGAATTATAGCCATCGGTCTGGCCATAACTGATGGAAGGTTGTTGGATAGAGCCAGGAAATAAATACGCTAATTTTCGCGAAGAGGATCAATTCAGCGCTAAGGCAAAGTTTTACGGCAGTTATCCAAAACCCTTACTTACTGCACCTCACTGCCATAAAATACGTGTAAAACAGAACACGCAGCTTAAATTAACTACGTGTACTGTTCGGAAGTTGAACCAAAATTACTTGTTGAATAGTCCCTTAGCCATATCCATTGCACCTGATGCACCTCCAACTTTGTCCATCAACGCCGAAGGATCTAACATGGAACCACCGCCACTGAATTTGTCAGCAAGGTCTGGCAATGCCTCAGACATCTGCTGAGCTGCAGAATCTGCATCAACGCCCATCTTCTCTGATGCAGCAGCCATCTGTTCTTCACCCAATGCAGATTTCAACTGCTCTGCTGAAACAGCCTCGTTATCACCATCACCCATCCAGGATTCAACTTGACTACCCAGCCCACCTTCTTTGAGTTTGCCCATCAGGGAACCCATATCAAGATTGCCACCGGTTAGGCCGGAAAGCGCTTCCATCATGCCGCCAGCTTTGTCACCCATTTTGTCTGCCAGCAGTTGCTGACCCATTTTCATTAAATCCATACTATTTCTCTGTTAAGGAATTGTTATTGAAACAGGCCATCAGCGTGTCCACTGGTTTGACCTGACTGTGCACTATTACATCAAAAACTCATTAAAAAATAATAGATATCGCGGTTAGACCTGCTACGTGGCGTTCCTATTCGAAGTTCAGTCGTTGTAAAAACCTAGAAGCCTGCAGCTGAAGAAGCATAATCTGCACCAACCTGTACTTACCTCTATTGAACGACACTACTACTGAGTGACACTGCCACTCCAAAGCAGCACTATTGTACATGTTCAATAATTTGCCCCGATAAATTGGTCTGTTTGTTTACGCGATTTAACCCGAACGGTATTGCCACGGAGGAATTAAAAATCTTGTTTCAGTTATTGCATTTTTACAGTTCAGATGATGAATCTTGAGTAGGGCTAGCGTTTAGTCAGGTCACGCACATACCGGTTTAGAATCACTGTGTGCGATAGTTGCTGTCAAAAACTGTTGCCCATAGCCGCGTTAGGCAACCAGGTAGCGATGCCTGGAAAAACACACAACAGAACAATGGCAATAACCATGCAAGCCACGTATGGCAGCGATCCGAGCAAAATCGTTTTTAACGATATATCCGGTGCGATGCCGTTTATCACATACAGGTTAAGTCCAACCGGCGGACTGATCAGCCCAATTTCCATATTAATGGTTAACACAACAGCAAACCAAATTGGATCGAACCCGGCTGTTGTGATAATTGGTAGAAGTATCGGTGCCGCCATTAAAATCACAGCAACAGGTGGAAGAAAAAAGCCAGCTATCAGCAAAAATATATTAATAGCAAACATCAACACCCAGCGATTGACTTCAAGCGTACCAATCCATTCAGCAATTGATTGTGTGATGTACAAACTCGACAGCATATAACTGAACACTCCAGCCGCTGCAATGATAAATAAAATCATTACGCTTTCGCGCGTACTATCGCGCAACACTTGCCACAGTGCCCGCGGGTGCCACAATTGATACACTATGACGGCAATCACCAAACAGAGCAACGCTCCCACGGCTGCTGTTTCCGACGGTGTAGCAATACCACCATACATTGCGTAAAGCACACCGATGATAATGAGCAGAAACGGTAGAACACGAGGCAATATTTCGAACCGCTGGCGCCATGTGTAGGAACCGCTATTAAGCAGCTCAGTGTTGCCTGACTTGAGCGTGGAGTACAACGACCACGCCATGAAAAGACCAACCAGCAATAAACCTGGAAACACACCAGCAAGAAACAATCGCCCTATCGATGTCTCTGTAGCAATACCATAAACGATCATCGTAACGGATGGTGGAATAAGGATTCCGAGCGTGCCGCCTGCGGCGATTGACCCCGCTGCAACACCATCGGGATACCCACGTTTGCGCATCTCGGGGATACCCATTTTTCCAATAGCTGCGCAGGTTGCAGGAGATGAACCCGACATAGCAGCAAACAATGCACAAGCACCAAGATTAGACACAACCAGACCACCCGGCACCCTGGTTAACCAACGTTCGAGTGCTTCGTATAAATCGGCTCCCGCTCGGGTAGAGGAAATGGATGCGCCCATAATAATGAACATTGGTATGGACAGCAGAGCAAAGTTGTCTAGTTTTCCAAAAAATATTTCGGGCATGAGTTCAAGTGAGCGCACGCCATCGAATACGATCAAAAAACCTGCCGATACGATTAACAAACCAATAGCAACCGACACACCTGAAAACAAAACCAATATTGTAATAAGCGCGACAAACGCACCTAGCACCAACGGGTCCACTATTCTTGCTCTAAGCCAAAGGGCTTGTGTATTCCCGATAGCACCGCTACAAGGTCAGCAAGGAGTTGTAAAAATAGCAACCCGAAGCCGATTGGCAAAGCGAGGTAAGGTATCCATAGCCGCACACCCCAAACCGTATCTGACTTCCAGTTACGCTCAAACGCCACATGCCAGTAGTCGTAACCATAGAAAACCATTACCGCAATAATTAACAGCGACAAACTTAGGGTAAATACGTGGAGGGCCTTGCGCAATGGCATGGGCAGATACAATGGGATTAGATCGACGTTCACATGTCCACGTAACAGTTGAACATAAGGTAAACCCAGTAGCGTGGCTGCAACCACCAGGTAAACCACTGCTTCCGTTTGCCAAACGGTAGATAAATTCGCAATCCATCTGACATAAATCATTTGACAGGTAATCGCAACAGCCGCCACAACCATGGCGGCTGAAATCCATCCGGACAAGCTTGATATATACCCAACAACCCGAACAAATACAGATCCTGCACCCACAGGTTTATCTGCCGGGCTGTCGTTAGTGGTATCGGTGGCCATTGCGATACTTTTTATTTACTATGTACGACGTAATTACTCTACCGCAAGAGCCATATCCAGCAGTGCCTGACCATCTGGCACTTCTTCAACAAACGCTTTATAAGACGTTTCTTGCGCAATAGCACGCCATGCTTCGAAGTCATCAGACGTCATTTCTGCAATCTCGACCCCGGCTTCTTTAAACACGTCTACCGAGGCTGCATCTTGCTTTTTAGCTTCAGCTAGATAGTAGTCCTGGGCTTTCTGCGCACCTGCCAGAAGTGCGGCCTGCTGATCTTCATTAAGACCTTCGAATGTTGACTTATTCATCAGTAATGGCTGATACATAAACCACAACGCAACATCACCCGCTGGTGTATAGCATTTTACTTGCTCATAAATACGGTACGATACAAAAGATGAAGAAGATGTATTCGCAGCATTTAGCACACCCGTTTGCATAGCATTGTAAATTTCAGAAGACGCCATTGATGCTATTGACGCTCCAGCACCAACCAGCATTTGCTCAAATGCTTTACCTGCAGCACGTGTTTGTAATCCTTTTACGTCGTCAGGTTTGGTAACACATTTTTCCTTACCAACAAAGCCTCCGGCCAGATAACCATGAACGAGTACCATGACATCATCTGCTGCCATTTTCTCTTCTAGCGCTGCCATGAAATCTGAATCGCTGAGGCGTGCCGCGTGATCATGGTTCTTGACCAAACCAGGCATCAGCGTAAGGTTGTACGCCGGTTGCTGACCACCAGCATAGCTCAACGGGAATACGGCCATATCCAATTGGCCTCGACTGAGCGGTTTGTACTGCTCACGAGGTTTGAATAATGATTTTGAACCAAATATTCTAATGTCAAGATCAACATTGGCAGCCGCCACTTCGTCTGCGACAATTTGCGCCACCTCGTGACGGACATCTTGATTAGACCATTGATGCGACAAGCGCAGTTCCGTTGCTTGTGCAGACAATCCTGTGGTGATCAGACCGGCGAACAACGCTATTTTTAATCGAGTCGTGCTCATCTCTTTTTCCTCCAGATTGAACTTGAAATACAGCGAGTGTTGATTGTATACAAAAATACATTGTACGAAGTACTTGTTGGTAAGCGCCTTAGATTGGGAAAATTGGGCATGCGAGTTTCATTACAGCCCGAGCCAGGTATAGCACAGACAGCGGTAATTGGTGCAACAGTCAATGCACCAGAATAATATATGAGAACAACGGCCCATTGAAGTTGGACGGTTATTTAGTTATAAAAAGGTAGGACAGCGAAAGCTGATATCAATATTAACTGGCTAAGATCAAATCATTCACCTGTTTCACAGCAGTATCCAAATGATAAGTCAGTGCAAAAAACGATTTGGCGTAAAACTTCGTTTTGTTGACCAACGCAAGCGCAGCAAGTCACTGGCGTTTCGTATTTTTAATGCGAGAAGTGCGCAATAGATGACACTTTACCCGCTACTGCTTAGGTGTACATGGATTGTGCTCGAGCAAGTCGAGCGTGCAATTGATACTGTACGTATAAAGTCAAATAGTGTTTACGCGGCAGAGCGATGGATAGAAAATATTGAACACTATCTTAGTCTGTTGCGACGCGTGATTGATCAAACTCAAAGGCGAGTTTACAAAGATGAGAATGTGCCAGCTGAACAAAAAATAGTGAGTCAATTTGAAGAGCATACCGACATTATTGTGAAGGGTAAACGCGATGGGCTTTATAGACATAAGGGCAACTGTTTGCTACGCCACTAATGAGAATGCCAAGTGCACAAAAGCGATGGGCATACAACGAATAGTGTTTAACAAGCCTGCCGAATTGAGCTACACAGATACCGGCGTTAAGAAGAAAACATTTAAGATATGGAAACATTTTCGCGCAGGTGTGGAAGGCAATATATCCGAACTCAAACGCGCGTGTGGTGTTGGTAGAGCCTTAGGAAGCACAAGGATGGCTTCGCCTCCTTTGTCCGGTCATCAACACTGTGCTACATCCTGATTCGCCGGGTGCGCTTTTCATCCGCTTAGCATTAAGGCATTGGACAATAGCTGAGCAAATCTTACGAAACACAAAGGTGCGAAGTGCACTTGAAGTTACAATACAGCTAAATTAATGAAATTGGTGAACGATTATGCAATCGGATGGCAGATATTATCGCCGACGCGAAATTGATCACGCGCACCAACAAATCACCTTCGCGTCAAACATAAAATCGGCTGTTCATAGAACGACTGTTCATAAAACGGCTGTTCATAAAACGACTGTTCATGTGATGGGCACTAGCTAATCAGCCCGATGACTATAAACAAAAATTTGAACAAAAAAATAGCTAATTACTAAATACAAACAAAGTTTGGCTACTTCCTCACAACTTCCGCTATTTTATTCCTTAAATAATAGTAATGCGTAATTATCTATATGTAATTGTAGATAGATTTACTTAACCGCATAATTGACGTTCAGAATCTGTCCTACAGAATAGTAGGCAATTGGCTCCTTGAACCAAAGTAAAGGTAATTATGTATAAATTTTTTAGCAAGACGGTGTTTCAACCGTTAGTAGGTATAAGCATTTGCAGCCTTGCGCTGGCAAGTACAGCATATGCTCAAAACAATAGTGTGTACACCGGTGTTGGGGACGGCAATGACTTCCGTTTCAAAATTCAAATAGAAGATGCGGGTCAGTCCCCTCAAGGAGATTGGGAGTTCATGTCGAGGGCGGATTCTGGTGGTAATCAAGCCGATTTTCAAGGCGAAGGTTATTACCTCTATGGCGACGAGGACAGCGAATCCAATAACAGGTCGCCCGTTTCAAACGAAATTCTTGTATTCGATATCATGATCCCCGAAGGTGCAACCGGAACCTATCGACCCACACTGGCCACCTCTCGTGATCCCGGTGGTGAAGGAGACAAAAGGAACGACGCTTGGTTTAGTTTCAGCTCTGCAGACGGAGAGCGAACAACACGTGATTTTCTAATCGAAAACGGTAACAGGCCCGCGCCGTTATCAGGTAGCTTTATCAAGATCTTCGGGGCGACAAACAGGGTTTGGAGGCGCGCTACAAGGTACGATGGAGTGCCTAATAATGCAAACACACAATTGCAGATCGATGAGCCAGGTGTCTATACGATCGAGATTGCAGGTCGTTCTCAGGGCTTTCACCTCGACTTTCTGGAACTTTACAAGGGCGCAGAGCCGAATTTCAATGCATCTGATACACCGCAACCAGGGACAAATCCTGAGCCACCAACAAATCCTGAGCCACCAACAGAGCCTGAGCCACCAATAGAGCCACCTCTGCCTCCTCCACCTCCACCTCTACCAGAGCCAGAGCCTGCACCTGAGCCAGAGCCTGCACCTGAGCCTGCACCAGAGCCAGAGCCTGTACCAGAGCCAGAGCCTGCACCTGAGCCAGAGC
>CAYTJF010000284.1:0-2436 GCA_964437945.1 uncultured Granulosicoccaceae bacterium
TGGTTGCGACAGCCTGGCTTGAACTGCCAACCGGGCCTGTCACATGGATGTCCGGCTCAGCAGTTGCGTTCGGCATTGCGATCTTGTGCCTTGGTACCGGCGCGTTATGGGTTGCGCGCTCGCTTCGCGCATCGCCTGCGCAGCTGCTTCGCGAAGTGGGCTAGTCAACTCCGACGAATCCGCACCACCTTCATAAATTCGAACTCCAAACCGGCAACCTGTTCAGTCTGAGGGTAGTACGTCAGATTCACTGAGGCACCTTCCAGGTTTTTATATCGCTTCTTTCTATTGTATTTAAAAGCAACATCATAGCCTTGCAACATCAACGTATTAATAAACCATTCACCAGACTCGCGTTGCACATGGCTGGTCACCTTGGCTGAATCCAGATGATTTAGCTGCTCATTTTTCTTTAAGAGTTTATTAACCTCGGATTTCATCTTCTTTATCTTTATTCCGTGTTTATGGTGATATTGTGCAAAAATTCACCAACTGTGAAGACTACGTACGTATAAGTGTGACGCGGGTCAGACTACTCATCAGTGTAGAATAGGCGGGAGCGACTTCCAGGTCTATATTCAACAAAGCCTATTTCAGCGAAACATAGTAATTACCACAGAGGTTTTATGTCCACGTCCCCGACGGATATCACGAATCCGGAGTTCTTCCATAAGATTGTCGATTGTCAGTACGCCTGTCCTGCCCATACACCAGTACCGGAATACATTCGACTGATTGCCCGACAACAATACAGCGAAGCTTACGTTATCAACTGGGAATCTAATGTATTTCCCGGGGTATTGGGGCGAACCTGCGATCGGCCTTGCGAACCGGCTTGTCGTCGCGGCCGAGTCGATGAAGAGCCGGTTGCTATTTGTCGTTTGAAACGGGTAGCCGCGGATAATAAAGGCGATATTTCTGCCTGGATGCCAAACGTGCCGGCTAAAAAGAATGGGAAAAAAATTGCCTTGATAGGTGCCGGACCTGCATCGCTAACAGTGGCAAGAGATCTGTTACCGCTTGGCTACAGCATTGACCTGTACGATGAAAATGCCAAAGGCGGTGGTTTTATGCGAAGCCAGATTCCCTCGTTTCGACTGCCGGTACAAGTGCTGGATGAGGAAGTTGATCGTGTGCTGGACATGGGCGTTACCACCTTGTTTTCTGAACGCGTGGACAGTCTGGAAGCGTTGTTGGCCAAAGACTATGACGCCATATTTGTTGGAACCGGCGCACCGCGAGGCAAAGACCTTGACCTGCCAGGGCGCAAAGAGGCCGATGCCAATGTGCATATCGGTATTGAATGGCTGCAAAGTGTCGCGTTCGAACATATAGATAACATAGGAAAGAAGGTCATTGTGCTCGGCGGTGGTAATACGGCTATGGACTGCTGCCGGACTGCGCGACGCCTTGGTGGTGAACAGGTAACGATTACCGTGCGTAGTACGTTTGATGCGATGAAAGCCTCACCCTGGGAAAAAGAAGATGCGCAGCGAGAAGGCATTCCGTTTTTAACCGACCATACGCCGCTTACGTTTGTTTGTGAGAATGGTCGTCTTGTGGGTATGACGTTCGATAGAGTTAAATCGGTGTATGAAGACGGAAAACGTCGGCTGGTATCGACTGGTGAAGAGCCGGTATTTGTTGAAGCCGACGATGTTGTCGTAGCTGTTGGCCAGGAGCTTAGTTTTCCGTGGATTGAAAAAAGCACGGGTATTGAGTTTAATGAATGGGGCGAACCCGTAGTCGATAAGACTACTTTTCAATCTACTCATCCGAATGTATTTTTTGGAGGCGATGCAGCCTTTGGACCCGAAAACATTATTACTGCCGTTGCCCATGGTCATCAGGTTGCCGTATCAATAGATCTGTATTTAAAAGGCAAGAATATAAATACCGACAGACCTGCACCCGGGCATCGGCTATTCTCGACAAAAATGGGTATCCATGAGTGGTCTTATGATAGTTCGGTTAGTAACGACGATCGCTTCGCAGTACCTCATCTGCGAAATGAAGTCGCACTGGTTGATCGACGCGCTGAGGTTGAATTGGGATTTGAATTAAACGTGGCTTTTGACGAAGCACAACGCTGCTTGAATTGCGATGTGCAAACCGTATTTGAAGAGGCCAAGTGCATTGAATGTGACAGCTGTGTTGATATCTGTCCCACCAGTTGCATTACGTTTACTCATAACGATGCAGAAGCGCAGCTTCGGGCAAAGCTCACCGTGCCTGCGGAGCAACTCGATCAGGACCTCTATGTCAGCCAGGACTTGCCTACAGGCAGAGCCATGGTAAAGGATGAAAATATTTGTTTGCACTGTGGTTTATGCGCTGAGCGCTGCCCGACTGCGGCCTGGGATATGCAGCAATTCAATTACTCTGTGACTAAAGCCTGTCGAATACCCAGTCCGTTAAACGGGAGTGCAGCATGAC
>CAYTJF010000284.1:2536-7338 GCA_964437945.1 uncultured Granulosicoccaceae bacterium
TCTGTGACTAAAGCCTGTCGAATACCCAGTCCGTTAAACGGGAGTGCAGCATGACAGACTCGACGCTGGCTGAAGAAAAGCAGAGAGAGAAAAAGCAGGGTGAGAAAAAGCAGGCTAAGAATAAGGTTGCGCCTGTTGTCGCAATCAACGACTTCGTAGTCAAGTTTGCCAACGTCAATGGCTCAGGGTCTGCCAGCGCCAATGCCTTGTTTGCCAAATCGATTTTTCGTATGGGCGTGCCGACCACACCGCGCAATATTTTTCCATCCAATATTCAGGGCTTACCAACCTGGTACGAGGTGCGCATAAGTGAAAAGGGCTATACCGCTCGTCGTGCGGGTGGTGTTGATCTTATGGTGTCGGTTAATCCGCAAAGCATGGTTGATGATGTTGGTGAAGTCCGTGCGGGTGGGTATTTTGTTTATGACAACACCCGTCCACTGGATATTCGGCTGTTACGACGTGACGTCAACTACTTAGGTATTCCACTTACTGAAATTACCAATAACAATTACAGCGATGCACGCCTTCGACAGCTATTCAAGAACGTAATCTATGTTGGGGCAATGGCTGCCTTGTTAGACATTGACATGGACGTACTCGAAAAACTGATCGCCGAGCAGTTCGCTGGCAAGAAAAAATTAATTGAGCCTAATTGCAATGCCTTGCGCTTGGGCTTTGAATCCGCCAAAGATTTATTCACTTGTCCGATAGGTTTAAAAGTTGAAAAGCGTGATCTGATTGGCGATCGTATTTTAATGTCGGGTAATACAGCTTGCGGTTTAGGTGCCGTATATGCCGGTGCAACCGTTGCTGCCTGGTATCCGATTACGCCTTCCACATCGGTAGCTGAAGCCTACGAGAAATATGCTGCAAAGTTACGTATCGATAGCGATTCGGGTCGCAAGAACTACGTTGTTATCCAAGCGGAGGATGAACTGGCGGCAATGGGTATGGTTATTGGCGCAAGTTGGAATGGTGCGCGAGCGTTCACTGCCACCAGTGGCCCTGGTGTGTCGCTGATGACTGAATTTCTTGGTTTGGCCTATTTTGCTGAAGTGCCAGCGGTATTGGTCAATGTGCAACGTGCCGGACCTTCAACCGGTATGCCAACACGCACGCAGCAGTCTGATATTTTAAGTACGGTGTATGCATCCCACGGTGATACCCGGCATGTGGTATTGATTCCATCCACTCCCAAAGAATGTTTTGACTTAACGGCCTCAGCCTTCGATATTGCCGAGCGATTGCAAACACCGGTGATTGTTTTGACCGATCTTGATATTGGCATGAATGACGGATTATCCGAGCCACTCGAGTGGGATGATGCGCATGTTTATGATCGGGGTAAGGTGCTCAACGCAGAAGAGCTGGATGCAATGGAGAAATTTGGGCGATACCTTGATGTTGATGGTGATGCAATTACTGCCCGTACGCTGCCGGGCACACACCCGGAGAAAGGCGCATTCTTTACGCGCGGCACGTCGCGCGACGAATACGCTACCTACACTGAAAAAGGTGATGCGTACGAACGCAATATGCAACGCTTGTTGCGTAAGTGGCAAGGAGCCAGCGCCTATTTACCGGCGCCAATCATTAATGGCTCTGGAAATGGTGTTGGGGTAATTCACTTCGGCACATCGACTGCGGCAGTACATGAGGCGATGGATATTCTGGCGGACGATGGCGTCCGAGCTGACAGCCTGCAATTGTTGTCGGTGCCGTTTCATGAAACCGTTGCGGATTTTATAAAACAGCACGAAACCGTGTTTGTTGTGGAACAAAACCGAGATGCACAAATGCGTACAGTGCTGATAAACGAGCTTGAGATCGACCCTGCCAAACTACAATCAGTATTAAATTATGATGGTTCGCCGTTAGCGGCAGAAACTGTGCGTGAGCAAATTCAACAAGCGATGGGCAATCCTCAAATGGTTGCAGGAAGCTGATAGTCGCTGGAACTAATATATGAGTTACTTAAAGCCCAATTTTCGTCATCCACAATTGCCAAAAAATGGATTGGATCTCACCCGTAGTTCTTATGAAGGTCTCATTTCTACATTGTGTGCCGGTTGTGGTCATGACTCTATCAGTGCAGCGGTCATTCAGGCATGCTGGGAACTAGACCTGGAGCCGCACCGAATAGCGAAAGTGTCTGGTATTGGCTGTTCATCCAAATCACCAACCTACTTTTTGAACAAGTCTCACGGGTTTAATTCGGTTCATGGTCGTATGCCTTCAGTGGCTACTGGTGCGAACGTGGCTAATCACGAACTGACTTACATCGGTGTCTCGGGCGATGGCGACAGCGCCTCGATTGGTATGGGGCAGTTTGCCCATGTGGTACGACGTAACCTGAACATGTTGTACTTGGTAGAGAACAATGGTTGTTATGGACTCACTAAAGGACAAGACTCGGCGACAGCTGATGAAGGATCAAAATCGCGCACGGGTAATGAAAATCCGTTCGAGAATATCGATCTTGTCGGTGTAGCACTGGAAATTGGCGCAACCTTTGTTGCACGTAGTTTTTCTGGAGACAAGGAGCAACTGGTTCCGCTGATGAAGGCGGCGATATCACACAGAGGATTTGCGTTGATCGATGTCATCTCGCCTTGTGTTACCTTTAATAATCATCACGGCTCAACCAAAAGCTACGACTACACCCGCGACCATGTGCAGACCGGTAGCATAATAGACTTCGTACCGTCTCGTGAAGAAATCACCACCCAATACGAGGCTGGCGAATCCACCCAGCTCGACCTGCACGATGGCTCATCGCTTAATCTTATAAAAACACAGCAAGATCACGATCCAACCAGCCGGCGTTCGGCCACACAAGCGCTGTTGAGCAGTCGTGAAAATAATCAAATATTGACAGGACTCATCTACATTGATGCACAAGAGCCCGACTTTCACGAAGTCATGCAGCTTAATGACGCGCCGTTGAACAGTTTGCAACAGGATAAATTGTGCCCGGGTAATGAAAAGCTGTGTGCAATTAATGATGGGTTTCGTTAGATTACCCCGGGTCTGTTTCCGCCAGTCACGCAGTAGATTGCACTGATACCGTATTCCATGGCAGTCTGTGCCCATAATTGAGCAACGTGTTGTGACAATAACGAGGCAGAGGAATGACGCAGTCTTGCGAGAATAAAGTTGCATTGATTGTCGGTGCTGGAGATTATCTTGGTTCAGCAGTGGGCCGACGGTTTGCAAAGGAGGGGTACCATGTCGTGGGAACACGTCGACGTGGGAGTCTGGCGACGTTTACAGATCCGGTCAAAGAGACCGGGGGTCAGGCAACCGGTATTCACTCCGATGCGCGTGACGAGGCGCAGGTGATCTCACTTTTTGATGAAGTGGAAACATCAATAGGACCAATTGATGTTGTCATTTTTAATGTGGGCGGCAATGTACAATACCCCATTCTGGAAACCACAGTACGCGTATACACCAAGGTGTGGCAGATGTGTGCTCTGGGTGGTTTTCTGGTTGGGCGTGAAGCAGCACGCCGGATGGTTCCGCGTGAGCAGGGGTCGATTCTTTTTACCGGTGCTACGGCCAGCGTGCGGGGTGCCGCCGGATTCAGTGCATTCGCCGGTGGTAAACATGCACTGCGTGCTCTCGCACAGAGTATGGCGCGAGAGTTGGGTCCGCAAGGCATTCACGTCGGACACGTGGTTATTGATGGTCTTATTGACACAGCCGCAGCACGAAATCTCTTTCCCGACTGGTTTGATCAGCGTCCTGAAGATGCCATTCTTAAGCCTGAGCATTTGGCAGATATTTATTGGATGTTACACATGCAGCCGCGTTCCGCGTGGTCATTTGAAATTGATGTACGCAGTTACCAGGAACAATGGTGACTAACTGATGCAGAGGAATCTACCAATGTCACGTCAAGTGGATTTTTATTACGACTTTGCCAGTCCCACTGCCTATTTGGCCTGGACGCAGCTTCCCGAACTGTGCAAGCGGTATGGGGTAACGTTGAATTATCGCCCAGTGTTGCTTGGCGGTGTTTTTAAAGCAACTGGTAATTCGACTCCGGTACTGATTGAGCCCAAAGGCAAGTGGCTTTTTGAGGATATTGCGCGTCATGCTGACCACTATGGCGTGCCATATCAAAAGAATCCTTTTTTTATCATCAATTCAATGACCATGATGCGTGGTGCGATGTGGGCTCAAAATACCGGTGTATTGGAGGCCTACAATAAAGCCATGTATGAAGCGACTTGGGCAAACGGATTAAACACAGCAGAAGTGGATGTGATTGCATCTGTCATGCAGGAAGCCGAGCTTGATGCAGCGGCGATGCAACAGGCTGTAAAAGATGATGCGATCAAAAAGCAATTGATTGATGCAACTGGCGATGCTGTCGATCAAGGAATCTTTGGTGCGCCAACAATGATCGTCGATGGTGAACTTCACTTTGGTCAAGATCGCATTGATTGGATTGAGCGACGTTTCGCAGCAAATTAGTCAAAGTTTCAGATTGAGAAGATTAGTGAGCGCTTCTACAGTACTACGGTTTCAATCTCTTGAGTTCGCTTACTGTAAAATCACTTGTAGTTTCACCTGTGTTTAGTGTTGTAGAAGGCTCGAACATCACGACCACTGGCTCACAGGTCAATGATCAAATTGCGTTGTCGGTGAAGTCCGATGCAGTTGCACAAAAGCTATCGATACTCAAAGGTGTGGGTCCACTAGGCCGCAGCGCAATGGCAGTCGTAACTTTGCCGTCATCACTAGTGGTCCAACCACATGATATGTTCGAGTTCAGCGAGTCTGTCAGCATC
>CAYTJF010000285.1:0-7335 GCA_964437945.1 uncultured Granulosicoccaceae bacterium
ACTAGGTTAAAATGGCTGCTAATTGATCAGCTGCTCCCGTTTGAAATCAGCTGCCTGATCATTCTCACCGAGGATCATTCGAGCTATGCTATGCCCGGAAAGCACGGCGCTTTGAATAGTGCCAGGCGAAACAGCATCTCCTGCCAGATGGACCGCATCAAAACTGCTCTGCGAACGCAGCTCAGTAAACAGTTGATCATGCGGTTCTCTGGCACCTACAAATACGTGCTGGGCATCATCTATCGCAAACTCGTTTCCATTAAGCAGATGTTGAAAACGATGCAAGGCAACCAGCGTTGTGTTCACGTGTATGTCCACATTCAAATCATTTAGCCGCTGGATAATGCTTTCCTGATCAAGTGTGTTGTCGGTCCACTCCGCAACCATCGGTTGTGGCGTTACATAAATTGCACGATGACCGTGCTTGCAAAGATGTTCAGCAATGGCGCTGGCCATATAAAAATGATCGTCGTCATAAACCACAAAGGTTGACGATGGAACATGATCGACCGCACCGTCCATAATATTGTCGGGAGAAAAAACGCCTTCTTCAGATGTGAATCGCGATTCGAAATTGCGGGAGCCAACTCCATCTGTACGCCAGCTTGCACCAGTGGCAAGCGTTACCGTATCAGCATCGAATTCATCAATTTCTTTTGCCGACATAGGGCTTGAAAGATACAACTGTGCATCCGCACTTTGGTTGAGTTGATGCAGCCGATAGTCACGAACGCGAGCCCAGCTGGACAATCCGGGCAACTGAGATTCTCGGCTGACCCGCCCGCCTGGCTCGTCACGACTTTCAGCAACAGTGACTTTCTGACCTGCTTTAAGCAAGGTTACCGCGCACTCCAACCCGGCAGGACCAGAACCAATAATCAAATGAGAACGACGCTGTTTTGAGATTGCCGGATTTTCCGGGTGCCAGCCCCGACGCCACTCTTCGGATATGGTTGGATTTTGTGTGCAGCGAATAGGAAGCCCGTAAGCATCCATGCTGACACAAATATTGCAGCCAATGCACTCGCGAATTTCATCAACACGACCTTCGCGGATTTTTTTAGGTAAAAACGGGTCGGCAATGGATGGACGCGCAGCGCCAATCAGATCAAGTCTGCCTTTCTTTATAAGTGACACCATGTTGTCTGGGGATGTGAACCGTCCCACACCCACCACAGGCTTGGATGTTATTGACTTGACGAAGTCGGTAAACGGCAGTTGAAAACCTTCCTCGGAAAACCGGGCACTCTGGCTATCATTCGACCAACCCGCAATGTTTACATCCCAAAGATCTGGCAGCTCGCTTAAGGCTTCCACCACATCGCGACCTTCGCCCTCGTGACTCAGCCCACCTGGTTTACCAGGTTCTGCCACACTAAAACGGATGGCAACAGCGTGATTATCCGCTGCCACTTCCAGTGTGTCTTCGAGCACTTCGCGCAGCAAACGAAGTCGGTTTTCAAACGTGCCACCGTATTCATCGTAGCGCTGGTTTAATTGTGGTGACAGGAAATGACTGAGCAGCGATAAATCGTGTGCCGCATAAACATAAAGAATGTCATACCCCGCAATCTTTGCGCGCACGGCTGCCGCTTTGTGCGCTTTGCGAAACGCACGAATATCGCTTTTATCCATCGCCCTGGCCTGCACCGGAACCTCCGGGCGCAGAACGGGTAAATGACTTGGCCCGCTCACCGGTCGACCTGTAGTCATGTTGCGTGAACGCATACCACCATGTGCTAGCTCGATAGCAGCCAGTGCGCCATGCTGTTTAATAACATCCACCTGGCGAGCATGTCTCGCCGTGTCACCATCGTCCCAGATTCGCTCCATTGGATGATTGGCCATATCGGAATCGGGCGCAATCTCCGTCATCTGCGTTGTGACTGTGCCCCAACCGCCCTCGGCCTTCATGGCACGAAGCGCGATTGCGCCCATAGGCTGAGTCCATCCGTGACCGGTGGCATGCGGCGCTGCGTAAAAACGATTGGGTGCGGTGACCGGGCCGATCTTTACGGGTTCGAATAGTATGTCGTACTTTTTTGTGGTCATGCAGGTTCTACAACCCGGAGTTAGGTTCAGGCACTGCCACTTTGACAGTGCCAGGTCACTATTCTAAACAAACCACATCACCTCCTGTTTCATCACTGATTTACCGATCCTTTAATCAGTGACAGATAACATGATTTGACTCATATATAGATCATATAGACTTATTATGAACCATATATAGATCATATTTCTTGATTTATTCGTGCCCTCCACTATCATGTGATTAATGTGAGGTGGTAAACCCCGACCAGGACCTGCACCACCAAGATGATGTGGAGAACCGAAATGCCAAAATCAATTAACCGCACCTACTCCCGTTACAGCCTCAACGCCACTGAATTGTTGAGTGCTTTGATTCGAGAAGCCCGCATCGAACAAAAGCTTTCCGCGCAAAGTGTGGCAGATCGGGCAGGAATTTCGCGAGGACTACTACAACGAATTGAAAAAGGCGATCCAAAATGTGAAATTGGTGTTGTCTTCGAAGTCGCAAAAATAGTTGGCGTGGTTCTATTCGAGGAAAGCGAGAATAGACTCAGTGAAAGACTAGACCAAGCCAAAAAAAATCTAGCACTGCTACCAAAGTCCGCTCGTAAAAATACCAAAGCGGTCCGCGATGACTTCTAATCAAAACCACGAAGCATACGTATGGATTTGGCTACCAGGTGAAATAACACCCGTAGTTGCCGGTCTGCTCGAAGCTGACAACAACCTCATTCGTTTTAATTACGGAAAAAGTTACCTTGAACGTGTTGCCGAACACAGCCACGTAAATCAACCTGAACCGATTTCTATTTATAAACCAGAGCTACCACTGCAAGCTGGTGTGCTGCCACTGCCAACGGGCCTTAAAATACCCGGCAGTATTCGCGATGCAGCGCCTGACGCCTGGGGTCGTCGAGTAATAATGAACAAGCTGGCGGGCAAAAAAGGTTCAAACATTGAAACCGCCGATTTGAATGAACTCACTTACTTATTGGAATCCGGCTCCGACCGAATAGGCGCTATGGACTTTCAACGTTCACCGACACACTACGAGCCACGCTCCGCTAATAACGTCAGTATGGCTGAATTAGTTGAGTCGGCTGAACGGGTTGAAAATGGCGTGCAATTAACGCAAGAGTTGGATCAAGCCCTGTTTCATGGCAGCTCTATTGGCGGTGCACGCCCTAAAGCGTTAATAAAAGGTAGTGGCAAGAAGTACATCGCCAAGTTCTCATCCAGCTCCGATTTATTCAGTGTTGTAAAAGCAGAGTTCATCGCAATGCGTCTGGCGAAGCTTGCAGACTTAAGCGTGGCCAACGTCCAACTAACCAAATCTGCAAACAAAGATGTACTACTTATTGAGCGTTTTGATCGAGAAAAAAAAGACGGCGGCTGGTCACGTAAATCCGTAGTATCAGCGCTCACCATTCTCGGATTGGACGACATGATGGCTCGGTACGCAAGCTATGAAACGTTGGCAGAAATTATCCGACACACATTCTCAGCACCCAAAGACACCTTGAAAGAACTGTTCTCGCGGCTAGTGTTTAATATTGTCACTGGAAATACAGACGACCATGCACGCAATCACGCCGCGTTCTGGGATGGCCAGTCTTTAACACTCACTCCAGCCTATGATATTTGCCCACAAGGACGTACCGGTAATGAAGCATCACAAGCGATGTTAATTGTAGGAAAAAATAATCTGAGTCAATTAAAAACATGCGCGGATGCAGCGAAACATTTTCTTCTTTCGAAAGAAGATGCCAACGCTATTTTCGACAAGATGATAGCCACAATACAAAAGCACTGGGATGAAGTTTGTGATGAAGCAGAAGTATCAGACGTTGATCGACAGCTTCTTAGGGAGAGGCAGTTCTTGAATCCGTTTTCACTGATCCGAGCCTAGAGACAGAACAGCATTCTTAGATTTGAAATGAATGCATTTATCACCCGTTAACTGAATAGAGCCCCGTTAATTGGGTAGAACCTGATTTCATTGGTCGGGACGATAGGATTCGAACCTATGACCCCCACAACCCCATTGTGGTGCGCTACCAGACTGCGCCACGCCCCGCCAGACCGCTAGGATACCGGAAACAAGCCCGCTTTTGTTGTGGTTTGGGCTTATTCCGGTGTGTGGGACTTCTAGGGCACCAATATGTCTTCGAGTATGTGCACAACCGATCCAGTATCGTCGTCATTGCGCACATTCACTTCAGTAATCGTAACGCCACCAATGGTCAACGGGTCAGGCTCGCCACCACCAATTTCTAACAAATCACCGCTATCGAGCATAAGCTCTGTACCGCTTAATCCTGTAAGGATAAAAGCATCAAGCGCCGCGGTGCTAAAAATATGCAATGGACTGTCAAAATCGTCTGGGTCAGTAAGTGCGTCATCGGTTGGTAAAAACAGTGTCCACTCAGTACTTGAATCATCAAGTGCTGCGTCAAGGTCATCGCGTTCAAGCGCTGCAAGTACGTTGGTCATATCACCCCTGTTGAACAAGACATCTCCCAATGATCCCGGCTCGAACGGGCTGCTGACCGTAAAATCTCCAATAACAGCGTCAATAATGTGCACAACTGTTGGGCCAGTGTTACCCACAATATCCGAAGCAATAAATCCTGCCCCACCAATAGTCAGCGGCTCAGCACCACCGCCTTCAAGACTTGCTCGGGTATCATCTACCATGATTAACCCAATCCCGCCGGGATTTAAGAGCACTGTCTGTTCCAAAATAGTGAATGAATTTGCGAGCCCAAATGTATGGCTGCTCAGAACAAAGTCTGACGGCGAATCCAAAGCATCTATTGCTTCATTGGTTGGCAAAAACAAAGTCAATTCAGTTCCCACTTCGTTTATCTGAGTATCGAGACCCGCCGCCTGCAGTTCAGCAAATGCAGTACTGATGTCTTCGTTGTTGCTCAATATGTCGGCCAGAGAACCAGGTGGATAGTCAGTCGTACCCGTGGTGGTTGTACCACCATCTGTGTCCGTACCCGCTGTTGTACCATCATCAGCGCCGGTCGTTGTGCCGGTTGTTTCACCAGCATCGGTACCATCTGTTCCAGCAGTGTCATCCCCAACACCTGCGTCACTGTCATCCGTTGCGCCATCTGTTGCGCCATCTGTTGCGCCAGTTGTAGTTCCGGCTGTAGCGATTGCCGTTCCGTCAGAAGTGGTTCCGGTGTCGTCTGTTGTTCCAGCTGTAGCATCACCCGTTGTCGCGTCTGTTCCGTCTGTTCCGTCTGTTCCGTCTGTTCCGTCTGTTCCGTCTGTTCCGTCATCAGCGCCAGCGTCGGTGGTGTTGGCACCAGCATCGGTCGCATTTGTGGGTGTGCTGTCTGCAGCAGTGGTTTCGCCTTCACTGGCTGTTGGATTATCTGCGTCGCTGGTTTGGATAACTGTGTCGATACTGTCTGTTGAGTCGGCATTGTCATTTGCATCAGACGGGACGACAAACACCGTGGTCGCAGGATCATCACCGCTGCCAGAGCAGCCAAGCAGTAATCCTAAGAGGAGAATACTGAATAATTTAATAAGATTTTGCGACATTACTTTGTCCGTATATAAATTGAACATACATACAATCCAGTTAGCCATTCAATCCAGTTAGCCATTCTCGATTCAAATCATCTGCTAACAAGCCTATCTGTTCGACTGACATTTGCGACTCTAGTTCATCAAAACTGATGTGGCTATTCAGGAACCAATATACTATCGATTATGTGCACAACCGGCCCCCTATCTGCTATTGGTTGCACATCTGGTTCGACAATTGTCGCATTACCTATTGTCAATAGCTCAGTCCCACCACCCCCAAACATATACACGTCACCGCTAGTCATTCCGAAGGACGTGCCAACTAACCCTTCAAGGGAGCCTGACCTAAACATCACATTTTCATTAATATGCCCCAGAACGTTAAAGTCGCTTTGATCGTCAAACGCACTATCAGTCGGCAAAAACAGCGTCCATTGATTCATTGGGACATTAAGACCATCGTCAAGGCCAGCTGCTTGAAGCGCTTCGAGCGCATTTGTCATATCACCCCTTTCGAACAATACAAATGCTAAAGACCCTTCAGGGTATGGGTTGCTGATGACCTCCTCACCAATAACCGAGTCAACGACGTGTACAACGGATGGGCCAGTGTTACCAACAATATCCAATCTAATCAAGGCTGCTCCCTCGATTGTTAAAGATTGCGTACTATCGCCACCAAGTGTCAATCTCCGATCATTGCGCATTGTTAGCTCCCGTCCGCTGAAATCTAAAAGCACGTCTGAAGAAACTATGCCTGAAGCTATATGGGTATCTAGTTCAAACTCCGTCTGTGAGGCCAAAGCTTCAAACGCGCCATTGGTTGGCAAAAACAGCGTAAATTCATTGCTCGATTCATTTATCGCCTCATCGAGATCCGCCGCTTGCAGCACGGCAAATGCGATACTGAGGTCTGCCTGGTTGTTTAATTGATTGGCCAATGAACCTACAGGGTAGGTGGTCATGCCTCCCGTGGTTGTACCGCCATCGTCTGTTCCTTCACCGTCGGTACCGCCAGTTGTTCCTCCATCGTCCGTCCCTTCACCGTCGGTACCGCCAGTTGTTCCTCCGTCGTCCGTCCCTTCGCCGTCCGTACCGCCAGTTGTTCCTCCATCGTCCGTGCCTTCAGCGTCCGTACCTCCAGTTGTTCCTTCATCGGTAGACGTTCCTTCGTCTGTTGCGCCACCGTCACCAGTCTCACCGTCGTCTGTTGTGCCATTGTCATCGGTATTACCGGACGCATCGGTTTCCACACCGGTGGTACCAACATCTGTATCTGTTCCCGATGTATTCGGTTCATTTGGTTCAGTGCCCGCATTGGCGTCAGTGCCAACATCAGCCTGGCCGGGCACAACGACTACAAGCTCGCCTGCCGGTTCGCTACTGCCACCAGAGCAGCCAATCAGCAATCCCAACACAAGAAAGCCAGTTAATTTAATGAGACCTTGCAACATTTTTTTGAGTCCAAAATTCAAATTTAACGAATAGATCAACCGTGCAGCTTGATCAGGGTACCGCTCAATTTACCGTTCAACTTACCGTTAAACCATAGGCCCACATCAATGGCCAGCAGGACCATCAATAGTAATAATTGTAGGGGTTCTATGCTTGAAGCATAATGCAGTTGCACCAGGATTCTGATGGTAATATGACCGATTCCAGGCAATGATGTTCGGCTGCCCGCGGAACCTCATCTCGCACTAGTGGTCCATCCACTTGATACGTTCGAGTTCAGCGTGACTGTCTGCGTTT
>CAYTJF010000286.1:0-7276 GCA_964437945.1 uncultured Granulosicoccaceae bacterium
GAACCAGTCATCTCAAATGGGTTGAAAGCATGGTTGCTATGCATACCTAACTTATCGATATAAATTTGTTCTTCATTATTAATGGTGACGTACGGCCCCCAAAGAAAACCTGAATTCCATTTTGTGCTATCGACCGCAGTGCCATTAAATTCGTCAGAGAAGACAAGATCATAGTCAGTCACATCGAACTCGCCTGCTTCGGTTACGGTATATGCTGTATAGGCGTAGTCTTTGAACTTCCAGCCCCCTTTGAGCCCTTTGTACCAAAACCGTATATGCACATCGGAGCCGTCGGTTGGGATATTGGGTGCAATGATACTGGTGGTAGCCTGGTCAATGCCGCCACTGTCGTAGTGTTGTTCACCACCTTCTTCACTGCCAACGTAAATCCACCATTTCTCAATGGATACACCATTAGCGGTCCAGGTCAGCTTTTGTTCTCCTGAATCAGACAGTACGCCGCCAGCTTCTGGCGATGTAAGCTCCGGAGATGGGCCAGGCTTGGCCTGGTAACTTGAATCTACATACTTCCAGCTTTTTCCCAGCTGACGATGCCAAAGCCTTACATGAACCGTGGACCCATCGGTGGGTAATTCGGTAACCAATTTCTGCACTGTACCGGCAGGGGTAATTGATCCACTATCGCGGTATTGCTTACCGCCTTTTACTGTGCCGACATACAGCCACCATTCATCCACGTTGGCTGTATTGGCAGACCATTTGAAAAGTTGTTCGTTTGCGCTGAGTTGGGTGCCTGCAGCAGGCGATGTAATGGCAGGCGGGACGACACTGCTGTCGGTATTGGCAACGTAGCTGTCATCTATGAATGTCCATCCTTCGCTGAGCTTGTACCACAACTTTATATATATGGTACTGCCATCTTCAGGCAAGTCGCTAAGCTTATAGCTGCTGGTTGACGCAGGTAATCCACCTGAATCAAGGTGGTTGCGAAAGCCTTCTTTACTGCCAGCGTAAACCCACCATTCCAATACGGATGCGTCTCCAGCGTCCCAGGAAAGCGTGAATGAATCAGAGGAAAGTGTGCTGCCCGTAGCGGGTGCTGTTATGGTGGGAGAGGCTAACGCATTAGCAGATTGCAGGACCACCAAAAATAAGAAAACCATGCGAACCAGTCGCAAAGCAAACGCACCCATCTAAGGCACCCCTTGTATCAAAGACAGTATTTTGCCCGAATAAACACTATCTCTGTGTTACGGGGTTTCAAGTAAATCAAAAGAACAACATTTATACGTAACACTACGCACCAGCGAATAGTCCAACTTGCTAGTTTAGTTTACAACAATACGAAATCTGGTTTACAAATCAGCACTAACTGCCTCGTTTTCTGGCACTACTACCTTGGCAATCTCAGACTGCTGTGATGCGACAAGTTTAACCGGTGATAGCTTCTCTGCGTCGATTTTCAAAAAAGCCAGACTCAATAGCTTTGCACGCAGCTTGGCTTGATCGCCACTGTCTTTTATCTGCACCAGTGTATCGAGTTCCCGGCGCAATTGTGACCACTTGACCCACTCTTCCTGAGCAGTAAACACTTTTGGTACGACAGTAGCTTGATGGGAATCGGTAATGAATAGTTCTTCATACATTTTCTCGCCCGGCCGCAGCCCGTCAATCACAATGTCGATATCGCTATCGAGACCAGTGTCTCGCTTTAGGCGCTTACCCGACAGCCTAACCATTGAGGTGGCCAGGTCTTCTATTCGAACAGGCTCTCCCATATCAAGTACAAACACATCGCCGCCCTCGGCGATGGCACTGGCCTGCAAAACCAACTGTGCGGCCTCAGGGATAGTCATAAAGAAACGGGTGATATTAGGATCGGTGAGAGTTATTGGTCCGCCCTGCTCGATTTGTTGTTTAAATTTAGGTACCACCGAACCCGAAGAGCCAAGTACATTGCCAAATCGAACCATGGATATTTTGGTCCCATTCTGTACAACTGATTGCGCCTGCAAAATGAGTTCGGCGACTCTTTTCGATGCACCCATTGAGCTGGTGGGTCGAACAGCCTTGTCGGTGGAAATGAGCACAAAACTCTCCACACCTTTTTCTATCGCTGCACTGACCACGTTCAGTGTGCCAAACACGTTTGTGTCGAGGCCTTGATCTGGTTGCGCTTCTATAACCGGCACATGTTTATACGCTGCGGCGTGGTACACCGTATTAACCTGCTCGTTTTCAAGTAACTCGGAGACTTGATCAACATTGGTGACCGAACCCAGCACTGGCAAGAACGTAGTAGCAGTATCCTTCATGTCGGAGAGCAAACAGGTGATCTCCTCAGTGATTTGATAAAGATTAAATTCTGACAATTCCAATATGATCAACTTGTTCGGGTTTTGCAGCACTATTTGCCGGCTCAATTCAGAGCCAATAGAACCACCACCACCGGTTACCAATACGTTTTTCCCGGTTACACATCGGCCCAGTAGGTCCGGGTTAGCAGGCACTTCTGTGCGGCCTAATATGTCACTGATAGACAGATCTCGCACTTGTCCCATTTCGGCAGAACCTGACACCAGCTCCGAATAGGTAGGCACAGTTAATACTGGCAGTCCGCTTATGCCGAGAGCTTCTACTTTTTCCTGATACTCAGATGCACCGAGTTTGGGCATGGCCAATATAACTTTCTCAACTTCCAGGCCGGACAGTATTTTGCTGATGTCTGCATCTTTCACCCTCGCCACCGGCACCCCTGCCACTGTTGTCCCATTCAGATGCTGATTATCATCAAGAAACAATACCGGGCGATACTCACTGGTCTGCGATAAGGAATGCAGCAGTTGTCTGCCAGCATCACCAGCCCCATAAATGGCAACCGGTTCACCACGATTGTCCGAATCGAAAATGCCTTGCCACAGAACCCTGACTCCACACGTACCGGTGATGAGCAACAAACTGTAAATCACAAACAGCGAACGTGGCATTATTCTGGAGCCTGGGAATAAAAAGGAGAACACAACCAGGAACAAAGCTGAGACTACGGCAGCTTTGATTAATTGCTTAAATAGGCTGCGGTTACTGGAGCGAACAACCCAACGGTAAATACCCATTGACATAAAAATAACAACTGTGGCTATGGGTAAAACCAGGAATATATACCACGTTGATTTAAAATCACTGAACAACATGCCGTGGCGAAGCGAATAAGCAGCCCACAAAGAGAAGATGACAAGAGTTGAATCCGCAGCAACACTCACCGCTTGTTTGCGGCTTCTACCCGTTTTCGATAGGTTGTCCAGCCACGCGCCAAGCGTTGTTGAAAATCTATGCAGTTGAGAATTGTTAGAAACCAATAGTATACCTGCGATTAAGTGACCGTAAAGTTAATACTTTCAGCAACCTAGCATTGTAACCCAAGCGGATAGTTTAATATGCAACGTTACCACTTTGTCTGGATTTATGTGAAATTTGTCCGAACAGCATCGTGCGTAGAGAGACATTGGTTCACACTCAAAAAGCGACTATGAATTATTAATCAAAGCAAAATCAATATTCAGTCAATGCAAATCCAACATTAACTGCGACGAGTAAATTATCCAAATAGATTGAGTAGGTACAATAACCAAATTGAGTTAGCTTAGGTATAGAGCGTGACACACAATTAAACAATTAATGTGTTGAGCAATGCCAGTAAAGTTGGGCACTAGTACCACTGCGAACTGTCAGGTAACAGAGTAAGAGGCCGAATACTGTGACGTTGGAGGCAGTCAACATAATAAACCTGTAAAATATAAGTCTTATGTCTACCGAATATACCGGTCAATAACGGACAATTAGTTACCGAATGGACTGCTATAAAGTTTATAAAATTTGCATTTTATATCAGTTAAACCTGATGATATTCACATTTCACAACATTACGAACCAGACTTTCCGGCCAGTTGGTATTTTTACCAACCAGCAACCCTAATTCATCCGGAAACTTGCCGCTAAACCATAGTACAACTACATAAACCTACTAAACAAAAAGAGTCTTGAATGGACAGTGTTCGCCAATTGAGGGAATCAGTACCGTCTATTCGGTCCGCAGCCGACGTGGCCAATTCCGCGCTTGGTGTTGAAAACGCGGATATGGAAGCCATCTGCGCTTCACTTTCTGCCGAGCTCAGTGCGGCTTCCGGTAAAACGATTGCGATCACTGGCGCTGCAGGCTTTCTTGGATTCTATTTATCCAAAACCTTGTGTTACTGGAATTCTCAAGTAAGTCCCAATGAGCATATAAACGTTATCTTGCTGGATGCGTTCATGCGTGGGCGTCCAGCATGGGTAGATGAACTCGACAACGAAGCCACGTTCAGTGTGCTTACAAAAAACGTCATAGAACCGGTTCCATCAGAATTGGCCAACGTGCACTACATCATTCATGCTGCCAGTATCGCCTCTCCTATTTATTATCGCGAACACCCTATAGAGACCATGGATGCGAATGTAACCGGTCTTCGCAATATTCTTGATTTCGCTGTTGAAAGGCAAACCAGTAACCAACCGCTTGATGGCATATTGTATTTCTCGACCAGCGAAATTTATGGCGACCCGGACGCTGACAACATTCCAACCACTGAAGATTATCGTGGACATGTGTCTTGCACAGGCCCCAGAGCCTGTTATGACGAGTCGAAACGTTACGGTGAAACCTTATGTGTGAACTTCGCGCGGCAGCATAATGTCCCAATTAGCATCGCTCGTCCATTTAACAATTATGGCCCTGGTTTGAAAATCACTGATAAAAGAGCGCCACCGGATTTTGCCAACGATATTCTCAATGGTCGCGACATAGTATTGCTGTCGGACGGCTCTCCCACACGCACCTTTTGCTATATCGCTGACGCTGTTGTTGGCTACTACAAAGTGCTTTTCAAAGGCCTGCCGGGTGAGCCATACAACATCGGTAACGATTCACCTGAAGTATCAATACGTGAATTTGCTAAACTGAATGTGTCGATCGCAAAAGAGTTGTTCGACTATCAAGGTGAAGTGAAATTCGCATCCAGTGCAGACGAAGACTATTTAACTGACAATCCGCACCGTCGATGCCCTGACATTGGCAAAGCACGTGCGCAGCTACAGTTCGAACCGAGTGTGTCTTTGGAAGATGGCATTCGCAGATCGCTTACCTGGTATAGCGAAAATCGATTCGGAGACGACAGCTAATGAAAATTTCAGTTATTGGTGGTGGCTACGTTGGTCTGGTTTCTGGAGCATGTCTTGCCAGTTATGGCCATGATGTGTTGATTGTAGAGCAGGATAAAAAGAAGGTAGCCCAGATAAACAAAGGCGTTAGTCCCATTCATGAAGATGGCCTCGATGAAATTCTGAAAAAATCGATTGACACTAACTTACAAGCCACCACTCACCTTGATGACGCAGTTCAACTAAGCGATTTGACGATGATTGCTGTGGGTACACCGTTTGATGGCGATGAGATCGATCTGAGTCAGATTGAAAGCGCCAGCACGGCGATAGGTCAGGCACTCAAAGACGTTGATCGATACCACGTAGTGGTGGTCAAATCCACTGTGGTTCCCGGAACAACCGATAACCTTGTCGCTCCGCTACTGGAAAAGTTCTCTGGTAAATCAATCGGTGAACAAATCGGTGTGGGCATGAACCCTGAATTTTTACGCGAAGGCAACGCTGTATCTGACTTCATGACACCCGATAGAATTGTCATGGGCGGTAACGACGAACGCGCGCGTGCTCGCATCGAAGAAGTATACAAACCATTTGGCGACACAGACAAAGTATTGGTGAACAATCAAACAGCGGAGATGATCAAGTATACATCTAACGCCTTGCTCGCTACGCTCATCTCGTTCTCCAATGAAATAGGCAACCTGTGCAGTGCAATAGAGAATGTTGACGTAGCAAACGTTATCGATGGTGTAAAGCTCGACAAACGCCTCTCCCCTATCCTTGAAAACGGTGAAAGAATTCATCCGGACATTAACACCTACCTGGATGCAGGATGTGGTTTTGGTGGTAGTTGTTTTCCTAAAGATGTGAACGCTTTGAGAGCCTTTGGAGCCCAACGCAATCTAGCCATGCCACTGCTCGATGCCGTAATGCAAACCAATGCATCCCAACCACAACAGATGCTCAAGCTGCTGGAAAAGCGTCACATTGAAGTGGCAGACGCAAAGGTCGCTATTCTTGGGTTGGCTTTCAAACCTGGAACCGATGACGTACGTGAGTCACCTGCCCTGCCGATCATTAGATCGTTAGTTACCTCTGGTGCAAGCGTAACTGGTTTCGATCCTGTTGCCACTGACGAAGCTAAAAAGGCACTAAGCGATGTCGAAGTTAACTATGCATCCTCTTTGAACGAGGCAATCGACGGCGCAAACGTTATTATGATCGTCACTTCCTGGCCGGAGTTTGCCAACATACCGAAGCTTATAGCCCCTCTGAAACATCAACCAGTGGTAATTGATGGCAGACGTATGCTGACGGCCGACTCAGTTGCACACTACGAAGGTATTGGCCTAGGTCAATCAAAGTCAGATACCAAGTCTAAAGGCGACGACCAGGTCAGCTCTGCAGCTTAAATTTAAGGTACCTTTGATTAATTCAGTACGGGCATTCTGACTGACAAATTTTTTTCGATTGCAACGCGTCGATTCGCAGCCAATAGTCATTCTATTGGTAAGAACCGCGTTGCTGCAATCCGAAAAATAGGCGTCAGAATGACGTTATGAATTGATCAAAGGCTCCTTATCCACTTTTCTCATCAATCTGGATGGTATTATGGCTGTAAGTCTGCAAATTTGCGCTCATTCCCATGCCAAAGCCGCCTACTAAATCTGCATCGAAACCCACCTCGAAGCTTAGCACCAGTAACTCAAGCGACGAGATAAACCACTTTCTCGATGCGGTAAAAAGCACACCCGTTGCAACCGCAGCAGAACCTGGGCAAGCAGGACAGCTTATCTTTGCCCTGGACGCTACCGCGAGTCGTCAGGCCACATGGGACCAGGCCAGCTCATTGCAGGCCGACATGTTCACTAAAACACAAGGGCTGTCTGCACTTCAATTGCAGTTAGTGTATTTTCGTGGCTACGATGAATGCCGCGCATCGCCATGGCTTGACAATTCTCAAAGCCTGCTTCGCATGATGAATAAAATAAGCTGTGTTGCCGGTCGTACGCAGATTGCACGAGTACTCAAACACGCCATTGCAGAGGCAAAAAACAGCCCTGTGCAAGCGATGGTTTTTGTCGGCGACGCTATGGAAGAAAACGTAGACGAGCTGGGC
>CAYTJF010000287.1:0-7233 GCA_964437945.1 uncultured Granulosicoccaceae bacterium
TCCTGAAAAATTACGGCAGCAAACACCGCATTGGCTTTTTCCAGTTCAATTTTTTTACAACACTACACAACCAAATAATCTGCTTCTGCCAACCACAATTTCCTAACACTACAGACCAGTTAATTAGTATAGGTATATTGAGTTCCGTAGCTCTCTTGATTCACTTCGTCAATTGTGGGTTAGACAATGTTCTTTAAAAAGCGAATAAGGCTAGAGATATTATTGAAGCAGTATTATAGCTTTTACGAGGGGTCGTAACTAACACTAGAGCCGTTAATAATACCAGATTCCAACATAAAGCAGTCGCAGATGATTACCGTTTGGTGTGAATGTGGTTAGAGCCGTTGAAACTAGCAAAAGTTGGGTCAGTGATCGATAATCAGAGACAATCAACGACTTACCAGTCCCAGTTTTGCTGAACGATTCTGTTAGTTACAAGTGCTTCAATATCGCCGCTTTTACTGCAGACAACTCCGCTGCCACGGTTTGCACTGAATCACGACCTTCAATTGCTGTAGCCGTATCCTTCAAGCCGTGACCTGTCACCGTGCAAGTGATTACCGACCCTTCCGGAATTTTGCCAGACTTGATATCACGCAGCGCACCGCAAACAGACACGGCTGAGGCAGGCTCACAGAACACACCTTCTTTACTGGCCAGCAGTGACTGGGTGTCGAGTAGCTCCTGATCGGTTACCTCATCAAACCACCCTGATGATTCTGCAACAGCAGCTTTTGCCAAACCCCAGCTTTGCGGATTGCCAATGCGAATAGCCGTCGCCACGGTCTCTGGCCGTTCAACTGGTGCACCACGTAAAAATGGTGCGGCTCCTGCGGCTTGATAACCAACCATAACCGGTCGGTTATTAGTAAGCGGGTTCTCAAGGTATGGGCAGTCGCCGTTACATAAGGTACACGATGCCGTGTTGTGTCCACAGGCTTCGCTATAACCAATCCAATATCCGGAAATATTGCCTGCGTTGCCAACCGGAATACAATGAAAATCAGGCGCCCTGCCCAAAGCTTCAACTATCTCAAACGCACCGGTCTTCTGGCCCTGTAAACGATACGGATTCACTGAATTAACAATCTCTACCGGTGCTTCACCGGCAATCTGCTTAACCAGCCTCATGCCATCATCAAAGTTGCCCTTGATTTGCAATACGACAGCACCATGGGCAATTGCCTGAGCAAGTTTTCCCATCGGTATTTTACCTTCCGGGATCAGTACAAACGCTGTCATTCCGGCACGTGCAGCATAGGCTGCTGCTGCTGCCGATGTATTTCCGGTTGAAGCACAAACAATAGCCTTGGCACCTTTCTCAGCGGCCTTACTGACTGCCACAGTCATGCCACGATCTTTGAACGAGCCAGTTGGATTTTGGCCATCGAACTTGACATACATATCAACAGACTTGCCAATGATGCCAGGCACATTGACCATCTTGATCAACGGTGTATCACCTTCGACCAAAGAGATAACCGGCGTATTTGCGTCTACTGGCAAGCGATCTCTGTAGCGTTCGATCAAACCTTCATAACGAGTTTGGTTAGACATGAATCGGTCTTCTTTATTTTTAAACAGTTAAATTAGGCGTATCAGTAACAACACAGATTAGCCCAAAGATTCCACTCGTAACATGGAGATCTCTTCGGTAACAGAATTCAATGACGAAATTTGGCTAATAGCATCAACTATTAACCCTTCACGTACTGTTCTGGTTAGCAAAACAACGGGCACGGTGGTAGCCGACGAAACAGTTTGTTCGCTTGGTTCTTTTTGCAGTATTGCCTCAATACTGATATCCAACTTACCAAATATGCCCATGATATCCGCCATAACACCTGGTTTGTCCACTGCCTCCAGTCGCAAATAATAAGCCGATTCAAAATCGTTTCGTGTATGCACTGGCTGGTCAGACAAGGCATCGAACTGGAAGGCCAGATGCGGTACTCGTTGCTCAGGGTCTGTGGTTAAAGCGCGTACAACATCGACTATATCCGCAACCACAGCCGACCCGGTAGGCTCTGAACCCGCACCAGGACCGTAATACAATGTGGGGCCTACAGCATCGCTCTGCACCAGCACAGCATTCATTACTCCGTTCACATTTGCGATAAGACGCTCTTTAGGGATAAGCGTTGGGTGAACACGCAACTCAATTCCATCGATGCGTCTTCTTGCAACACCAAGATGTTTTATGCGGTATCCAAGCTCGCTGGCATAGGCCACATCTTTTCCACTGATGTTGCTGATGCCTTCAGTAAAAACGGCATCAAATTGCAATGGAATACCAAATGCAATGGAGGCAAGTATGGTCAACTTATGGGCTGCATCAATGCCCTCGACATCGAACTCAGGGTCGGCTTCGGCGTAACCGAGTTCCTGCGCTTGCGCTAACACATCGGCAAAGTCACGTCCTTTGGAAGCCATTTCGCTTAAGATAAAATTGCCAGTGCCATTGATGATACCCGCGAGCCAATCGATTCTGTTCGCAGCTAAACCCTCACGAATAGCCTTTATGATTGGAATACCACCGGCAACAGCTGGTTCGAAAGCGACAATGACACCATGCTCTCGCGCTGCAGCGAAAATCTCGTTGCCGTGTATGGCGATAAGCGCCTTATTCGCTGTAATGACATGCTTACCGTTTTTAACGGCCGTCATAATCAGATTCAGCGCAGGATCCTCACCACCCATCATTTCACATACGATATCGATATCAGGGTCGTTAACGACAAGGGCCGGATCATCGGTGGTGTCAATACCCAACGTTGCCGCTAGATTTTTACCCTGGGAACGAACGCTCGCCGTTTTGATTTTTATGCCACGACCTGCGCGACGCTCAATTTCGGCAGCGTTGCGAACCAGAATGTTAGCCACACCCTGCCCTACAGTACCAAGCCCGAGCAGGCCAATGTTCACCGGTTTCAAACAGAATCTCCAGTTGGAAAGTCGACGGCGTACCCATCGTCCATTCAGCCGGGTATTATACCTGTCTGGGCGAATTAATCCGAATCAACATAGATAAGACAAGGGTTCATGAAAATACAGCTCGAAACCAGTGAACAGTTCCTCATTAGTCACTACGGTCCTGGCACAATCAGTGTCAATGGAACCGTATATACCGACAATATCCTGATTACTGCCAACGCCGTTTTCCCTGCATGGTTCTCGGGAACATTGTCAGATTTAACGGTCGATCATTTCAGTCCACTGTGGAACCAGGATTTCGTCGGAGAACGGCCTGAGATTGTTCTACTTGGCACCGGTAGTCAACACACGTTTCCGGATATGTCATTGTTGGCGGAGCTTAAAAAGCACAATCTAGCCGTGGAAGTGATGAACACCCGTGCGGCATGTCGAACCTATAGTGTGCTGGTGGGAGAACATCGGCCGGTAGCAGCGGCGCTGTTGCAGCTTGAGCAATAGAGACTTTTAAATTATCGCAAGCCAATTTTAATTAGCAAAAAACCGATACATTGCAGGCAAAAAAAACAGGCAAAAAAAAGCGACAGAAATATCCGTCGCTTTATCACTGCATTTGTTGCTGATACGCTGCTTTAGAATTGCAACTTGAACCTATATCGATTAAGTCAACAATGTTTCAAAGCAATCACGGTCTATGCCATAAACAAATTTTCAGCTGTGTAGCCACTACCTTCTAAAATTCGGCGTAACCGTTTTAGCGCTTCCATTTGAATTTGCCTTACACGCTCACGTGTAACACCTAACTCCTGACCCACTTCTTCCAAAGTTGATTTCTCATGCCCATGCAGTCCAAAGCGTCGTACCAACACTTCGCGTTGCTTGCCCTCAAGCTTTTCGAGCCAGGCATTAATATTTGAATTGACTCTTTCATCCTGTAACAACATGGATGGGTCAACGTTGTTTTCGTCTGGAATAATATCCAGTAATGGCCGTTCGCCATCTTTACCTATGGCCACATCGACCGACGTGACACGATCACGCAAACCAAGCAACCGTTTCACATCGGCAACCGGTCGTTCTACTGTTGCAGCAATATCTTCTGCGGTTGGTTCACGATCAAGGGATTGTTGAAGACGTCTTTCCGCTTTTATGTACACGTTCATCTCTTTAACAACGTGTATAGGCAAACGAATGGTGCGTGTTTGATTCATTAAACCGCGTTCGATAGTTTGACGAATCCACCAGGTGGCGTAGGTTGAAAAACGAAAACCGCGTTCAGGATCAAATTTTTCAACTGAATGTATCAAGCCGAGATTGCCTTCTTCAATCAGATCGAGCAACGCCAATCCTCGATTCATATACCGTCTGGCGATCTTGACAACCAGGCGCAAATTACATTCGATCATTTTCGCTCGAGACTTTTCACAGCCCGCTTGCGCCTTACGTGTGTAGAATTTTTCTTCATCGGCAGTAAGCAGCTCAGAGAATTCAATCTCTTTCAGATAAAGACGCGTAGCGTCCATCTCTTTGCGACTGGCATCGCGCAGCTTGCTGGCTGTGATTTGCTCTTCAGGTTCTTCTTCGACTTCGGTTGCCTTTTCAGCGTCATCGACAATGGCGTTTTCAACCGCGTTCGCCGATTCGTTCTCGGACGCCGCCCAGCCAGATCGTTCTTCAATAGCCATTTAAGTGTTCATCTCCGCGCAATAAAACTGACACCAAAGCCGATGGCTCCAGGGCCGTCGGTTGTAGTATAAAGAACCTACAGTCAGATAATATGACAGTTTATAGTAACTTACAACAACTTGCTCTAGTAAAATAGCGTATTTACATTTGTTCGACAAAATCTCTAAAGCAGTCCTAAATCACCGCAATGGAAGGAATTTCATTGGATCCAATGGGTTACCGTTTTTTCGCACCTCAAATTTTAGAACCGATTCCTGGTTAGCATTCCAGCCAAGGCTTGCGATTGGGTCACCCGCAACCACCTGATCGTCTTCAGCTACATATAATTTGTCGGCATGCGAGTAGATAGTCATCAAACTCTCGTCATGCTTCACAATGATCAAATTTCCATCGCCGCTGAGGTCCCGACCCGAGTAAACCACCGTTCCTGCCATCGCGGCATTAATACTTTGTCCTGGAACACCAGCTATATCGACTCCCTGACCACCCACTTCAGCAGGTGCAAACTCGCGGGCAACCGGACCTTGTGTTGGCCACGACCATTCGCCAACATATTGTTGTAATTCCGCATTAATAGCTTCCCGGCCAGAGATCGCTTCCCGGCCGGATTGGACTGGTTCAAAGTCCAACGGATCTACGAGAACCTCTTCAGTGAAATCACCCTCAGGGGTAGCAACAACAGTTTCGTAAGATCGCGACGATGCTGGTATCTCGGTAACTACGTCGTTGCCGGCGTTGACAGATTCATCAATAATCTGTTCCATCCGCTGCGGCAAAGCTTCCGGACCTACAGGTACCGGCGCAACAATTACTCGTTCATTGGTAACTCGTTCATTGGTAACTTGTTCATTGGTCGCAATTCGTTGATTTGACAGACGCGCTTGATTTCGTCTTTCAGCGTACAGTTGCGGCTGTCGCGCCGATGCACCGGGGGTTCTGGCACGCGCACGAAGCTCCTCAGACAACACTGTTCCAGGTACCACATTGATGCGCAAACCGGGGGTGATATTACTACTTAGCCCAGGATTGAGTGCTTCCAGTTCTGCTTCGGAGAGTTGATACCGATAAGCAATTGATCGAACAGTTTCACCTGCCTGAACAACATACATGTTCGAGTACAATTGCATGGATTGCAATCGGTTCTCTACAACCGGGACAGAAGTACACGCCAACATCATCGATGCAGACAGCACAACGGTTCCAAATGACAGTAATTTATTCATGAATCGATTCAATCATCTTGTTATGCATCCTAGTCAAAAGAACTAGTTAATGCAGGTTGTCCCCACAACCGAGTCGAATGATCATGTTGTGTGCAGAACCGACACGGATTCTGCTGTTATTTTCCCGATTGCCACGCCTCTACAACTAAAACATATCTTGGACGTGCAAAAAGTGACCAATCGCAAAAAAAGTATAGTCTGCAATTATCAGCGTTGCCAGAAAGATTTTCTAACAATAACCATCTAATTTCTTAGAACTTTCCGGAAAGAAACGGTACGAACTTTACATCGTTCAGTTCCACACGTTCATAACCGCCGAGTGTTCTTGTAATGACAGTTAACGTCTGTTGTCGCTTTTGATTGCCAACCGGCACGATCATTCGCCCACCAATCTGCA
The DNA here is from genome assembly GCA_964437945.1 of uncultured Granulosicoccaceae bacterium. Taxonomy (GTDB): domain Bacteria; phylum Pseudomonadota; class Gammaproteobacteria; order Granulosicoccales; family Granulosicoccaceae; genus Granulosicoccus. The sequence continues at coordinate 6,238 of CAYTJF010000287.1, forward strand.
GCTGCTCAAGCAAAGGCTCTGGTACTGACGCTGGTGCTGCAGTAACAATAATGGCTTCATAGGGTCCATTGGTTGCCCAACCCCAACTACCATCGCTATGGCGTGCCTGAACGTTGCGATACTCAAGTGCACGAAACCGGTGACGCGCTTTGTCGAGCAGATTTTTTATCCGTTCCACGGTGTAAACATGATCAACCAGCTGTGACAATATAGCTGCCTGGTAGCCGGAACCGGTCCCCACCTCCAGCACTTTTCCAACCGGTCCTTGCTCGAGCAACACTTCAGTCATGCGGGCGACAACATAGGGTTGTGAAATGGTTTGACCATCGCCGATTGGCAACGCATCATCCTCATAGGCTCGGGTCGCCATGGCTTCATCGACAAACAGGTGTCTGGGCACACTGGCCAGTGTTTCCAATACCGCTTCGCTTTCAATGCCACGATCACGCAATCGATCAACCATTCGATTGCGTGTACGTTGAGACGTCATACCGATTCCTTTAATTTGCACTGGACTTAAAATCAAGTTACTTTCTCCAGCCAGTTGCCCACAGGAGACAGTTGTTCATACGCCGTTAAATCAGTCGTTAGTGGCGTTACCGATACATAGTTTTCTGCAACGGCAAAAAAGTCAGTGTCATCGCTGTTGTCGTTTATCGAACCTGCCGGGCCAATCCAATAAAGCGTGTTGCCACGTGGACTTTCCTGTTTGATCGCATTCGTCGACGGATGACGGGTGCCCAGACGAGTAAGCCGTAATCCGCGCAATTGATCTATCGGGACGTCCGGTACATTCACATTTAAAACGGTGCCACTGCACATCGAGGCTGTTCTCAGTTTTTTCACCAGTTTCTCTGCAACTTTTGCTGCAGTTTCAAAATGTGTCGGATCAGGCGTTGCCATCGACAGCGCTATCGCCGGCTGACCTAAAAATCGACCTTCCATGGCTGCTGCCACTGTTCCTGAATACAAAACATCATCTCCCATATTTGGCCC
>CAYTJF010000288.1:0-7097 GCA_964437945.1 uncultured Granulosicoccaceae bacterium
TCCTGGATAAAAGTAATCAATCAAACTCGCTGAAAGTACATGCGGTAACTAGTGGTTGGACCACTAGTTGAGCCGATTAACTGTTCGTAGATCACATACTGAAGTATTTATTTGTGCACCGCCCTAGTCTACGCGGAAGACGGTCACGATCTCGTCGAAGATCAGCAACACGTTGTATTTTGTAAACAAACAGCGCAGGCCCTGTAATCCGTGTAAACGGCGCCAACAGTTTGTACCCAAACAGGGATGCAATGTCATCACTGTCAGTTAATTTTCAACCTGGACAACTGTCAGGCAGTTTAAAATGCTTTAACATACCGTGAAGTACCGGATAGCATATTAGCGGCAGTACTTCCGACGAAATGGTAATTGAGTCCATTTGTTTTGTAGATCGAGAGCCGACCAGCTAGAAAGCACCCCGATTGCAATTCAAGCTATCTGAACCAAAATGCCGAAAACAAGCGGACTTCAAAAGTGATGAAACAGATATTTTTTGCCCTCCTATTATTGACTGCGGCACACCTAAATGCAGAAACAAGTGCAGAAACGTTCGTAATCCCTGCCGAGGAATTCGATTGGCATACCTATCCACTAGATATGGCTGGTTATACTGAAGATGCAGAGTTCGAGAACGTACGAGAAGTTGCCGTTGGCGGACAATTACATATTCGATACTGGATAGAGGCCGAACTCAACAGCTATTTTACAAATTTAAGAGACAATGAAACAACATTCGAAGTGTGCGCCACGGTGGCAAACCACGATGACGGCAAAACGAACAGAATTCGTATAAATCACCCAAATCCAATCTACAACAAAGCACATGACTTCGATAGCGATCAATATGAAACCCTATGCTCGGAGCAGGGCCAGCTAAGTGACGTATTGCGATCTGCGGGAGTGACAGTTGCGTCTAACAGCCAAGGTCCAGTAGAAGTCCGTAATGTTATTATTCGCCCCTTCCAAGAAGAGCCTGCGCAACTGACGACAAAAACTGTTTCATCATGGGAGCTTGATCTCTACAGATCACCTGTGAGTTATCGTCCCAATGGAAGGCCAACATACGTAGAAAATGAGCAGGCTCGGGCTGTTCTGACAATAGGTGATGTAGTGTACGTTGGTGGAGAATTTCAAAACATAATAAAAGATGAAAATCATGCCGCTCCGGCAACGCAATTTTTCGCGGCATTTAATCGACATACAGGGGAACCAATACCAGACTTTAATATTGATGTTAACGGGGATGTTAATGCAATCGCATCTTCACCAGATAACAGTACGCTATATATCGGTGGAGATTTTACTATTGCTAACGGAGAGTATCGGTGGAAATATGCTGTTTATGACATCACAAGCAATAGCGCAAACCTTACCGACTTTCGGCTAAGAAGAGATGGGAGTATTGTAAATCCTAACCAGGATGTGAGAGCAATCGCGGTAACAGACGATAAAGTGTATCTTGCAGGGAATTTCTCCAAAGTCGGTGGTAATGAAGATCATGCCTATGTCGCAGCCTTTGATCGTGACTCTGGCGAAATAGTAAAAACTTTTAAGCCAAAGCCCAATAAACGAATCAACGCGCTGATAGCAGGCGGCGACGAAGGTCTTTGGATAGGTGGAGAATTCAAAAAACTGAATGGAATTGACAAGGTGGGACTTGCTTTGGTGGACCCGATCACAGGTGAACTTGATGTATCATCACCAACCGTTCCCTATCCCGTCATTGATCTTGCAGCTACCGATACGCAGATATTCGTTGGTAGTGGTGGACAAAACAGAACCAATCGCTTTACTGGCAATATCGCTGGCGCATTCGACCGAATAACCTTGGAATCGCAATGGGAGCTTCAGGGTGATGGGAACGTACAGGCAGTGGATGTTGATGACGGACGGTATGTTTACTTTGGAGGTCATTACCAGCGATTCAGATACATCCGAAATAGCGAAACAGACCCGAATGGCGTGTGGTATAAAAATGGAGAACAAGTCGAGCGATTATCACGACATGATAAAGTTACGGGTGAAATTGATTTCACGTGGCTGCCTTTTGTCGACGGAATTAGATCTGTCAACGGAGTCGATGTTACAACCGACAGTCTGTCTATTGTTGGCGATTTCTTTCTGGTGGGTGGTGACACTACCAACGTAAACGATCCAAGAAAGGAGGCTCATAGAGGCTTTGCAATTTTCAGCGGCCAAACCGACTAACTATTGCCGGGTTAAACTTAAGCGGAACAAAATCACGCAAGGATGCGTTTTATGACACTTCCACTGTTATCTCTAAACTCGATACGAGTGACAAATACGTAGTATCGGAATTTTGAAACTGCGCTCATAACATTTTTAGTAACTTATCGACCTCCTCTTTAACACTCTTAATTGACTGTTCCTTAACAGGTCCATAGCCCCGAATTCCCATGGGTGCTTGTAATATCGTTTGCCAAATGGAGTGATTGGACTTCGAAAGTGTTTTTATGCATTGACTCATTAGGCCATCAAACCATCGAATCAATTCTCGTTCGGCCTTACGTTCTTTTGTCCATCCAAATGGATCTATGTAAGTACCGCGCAAACTCTTAAGTCTGGTTAAAACAATGAGCAAGGGCGTAATACCTCTGGACATCGCACGTTTTCTTGGTCTTCCGCGATGGTCAACATTGCTATTTAGCAGCGGAGGTGCAAGGTGATACTGAATAGTAAAATCACCTTCAAACATGTCATTCAATTTTCGTCTGAATCCTGTTTGAGTATGTAATCTGGCAACTTCATATTCATCTTTGTATGCCATAAGCTTAAATAGTGATCGGGAAGCCGCTATTGCAAGATCTTCTGTTTGCAAATTGGACTCAGCCGCATTAAGTGCTTCCACATTAGTTCGATAACGATTCGACCAACGTTGGTTTTGATATTCCGTTAGAAATTGTGAGCGACGTTCAACAATTTCTGTTAGTGATTCTGCGCTCTGGTGTGGCGCCGGTAGCAACTGTTCGATCGATTGATTTCCTGTTGACACAATGCGTCCAATTGTAAACGCGCGCTTGTTTTCATTCACTGCCACAGCATTTAACACTATGGCCCGATTCAAAGATTCAAGCGATACAGGTATCATCCCGAGTTGCCAGGCGTAACCCAACATAATAACGTTAGCGAATACCGTGTCTCCAAGGAGTATTTCAGCAGCTCGATTTGCATCAAAAGACTTTAATGAATCTGTGCCAACAGTCGTTGCAATAACATTTTGTCTCTCGTCAATTTGAAGATTAGCATCACGGTTTAGAATCATGTCTCCGGTAGGCATAATGGCTGTATTGAGCACAAATTTTGTACCGTAACGATAGGTGGTAGATGCTTTTGGCGAAGAAGAAACGACAATATCGCAGCCAATGACAGCGTCGGCACTTTTCTCATCAATTCTTACTTGATTAATCAAATCAGGTTTGTTTGCGATCCGAATATAGCTGATAACCGATCCGAATTTTTGCGCAAAACCAGTAAAATCCAGAACCGTTGCTCCCTTGTTTTCCAAATGCGCGGCCATAGTAACCAATGCGCCAAGGGTAACCACACCCGTGCCGCCAACACCGGTAACCAGTAAATTGTAAGGGGTATCGAGAGAAGCTGGTTTGGGTCTCGGAAGAGATACTGCAATGGTTTCTAGTTTATCAACAGAAATTTGCCCACTTTGTTTTCTACGTGTTGCTCCTTCCACGGTCACAAAACTTGGACAAAAACCATTTAAACAAGAAAAATCCTTGTTACAGTTGGATAAATTGATTTTACGCTTGGTCCCAAACTCTGTATCAATTGGTTCGATACTCAAGCAATTGGATTCAACGGAACAATCACCGCAGCCCTCGCAAACTAACTCGTTGATTACCGCAAAACGTTTGGGATCGTCCAGTGTTCCACGTTTGCGTTTTCGTCTCTTTTCAGTTGCACAAAGTTGTTCATAAATGAGGATAGATACGCCAGAGATACCGCGTAACTCTCTTTGTACCGAATCCAACTGAGATCTTGCATGGATAGTGACACCAGCAGGAAAATCAGCTGAATGAAATTTCTCCGGTTGATCGGATACTAACGCTATACGCTCGATACCTTCGGCACGAGAGTGATGAGCTATGGAATGAACACTGACTTGGCCGTCAACCGGCTGCCCGCCGGTCATTGCCACCGCATCGTTGAATAGAATTTTATAAGTGATATTTGCCTTCGCGGCCACGGCTTGGCGAATAGCAAGCGAGCCTGAGTGGTACCAAGTGCCGTCGCCGAGGTTTTGGAAAACATGTGGTTTTCCGGTGAAAAGTGATGATGCTGCCCAGTTCACACCTTCACCGCCCATCTGAATAATAGACGATGTACTTCGGTCCATCCAATTGGCCATAAAATGACAGCCGATTCCGGCCAAAGCTTGCGAACCTGCGGGCACTTTGGTTGAAATATTGTGTGGGCAGCCTGAGCAAAAGTAGGGTGTACGCATTGCTCCATCCACACTCAAGCACGGTGCAGCAGTTGAGGTAAGCTCAGCAGCCCTGGTATCAAACCCCTCGTCAGGAAAAAGATTATGTAACCTTTCGGCAATTAAAGGCACCAGCATTAATGGTGCGAGTTCACCAGTCCATGGAATGAGTTTATTGCCGTGCTCATCGTGTTTGCCGGTCATTCGTTGAGGTTTGGATCCTGGCCAATCGTAGAAATATTCTTTTAGCTGGCTTTCAATGATTCCTCGCTTTTCCTCAATCACAAGCACTTCAACCTTGCCTTGAACAAAATTTAATGCATCGCGCTGCGCTAATGGCCATACCATTCCTACTTTGTAAACATTGACACCTAAGCGCCTGCATACAGCTTCATCAACCGAAAGTATTCGTAACGCTTCCATAACGTCTAAATGAGCTTTGCCTGACGTTACAAACCCAAATACCGCATCGTCAATTCCGTATATACAACGATCTATTGGATTCGCTTGTGCAAACGCAATAACAGCATCTTTCTTGTGCTCCATTCGCTCTTCAATCTGAGGCCCAGGCAGATCCGGCCACCGGTAGTGGAGTCCTGTAATTGGTGCATCGAACAAAGGTTCGGCAAATACGCGATCATCTTTCAGATTGACTGTTGCAGCTGACTCCACCGTTTCAGAAACAACCTTAAACCCAACCCACATGCCTGAGAACCTTGATAGTGCATAGCCATATTCTGCAAACGTAAGGTACTCTTCAACATTGGAAGGGCTCAGTACAGGCATAAACCAACTCATAAATGCAACATCTGACTGATGTGGCATTGAAGAAGAGACGCAACCGTGATCGTCTCCGGCGACTACCAATACACCGCCAGTTGGGGATGAGCCATATGCATTACCATGTTTGAGTGCATCGCCAGCCCGATCAACACCAGGTCCTTTGCCGTACCAAAAACCAAACACGCCATCAACTTTCCTGGCGGTTGCAGATTCCACCTGCTGTGAACCGAGGATTGCTGTAGCGCCAAGGTCTTCATTAATCGCAGGTAGAAATTCAATGCGATTTTCGTCAAGCATCGACGCCTGACGCCATAGTTCTAAATCCACACCACCAAGTGGGGAACCTCGATACCCTGAGATCAAGCCGGCGGTGTTCAGGCCAGCGCGCTTGTCACGCTGGGCTTGTTCAATCACGGCTCTGATCAAGGCCTGGGTACCGGTTAGAAAGACACGGCCAGCAGTTAGCGTGTAGCGATTATTGAGTGATTGGTTATTTACCAGTTCGGGTTCGGTTCCCATAACGACGCTCCGATTCACATCAAGTAATTTTATACCGTGACAGTTGGTAATATATTCCGTATATTCTGTTTTTATACTATATAGTGAAATATATTGACGATAATCTAATGAATACAGAAATATATAACCATGAAAGTCCTACTAATCAGTTATCCGAGAAAGATCGCCATATTCTGGCAATACTCCAGGAAGATGGCCGTGTATCAAATCAGGATTTGGCTGAAAAAGTCGGCATGTCCACATCCGCTTGCTGGAGACGAGTGAAAGTTTTACAGGAAACTGGCTTGATCGAGGGCTATACAGTTACCCTAAACCCGGAAGCCTGCGGATTAGGCTTTCATGCCATTGTGCATGTCATGTTGGCGAGACATCAAATGACGCACCTAAAACAATTCACCGATGAAATAATCACACGAGATGAAGTACTGGATTGTTTTTCAACGACTGGAGAAGCGGACTATCACTTGCGGGTGCGATGCACCGATCTGGAAGCTTATAACCGGTTCTTAGATGAATTTTTATTTAACCTTGATGGTATAGCTAGCATCCAAACCAATATGGTACTGCGCCAATTAAAACACTCAGACAAGCTATCGTTAATCAAATAACTTGTCCACAGATGTCTCTGGTCCAGACTCAGTCTCACCATCTTTATCGTTCTGGTGGCTGACAATGGGCAATGGATCAAATTGACGCCATAGTGGTGATACGGAGAATAAGCTTGCCAATAGCGCTCCTCCTCGAAGCATCCAAACTAGAAATCCAGCAGTTATACTGATAGATATTCCGAGGATACTCTCTGCACTAGCCGCGTTGCCGATCTCTTTGCTGTTCACTTTTTCGAGTTCTCGTTGAATTCGTTCAATGCTTTTTTGAAATGCGGCATCGCGTTCAAGGGTCTGAAATTGACTCGATTCATGAATGCTGATGGGTTCGAGTGATAACAACGAAGCCAGCTGTTGCTCGATAAGTTCCTTACCAGACAATTCTACCGCTTTAGTCATATGACCGAGAGGGTTCACCTGACTCAAGAGCACATCGAAGGTATCGGCAGTGTAAGCATATGACGAAAATTCAGAAATGCTCGAAATTGTCGAAGGCTCTGAGAGTAGCTCAGCATTGTTTTCATTCACGATGGATGATTTCTCCACCGCTCTTACTTCAGTTGAAACGTCATTTTCAAAAACTTCATTAGCAATAATTGATTGAATCGACTGCTGTTCGAGCAACGTGGTTGAAACGCCGGAATCTGTCGGCAGCGCACTTAATATTGATTCATTAATATTGAACAAGGGTGACAGTACAGCGGCAGCAAGCTCTGGTTCTGGTTCTGGTT
>CAYTJF010000289.1:0-1105 GCA_964437945.1 uncultured Granulosicoccaceae bacterium
CTGAAGTAGCTGAAGTAGCTGAAGTAGCTGAAGTAGCTGAAGTAGCTGAAGTAGCCGATGTAGCTGAAGTAGCTGAAGTAGCTGAAGTAGCTGAAACAATTGAGGTAGCTGAACTGACTGAATTGGCTGAAGAAGTCGATACAGCGCCAGAACCGGAAATAACAGCGCTAAATGTAGATTCTACAAAGGCGTCAAGCCCAGAATTTAAAGCAGATAACCTATCAGACTATGCAACTAACAATACGTTAGCAACCGATCTTCACCAAGAAGCAGAAGAGTCTTCAAGGCCGGAATATAAGGCGGATAACCTATCGGACTATGCAACAAACAATACGCTAGCAACCGATCTTCAACAAAACGCCGTCTCAGAATCAGCAGAGGCGTCAAGCCTTGAATATAAGGCAGATAACTTATCAGACTATGCAGCAAACAAATCGCTAGCAGCCGATCTTCAACAATACGCCGTCTCAGAATTAGAAGAGACGTCAAGTCCTGATTTTAAAGTAGATAACCTTCCAGATTATGCAATTAATATTATGGATAATTCTGCACAAGAAAACATTACTGATACATTAGAAGTCGCTGAAGGCGGCACAATAAACGATGTAGCCGGGGGCGATAAATCAGTTGAGAATTTGTACGCTACACATTCTATTGAAACCCCGGCCCCACCTTCGTTCGATACGGAAGAACGTGAGCGGTTAAAAGCACAGCGCTTATCAAAGTATAGCTATGAGTTGCTAAGACAGCCTAGAACCACATCAGGAAAAATCCTCGATTTAGGATTTTTTCATTACAAAGATGCGTATCGTCCTGAAATTCCAGCAGACGGAATAGCCGAATATGCTTTTGCGCCGGCGCCAATGACGACATCAGTGATAACAGCGGTCGATAACGCAGTCAGTCAATCTGACGGAGCCGCTGAGCAAAAAATCTCTAACTCGTTCAATCCGTCCAGTCCGTCCAGTCCATCAAGACCGTCTGGTCCATCCGATGCGCTGGTTTCTTCAGGCAGCGCATTAGGGCGTCGGTGGATATACGAAAATAATCCGTCTAAACCGCTGGTTACTTCCAACAGCGCGTTAGGGCGCCAATGGATAGACGA
>CAYTJF010000289.1:1205-6955 GCA_964437945.1 uncultured Granulosicoccaceae bacterium
CGTCTAAACCGCTGGTTACTTCCAACAGCGCGTTAGGGCGCCAATGGATAGACGAGAGAAGTCCGTCTAATGCTTTGCTTATTTCCGCCAGCGCTTTGGCGAGGCAATGGATAGAAGAAAGTAGTCCGTCTAAACGCCTGGTTTCCCCGGCCAGCGCGTTAGGTCAGAGATGGGTTAACAACAGTTACCGGCATCATGCTTGGAATGCTAATAGAAAACCGCCAAGCATCGCCGCCGCATCGAATGATAGTGGCAGGGAAGTCAAAGAGAGTGCTCAAAAGAGTGATGTTGATGTAGTAACGAACTTTCCGGTTGTTGTAGACGAAGAGAATGTGGCGCCTGTTATTGTAATTGAGCAGGCTCCTGCTCCAGATCCTATTCCGGAAAGTACAAAGAAAGTAGAGACCAAGCCTACACCGAAAAAATATTATGGATTTAGCGGGTCCCTGACGCTAAATAACAAGAGTTTTGATGGTGATGGATTCAGTATTACCGCCGCAGCGTCCTATAAACCAATAAAAGACAGTTATTGGTTCGTTCGTTCATCGTGGAACTATCGGTTTAACGATGAGGAATTTCGTTATACGTGGGGCATTGGATATGATGATTGGCACCCCGGTACCTTTGCTTTTCAATTAAATCATTGGGGGCCGCTCTTACCGGGCGACTATCTTGATATTGACAATGCAATCGCGTCAGCGACATATAAATTCAATAAAAACGAGTTTATGAAGAAGCACAAAGTTTCGAGCTCTGTCACATTGAGTCAGAAAATTTCTGGTGACCCGGTATTTAGCTGGAGTAATTCGTGGAGCCCAGCCAAGAAGTGGTTTATACGTTCAACAATTAGTCAGCCGATTAAAGGCGGTGATCCTAGCTGGTCTTATGGCTTTGGCTACACGGACTATGCGCCATTCACATTTAGTTTTGAGTACAACAATTGGGGTTATAACAAAGCGTTTGAAGATAATTTCAAAGAAAATGGAGCTTTATCTTTGACTTATCGCTGGCGGTTTTGATACGTACAAACTTTAGTTTGTATTCTGTTAAATATTAATTCTTTGCCGTCCTCCGCCATCCCGTGTTATTGCTGTTGTGGTATCCCGAGCATGGTAATTAATCGAGTGAAATTATGATACTGCGCACATTAACAGATCCAATTCGGCTATTGAAAATCATGAGGATTAACTAGTAGTTCAAGTTTCTAATTACAATTTTCTGATTTTTAATTTAGCGACCCAGTTTTTCAAGTGACTGCCGAGTCGCGCCGAAACATCTGACAGGGAGCCCCCAGTCTTATATGCGAACCGGATAGGTAATGGAAGGAATAGTCGCACTAGTTGTCAGTCAGAATGCAGAAGTGCGTAAAGCGCTGTCACAGCAGCTCGCAGGAGTTGGTTATAAAACCGTTACTGCCAAAACCGGTCAACATGCACTCGAGTTAACCAGCACAGTTAGTGTAGCAATCGTTTTTTCTGATTGGTCGCTTCCTGGCGTTGCCGGAGCTGAATTCTGTGCAAAATTGCGCGGTGCCAGTACCGATCGTTATATTTACTTTGTTTTTCTTGGCGGCCCAGCTGAGGTTTCAGCTCAACAGGCAATTCAGGCGGGTGCGGATGCGTTTATAAAAACGCCAATTGAGGGTGAAGACCTTTCCGCTCGTCTGAAATCTGCATCTCGGTTAAATGAATTTCAAGACAGAATGAAATCGCGCAATGATTTCCTTGAGTATGCATACGCCAGCGTTACTACTGATTTAAAAATTGCAGCTAAAGTTCAGGAAGACTTGCTGCCTCGACAGTTTCGTCTTGCTGGCTTGGACACAAACTGGGTTTTTAAGCCAGCTAATTTTGTTGCAGGCGACATATTCGATTATTTCCCACTGGGTGATGACTATTTTGTTTTCTATATTCTTGATGTGGAAGGTCATGGTATCGCTTCAGCATTAACATCTTTCGCCATCAACAATCAACTAAACCCCTCCAGTCTCGGACTATGCGCAAGATCGTTAAAAAGAAATGACAACTTGCCAGATGCGGTAATCGCGACTGTCCAAGACCTGAATCGGCAGTTTGAAAGTAATTTGAGTAGTAGCCGATACTTCACAATGATTTACGGTGTCATTGATGTATCAAACGGTCATGTGACTATGTCGCAGGCCGGTCATCCAGCGCCAATTCACTTATCTAAAGAATCTGGTATAGCAACCGCGTTAGGTGAGGGCGGCATGCCTGTGGGGATGCTTAGCGAAGCCAGTTACACCACCATCGATAGCCGATTAGCGGTTGGCGATCGCCTGTACTTGTACTCAGATGGCATGATTGAGTGTGAAAACGAACACGGTGAATTCTATGGCTCTGAACGGCTGTTGAACAGAATACAGGAATGGCGCGATATGCCGATAACGGTGTTAGGTGAACTATTCGACAGTGAGATAGCACGCTGGAATGGAACAGAAACCTTTGATGATGACGTTTCGATGGTTGTTTTGGAATATACCGGCATTAGATAATCTCTGGAAGAATTAGTATGAGTTTCGAGACAAAAATACAAGACGGGATAGCTGTACTGCGAATCACCGCTGGAAGGCTCGACGCGGCCGTAGCGCCCGAGCTGAAAAAGGAAGTTAGCGACATTGTGGATGGTGGTATATCCAGAATAATGGTCGATCTGCAGGATGTAAAGTTCATGGACAGCAGTGGTCTGGGTGCAATAGTAGCCAGTTTCAAGTTGACTGGACAAAAAGGTGATTTTGTTTTGTGCAACATGAATGAAGCAGTAACAGAAATATTTGCATTGACGCACATGGACACCCTGTTTGATATTTACCCTAACGTGGATGAAGGTTTTCAAAAGATGTGCGCATAACTTATGTGCGCATCTGAACAAATTGAGTGTTGTTGTATGGGAGCTGGCAAAATTAATTTATCGATCGATAGCGATGGGCGCCAGGTGCAGCATATCGGCGCTGTTGTTCGATGCCTGTGTGGGGAGTTAGACCTGGCGGCTGTGAAACCAAGTAGCGTTGAGCTGGCGGTTGTTGAGGCTGTCAACAACTCGATAATTCACGCCTATCAGTCTGAATCTGGAAATGCAGTGGATGTCACGTTCGAGTACTTCGCTGATCGCCTGAGTATAAAGGTAAAAGACTATGGAAAGCCTATGCCTAATAGTGTTGCTGTACGACTATCTGGCCGAGCTGTCACTCAACCAATAGATGTACCAAAGCAAGACCTGCCTGAATCTGGGTGGGGAATAGAATTATTGAAAGCTATTTGTGACCAAGTCTCGTATCAAAGTTTGCATAGCGGCAACACTACATCTTTATCTTTCAAGCTAGCCTCAGCGACGGCTACTGCATAATCATTGATTGTCTCGGGTGCTGGCGTTGTGTCATATTACTTTGATCGTTTCGAAAAACGCACACCTCCGCCACCACTAAAAACGCACCCATTTGTGCATGCTCTTGCGCAAATTTGCTTAATAGTAGCCATTGTCTCAGGTGCCTGGTATATCCAGTGGCGATGGAGCTCATCCATTAATTTTGATGCGTTGTGGATTGCTATACCGCTATTACTTGCCGAAACCGGAGCTTATATTGGTCTGATTTTGTTTGCATTCACTATTTGGCGAATAGACGATATTCAAGCGAAAGAACCACCAGCCTGCATTACCGAGTGTCACTCGGGTGAGAATCGCCAGCAAATGCCAGTGTCGGTAGACGTTTTCTTTCCAACATTTGATGAAGACGTTGAACTGGTCCGACTAAGTCTGAGTGATGCTGAAAAAATAACTTACCCACATAAAATCAACATTAAGGTGCATGTGCTTGATGATGGTAATCGTGTGGAAATGAAACAGTTAGCTGAGGAGATGGGCTGCAACTATATTACACGCGACAATAATATTGGTTTTAAAGCCGGTAACATGCGCAATGCAATGGAGCAAACGGGAGGCGATTTCATACTTATCTGCGATGCAGATACTCGCCCATTCCCAAGTATTTTAGAGAATACGCTTGGGTATTTTCGTGACCCGGATGTTGCGTGGGTACAAACCCCACAATGGTTTTTTGATTTACCTGAAGGTAAACGGTTGCCTGAGTATATGGCCAAAAAGTTCGGTGATACTGGAGACCGGGTTGGTCGATATATAGAGCGAATTTTTGGAAGAGTGCAGGTAGGTGAGGACCCCTTCGTTAATGATCCAAAGTTGTTCTACGATGTGATATTGCGACGTCGGAATTGGGCTAATGCATCGTTTTGTTGTGGTGCGGGTTCAGTTCATCGCCGTGAAGCTGTTATGCAAGCCGCTTTGCGTCAGTACAGTAGCGAGGTAGATAAATTGGCCGATGCTCAATCGAAAAAACTGCGCAGCCTTACCGGTGAGAGCGAAGCAGACTATTCTGTGCGACAGATGTTGCAACAAAAAATTGCCCGTGAGCAAGAATTGACACCCTATAAATTCCATGTCTCTGAAGATATCTATACATCGATAGTATTACATTCGGACACGCATCGTAAATGGAAGTCAGTATTACATCCCAAGGTCGAATCAAAGATGTTGTCGCCTCAAGATTTGCAGACCTGGACGGTCCAACGGTTTAAATATGCTGGAGGTACGCTTGACATAGCGCTCAATGACAATTTTTTGATTCGAAAAGGATTGTCGATACCACAGCGGATTATGTACGCCTCAACAATTTGGTCATACCTTGGCGGATTATGGAATGTCGTTTTTCTAGTTGCACCGCTGGTTTATTTGTTTTTTGCGGTGGCGCCTGTTAGCGCTTATTCGATTGATTTTTACAAACACATTTTCCCCTTCCTTTTTACGACCGAGCTGGGTTTTATGTTCGCGATGTGGGGAATTTCAAGTAGAAAGGCTAAGTATAGTTATTTGTCTTTTTTTCCGGTGAATTTAAAAGCCATATGGACAGTAGTTCGCGGCAAAAAAATCAGTTTCCCGGTTACTTCAAAAGAACGACAGGATGGCAATTTTATTGGTTTAGTTTGGCCGCAAGTACTGATAGTAGTATTAACGATTGTGGGAATTATTTCAGCGTGGGCATTGTTTGCGTTTGGACGTCCTGGTTACGATCTTTCAGGTTTAATCATAAATACGTTTTGGGGGTTGATTAATATTATCGCTTTGGCTGGTATTTTAAATGCCGCAGACTGGCGACCAGAAACCGTTACTACATCATCAGAGCAACCATTTGTACAAGAGTTCTCGGAGGCAGCGTGAGTACACTAAAACAAAATTTGGTGAAAGCACGCAGCGCTCTGATATTTCTCATTGGACTAAGCTTGGCGTTTTGGTTGGTTTACTCAATCGAGATGTGGAACCCTGTACCAGCGATAGATAAACAATCAGGGGTCATTACATCTGGGATCATTACATTAGATGAGTCCGTAAAATCTGCCCGTATACACCGAACTTTGAGTGCCGACGAATTGCAATGGGCGAAAACTGCTTGGCGCTATTTTGAGAATAATTACGTACCAGAGACCGGTCTTGTCAACTCAGCAGATAAGTACCCAGCGGCAACCATGTGGGACACCTCTTCGTATTTGCTGGGTTTAATCTCTGCCTATCGATTAGACATCGTAGATGATGCAGAATTTAACAGCAGAGTGTCGAATTTGTTGGAAACACTTGCCAGCATGCCATTGTTCGAGGAGCAACTGCCAAACAAATCCTACAATACTCAGAATGTAGCAATGGTTACCTATAATAATGACGAAACT
>CAYTJF010000290.1:0-6807 GCA_964437945.1 uncultured Granulosicoccaceae bacterium
TTTTCTCCATATTCCAAGTTAAGTAATTGAACTACTATTAGTGGTCCATCCACTAATTTGTGTAAGTCATTTTCAAACGGTATTCCAACGTCTGCTTCGAACTATGCTTACTGCCCAGAATCTATTTGAGAATCCATTTCGTTCACAGGTTTGTAGGTTCCAGCTCGTAATTTAAAACTATCCTCGACTATGGATGCGATGGCAGCAACACAGACCAGAAAACCAGAAATAGGAACAATCGCAATGGCATATTTTTTTGGCATGTAGTTGGGCTTGAAAACGAACTGTCCGTTTTCCCAGGCGAAGTACCACATCTCCCAGTATTTACCGCCCATGGTAGAAACCGCGTCCATGCCATAAATAATCATAACAATACCAAGGCAGAAAATGACCAAGGTCCAAAATTGTCGAATAAAAAAAACGACTTTTAGCGGTAACCACGAGTAAATTAAATCCAGTGCAATATGATCTTTGTCTCTTACGGACAGTGCCAGAGCCAGAAAAACCAACCAGATATTACTCAGCACCGTTAGCAGATCGCCCCATACCGGAGGGTTGTCGAACCCATAACGCATCACTATATTGTAGACAGCGAATACCACCATCAACAGCAAAAAAATAGCACAAAAGGCGGTTAGTGTTTTTTTAACCGCTGAGTCTATCCATACGATGAACTTAATCAAGATGACATAACTCTGTAATGCACAGCGTTTATATCAAGACTGATATTCAAGATACGCGAATTCATTATACGAACCCCAGAATTTTTGGTAAAAGCATAGTAAATTGCGGTACCACAATAAGTACAAACAACAATAAAAAGAGTGCTACCAAATAAGGCAACATGGCAACCGCTACTTTCTCCAACCTTACTTTTGCGATAGCGCCAGCGGTAAAAAATGCCACCCCAATCGGTGGGGTAACAGACCCGATTAGAAAGCCAACAACAACCACAAGCCCTGCTTGAATATCAGGGTATCCGGCTTTCACCATCACATCCACCAGCAACGGACCGACGACAATAATGTTGGCTGCCGAATCCATAACCATCCCAAGCAAACAGATAAACAACACCAAAACCAGAATAAACAGCAGTGGGTTATGGGAATAGCTCAGTAACCATTGTTCCAGATCATTGATTGCTCCCAATGAGGTTAGTAGCCAGCTAAAGGGACCGGAAGCTGCGATGATGATAAATACCATTGCAGAATTTCGAAAGGCGCGAATAAAAGCACCTTTACAATTTTCCCAGGTGATTGTGCGATAGATAAAGACACCTATAAATAACGCAATGGTTGCGGTCAGTGCACCTGCCTCGACCACACCGGCAATACCAAATACAACCGATCCAACAAGTACAATGGGAATCAACAAGGCGAAAGAAGATCTAAAAGCAGAGACCCCTAGTGCCTTGAAACTGAACGGTTCGTCGCTGCGCTCAAAGTTGTTTCGCTTGGCAATAAAATAATTAATGATCATCAGCAGTATGCCGATCATCAAACCCGGAATAATGCCTCCGGCGAACAACCCCCCCACTGAAATACCTCCAGCGTTGGCTAATACGATCATCATGATTGATGGCGGGATTATTCCACCGATAGTCGAACTAACCGCTGTGATGGCAGCAGCAAACTCAGCTGGATAACCAGCTTTTTTCATTGCCGGCACCATCAATGAGCCAACGGTTGCCGTGTCGGCCACAACTGAACCATTCATGCCGGCAAAGAACATGGAAACCAGCACGTTCGCCTGTGCCATGCTGCCACGCATCCGACCAATTAGCCGTTGACTCAAATCAACCAGCCTTTCGGTGATCGTGGCACTGGTCATGAGTTCCCCGGTCAACATAAAAAACGGAATGGCAGTCAGGGGTACTGCATCGATAGCACTGAACATCTGACTGGGGATCAGAATCATCGGTGCAGCATCAGTAATCAGAATATAGACAACAGGAATTAAGATGAGCGTAAACCCAACAGGTGCTCCCAACAGGATGAGCACCACCAGGACGAGCAACAGAAAAATGCTTTCCATCGTGAGTTATTTACCTGAGCATGGCGAAATGAGCTGACTAATTTTAAAGTTTCAGAAACAAATATGGCGCGATCATCAACGCGCCATATTGTATATCAATAAAATGTATCGATAAAAAGATCAGTAAGTTTACAAAGCACCAGCTTCTTTTAGCTGGGCAATAAAATCTGTCATGCCTTGTTCTTCCAACACTTGTTCTGCTGTTGCAGGGTCGAACGTGCCTTTAGCATTCAACCAGGCATCAATTGCACCAGCTCGCCAAAGCTTCATTTCTTCATCAGTGGGCACATACCATTCTTCAATTTCAGACTTGATGATATCTTCTCCGGCTTTCACCCAATCGCGATCGAGTTTTTGAACATGCTCGCCAAAAGCCGTAGCTGCGGTATGCAACCATTCTCTCTCCTGATCAGAAAGCGCATCGTATTGACTTTTATCCATCGACAACTGATTGCCTGACCATGACCCACCGATTTCAGTAAAGTATTTGGCTACTTCATGTAGCTTCGCAACATGTTGCCATGGTGTGGCTACATACTGACCCGAAACTACACCTGTTTGCAGTCCTTGATAAAGTTGCGCCCAATCATAAGGTACCGGAACTGCACCCCAATTTTTAATCAGTGTGTATTCAATCGGGCTTTTCGTGACTCGCCACTTAATGCCTTTCATATCCTCTGGCACATGGACTGGTCCGTGAGCATTACCCAACTGACGAAAACCCCCACTGGAATAAACAGTCAGGCAAACATGGCCAGCTTCTTCCGCCGCGATATCGCACTGTTTCTTGGCAAGCCATTCAGATGAGATACGATCAGCGTCTTCGATGCTTTTGAAAATGTAGGGCAAATCAAAAACCGCTAATGATGTACCAAAGTTGCCAAAATTCGCAGTCGAACTTGTCCACAGTGCAATAAGGCCCTGGTTTGCCTGCTCACCACAGGTTTGTTCGCTGCACAGTGATTTTCGGTAGTGCGGTTCTATGACCAGTTCTCCACCCGATACTTCGGCAAGGGTAGGTATTAGAGCCTGGGCAATAGCATCGCCGATAGGCATGCCTTCGAAGCCAACGGTGCCTAGTTTCAACACCTTTTCTGCATTCGCAGTTTGTGCGCAACACGCGAGTGCAGCACCTACAACTAAAACCTTAAATAGTGCTTTTCGTTTCATTATCATAATCTCCTTTTTTCGAATACTCGACTGACAAATTGTACCCATTTATCTTTTCACATTGCCACTCGTTGTTAAAGTGATAGATCAATCTAAACCAAGCATAGATGACAGGATTAAGTGCCAAAACGGTACAAACTGATGCAATACAGCCTATTTCATCGATTAGGATCGATATTCTCGGTGATGACAGCTTCTCTTGCATAGCCCAATCGGCCAATAAAACACCGACAATGGCATCACGGTAAACCAATTTTTGCACGAACGCCAAATAAACATTGTACTTTCACGATGTGCCAGCTGTCGATTAAAAAAGCAAATTCGAAAATGTGTGACATTTTTCGAGTAATGGATTGTATGCTTATGCCGATGAATAAATACAAAAATTTTGCGGTAAACATATCGGATGAAACACTGAATTTTATTCGGTCTCGTGTACGTGACTATCCCTGGCACGAAATGCCCAATGATGGCGGTTGGGAGTACGGCACTAATCTGGATTATATGAAGGAGTTCTGTGATTATTGGATAACCGAATTTGACTGGCGTAAACAAGAAGCACATATAAATCGCTTTACTCATTTCAAAGCACCAATAGATGATATAGACATCCACTTTATATACGAAAAGGGCAGTGGCCCCAATCCCAAGCCACTTATTATCAGTCACGGCTGGCCAGGCACGATTGTCGAGTTTCTGGAAATCATCGACGTACTGGCCCATCCCGAAAAGCATGGCGGTCGAGTAGAAGATGCGTTTGATGTTGTTGCTCCCTCACTACCCGGGTTCGGTTTCTCTGGTCGCCCTCCTCGACCTTATGGTCCGAGAAAAATGGCGGATATTTTTAATTCTCTGATGACAGATGTGCTGGGATATAAAACCTACATTGCACAGGGAGGAGACTGGGGCGGTGCAATTTCAAGTTGGCTTGGCTTTGATCATGCAGCCGCCTGTGCTGCTATTCACATAAACATACTAACCATGCGGCACAAGGATGAACCAAAGGGCACTGACGAAATTGCATGGGCCACCCAATTTGAAAAAGACCAGATCGTACAAGACGGCTACCGCACACAACAGGCGACCAAACCTCAAACGTTAAGCTATGCAATGATGGACAGCCCGGTTGGTATAGCTGCATGGATATTGGAAAAAATGCATGGTTGGTCTGACATAAAAGGTAATGACATAGAAAGTGTTTACAGTAAAGATCAGTTACTGACCAATATCATGGTTTATATTGTTACCGGAACATTTAACACAGCCTCCTGGATTTACTACGGGCGTCGTGAAGAAGGAGGACGAATTTTGTCACCAGAAGGAAAAAGAGTCGAAGTACCAACCGCTTGCGCACTGTTTCCAGAAGAACTATTGGCATGGCCACCTCGTAGCTACGTCGAGCGAATTTACAACGTAACGCAGTGGACAGAAATGCCGCGTGGCGGACACTTTGCGGCTATGGAAGAACCGGAACTACTGATAGAAGACCTGCGTCAATTTGTGCGTAGTTTGGATTGGTAAGAGTCGACCCATTTCTATCATTTTCGTGTATCCACTTTCCTCGCTGTAACATGCAAACCTCTTCCAGGAAAAAACAGGATTTTGGCTATCCAATATAAGATGGTACTAAGTATGAGCATGGTTGGTAACGCCACAATGAGTAGCAACTGCTCTTCCTGCATGCTCTTTAGATTAGCGCCCAGCATCTTTACGATTTTGTCGGTGAATGCTAACGCCGCCCACCCTAGTGAAAATCCAATGCGCCAAACATGCCGAATATAGCGTTGAGTGCCAGATAAGCCTGATTGGTAAAGATTACGTATGTCCCCCAATGCGCAGAGAATGGCTAAACCAACCCAGATCAGATAGGGGAAAGGCGCTTCTGACTTGAGCCAATCCATACTTATTGAAAATGCAGTAACGCCGAAACCAACAATCCATATCAACGCAATCACTTCCAGCAGGCCAGTTTCATTCTTTTTATGGTGAGCGGCTAACCAGGCGGTAAACACGGTATACATGACTATGGCACCCAACATCATGTCAGCGATGGAATCTTTAAGGTAGGCGGCTGCAATACCCGAAACCAGCATTACCATCATGGACACAGTAAAACAGGAACCTGCTCGCTTATGGAGTTCACTGCCTTTCCTGGCAAACATGGCAATGACAACTGCTATCAACGCGAGCGTTCCCGCGGGGGTATGTATAGCCCAAACAAGGATATCTTTCATGCATAAAATATCAGGTTAAAATTAATAGAAAAAGCTGAATGGCTGAAATTAGTAATTCGCATTCAATTGTTTGACAGCCAGGTAACCGTATTGCGAGTTGCTGTGTTCCTTGGCCAGGTATTTATAAAGGGTATTAGCTATCTCGAGCTTACCCAGCCTCTCGTAAGTATTTGCTTTTAAATAGGCTAATTCGGCTTTCTTTTCAGCAGACACTGCGTCCACGTTTTCTGCCTGTGCGATCAACTCAAGCGTACGCTCGTATTGTTGAAGCTCATAGTGCTTGTATGCTTCAGTAATAGACGCAGATTGAATCAGGCTCGCACAAGCACCGAGCGATAGTGTTACCACTAGTAACAGAGGGATAGGCAAATTCATCTCAGTTAATCCCGCAAACGTGATTTCCAGATACAAACCCTACCAATTTATAAATAAAAGCAATACTATGGAGTTTGAACTGCTGATATACATATTTGTATGGAATGGCGATCAGTAACATTCGATTGGAACTGTGCACGCGCTTTTTTGGTAACTGCTGAAGAAGGCTCCCTGGCTGCGGCTGCTCGGTCACTGGGAATGACACAACCTACCCTTGGGCGACAGGTGGCGGCGCTGGAAAAAGAGATTGGATTCGATCTTTTTACCAGACACGGGCGAGGTCTGGAGCTAACACCCAATGGCATCAAATTATTAGAGCATGTGCGCCTGATGGGGGTTGGCGCCAACCAGTTTTCTTTATCAGCTTCGGGTAACTCAGATGTGATTGAGGGCGATGTTAGCGTCACCGCTTCCGAACTCCTTTCAACGTTTGTGCTGGCTCCAATGATTAAAACATTGCGGGATACGGAACCTGGCATCAAGATCGAAATAATATCAAGTAATGAGGAGCGCGATCTCAATCGAAGAGAAGCTGACATTGCTATTCGGAGTTTTCGTCCGACACAGCCTGAGTTGATAGTAAAAAGACTGTGCAGTTTTCGAGGTCATCTCTACGCAGCTAATACCTATCTGCAGAAACTGGGTAATCCGCAATCGATCGCTGAGTTGAACAATGCGAACTTTATCGATACTGAAAAACCAGGCCGCCTCCTCACTTTGCTTAACTCTCAAGGTTTTGCTCTGTCTAAGCAGAATTTTCCAGTTATTTCAAATAGCCATATTGTTCAGTGGGAACTGGTCAAACGAGGAATGGCAATTTGCGCCACAGTAGAAGAAATTGGAGATAACGAACCGCTGGTTGAACGCGTCACTGTCACCGATCTTCCACTAATTACCATGGACCTATGGCTGGTCACTCACAATGAATTGAGAACCAATCGTCGAATCAGACGAGTCTTTGACTTCCTGGTGTCGGAGTTTGCTGATTATCAGA
>CAYTJF010000291.1:0-6802 GCA_964437945.1 uncultured Granulosicoccaceae bacterium
CAGTTACAAGCAGCCGCACTGGATTTCCTGGGATTGGGGCTACCACCAGAAGTGCCCAGTTGGGGCAACATGTTGTCTGAGGAGCGCATTTATGTCACACGAGCACCGTGGTTATTGTTGTTTCCAGGTGTACTGATTATCTTTTCTGTTTTTTCGGTGAATTTAGTTGGGGATGCCATGCGCGATAGTCTCGATCCCAGATTCAAAGATGACATAGCCGGGGTATAAATAATGGCGTTGCTTGAAGTTGAAAACTTGAACATCGCTGTAGCCGGTCAATCCGAATGGTTGCCGGTTGTGGAAGACTGTTCATTTTCAGTAGATAACAACCAAACCCTGGGTATTGTTGGTGAAAGTGGTTGTGGCAAGAGTTTAACGGCCATGGCCATTATGGGGTTGCTGGAGAAATCACAAGTAACAGTGACGAGCGGTAAAATTTTGCTTGATGGTGAAAATTTACTGAAGATGTCTGCCAGGGATCGCCGTCGTATTATGGGCGATACAATGTCGATGATATTTCAGGAGCCCATGACAAGCCTGAATCCTGTCTATCGTATTGGCGATCAAATAGTAGAAGCGATAAAACAGCATCGCCAAATGACATCGTCAGAATACCGCATCCGTGCATTGGAGTTATTGGAGCTGGTTAAAATTCCGGATCACCATCAACGTATCAACAGTTACCCCCACCAGCTTTCAGGAGGTCAACGGCAACGGGTCATGATTGCTATGGCCTTGTCGTGTGAGCCGAAGCTGCTAATTGCAGACGAACCGACAACGGCGTTGGATGTCACTGTTCAAAATGATGTGCTGGAGCTGATGCTGGATTTACAGCGCCGAACCGGTACGGCGATTATCCTCATTTCTCACGATATGGGTGTTATTGCGCAAACATGTGATGATGTGGCAGTAATGTATCGTGGCCGCATTGTAGAGTCGTCAAACACAGCAGAGTTATTCGGGAACATTCTACACCCGTATACTCGCGGGCTATTAAATTCAATTCCAGCGATTGACTCGGAGACCGAATGGCTCGATACCATTCCAGGACGGGTGCCAATGATTGAAGAAAAATTAGATGGGTGTGCGTTTCATCCGCGATGCGCTTATTCTCAATCCAGGTGCACTGACACCTTACCAACGGTATTAACCTTGGAAGCAAACCATACCGTTCGGTGTCATTTCGCCGGAGAACTTGAGTTATGAGCGAGCATTTGCTGGACGAGCAGTTACTGGACGAGCAGTTACTGGAAGTGTGCGATTTGAAAGTGCATTTTATAAATCCTGCAACTCGATTATTCTCATTGCGCAACCCCATAAAGGCAGTTGACGGTGTTTCTTTTCAAATTGCGCGCGGTGAAGTACTGAGTCTTGTCGGTGAATCTGGCTGTGGTAAAACCACGGTGGGGCGGGTACTGACACGTTTGGAAAAAGCGACTGCCGGAAGTGCGATGTTTTCCGGGCGCGATATTCTTAACATCAGTCAGCGCGAATTTCGTCCACTGAGACGGAACATTCAAATGATCTTTCAAGACCCGTTTGCATCGCTTAATCCAAGGTTGACCATCGAGCAAACCTTGCAAGAGCCGTTGTTGATTCACAAGCTTGCGCTTAACCGTACTCAGGCTCGTCATCTTGTGGTAGCAATGCTAGAGAAGGTCGGTATGGGCGCATCTACCTTGGAACGATTTCCACACGAGTTTTCAGGTGGTCAGCGTCAGCGAATTGGAATTGCCAGAGCCATGATCGTAGAGCCAGACCTTATCATTGCCGATGAGGCTGTATCCGCACTCGACGTATCAATTCAGGCTCAGGTGTTGAATCTATTAAAGCGTTTGCAGCGTGACAGCGGGGTCGCTATGTTATTTATCAGTCACGATCTGGCAGTGGTTCGGCATATTGCAGACACAATTGCCGTTATGCACGAAGGGCGTATCGTTGAAGTGGCTCAGAAAACCGCATTGTTTGAACAACCACAGCACGCCTATACACAACGCTTATTGAAAGCGATTCCCCGGATTCCAAGCCTACAGGGTGTTTCTTAACCTATGGCAAATGCTACTGGCTCCAATAAGCGAGTATTTGTCGCATCACTTGCAACCGAGACTAATACGTTCTCACCGTTGCGAACCGATCTTCAGGATTTCAAAGACAGTTTCTATGCAGCGCCCGGTCAACACCCGGACACACCGACACTGTGCAGTGCTGTTTTTCCAGTTGCACGTCGGGTCTGTGAGCAATACAAATGGACTCTTATTGAAGGTACGGCCACCTGGGCGGAGCCTGGTGGCATTGTTAATCAACATACGTGGGAGCATTTAAGAGACCAGTTGTTGAATGAATTAAAAAACGCGATGCCAGTGGACATTGTGTTACTCGGATTACACGGTGCCATGGTTGCTCAGGATTGCAATGATTGTGAAGGTGAGTTAATCGAACTGGTCAGACAAATGGTTGGTGAGAATGTCTTAATTGGAGTTACCTTCGATCCGCATAGTCATTTAAGTCAGCGTCGCACTGATCACGCGGACATAATTACGGTATTCAAGGAATTTCCGCACACTGATTTTGTAGAAACCGCTGAGAATCTAATCGAACTCGTTTACCGTGCTAGCAGTGGTGAGATAAGGCCACGCATAAATGTATTCGATTGCCGGATGATTGAAATATTTCCAACCAGCCGTGAACCTATGCGCTCGTTCGTTGACAGGGTTAAAGCTCTGGAAGGTCATAGCGACATACTGTCCATTTCAATTGTGCACGGCTTTATGGCCGGAGATGTGCCAGATCTTGGCACCAAAGTATTGGTTGTCACAAACGGCTCGGATGCAACTGGCATTACCCTGGCACAAGAACTGGGATTAGAGTTGTATTCACTCAGAGGGCAAACGCGTCCAGAGTTTCTTTCACCGGTTGAGGCTGTATCTGCAGCGATTGCAGCTGATGCTCAGCCAACAGTGCTCGCTGATGTCTGGGATAATCCTGGTGGCGGTGCAGCTGGAGATTCCACCATAATTTTAAACGAGCTGTTTACCCAGCAATGTTCGAATACCGCATTGGCTACTATCTGGGACCCTATTGCGGTGCGTACGTGTTTTTCGGCTGGAGTAGATGCTCGCTTAACGTTGCGCTTTGGAGGCAAGATGTCAGACAAGGGGGGCGAACCGATCGATGCTGAGGTGTGCATTCGTAATCTGGTTCGGGATGCCACTCAGAGTTTTGGTCAGAGCGTTGTGCCGCTTGGCGACTGTGCATGGATTGAAGTGAACGGCGTGGATGTAATTTTGAACACCGTTCGCTCACAAGTGTTCAATCCGGATATATTTTCTAATCTTGGTATTGACGTTCAATCAAAATCCCTTTTAGTGGTGAAATCGACCAATCATTTTTATGCTGCCTTTTCACGTATAGCCGCATCGGTTATCTATGCAGCAGTGGATGGGCCATACCCAAACAACCCAATGACGAACGACTACAAAAATTTGAACCGCAAGATATGGCCGAGAGTGGAAAACCCACATGACACTTAGAATTGAAAGTTTTGAGGCGATCAGCTATCCATTATTCCAAATCATGTGTGCGTAGTGTCGAATATGCTGAACGAAGTTGTGTTAAAGAAATCCACGGGAGAAGCAATCTCCCTGCCGATTGATGCGCGTGGTTGTGTTTGGTAGTTGAATCACCTTCTATCCAACAAAATGAAACCCAGTAGGTAAATTAGTAATAGTATTTATTCAGTAACTTCTAGCAAAGCATAGTTGCTCAATCGATCTTCAAGAAAAGTAAAGTTTGCCCTAGCTTCAACTAGTTTGGTTTTATCTAGTGTTATTGCGCGACATTCTTCTTTGTGTTCACTGAAAAGTACCGGCGGATTGTTCTGATCAATCCAGGGTTTGCAAAAAACCGAATGACCAAAGTGCGCTCCGGCGCGATTTAGGCTAAGAAAAAAACATTGGTTTTCAACGGCCCGAGTTGTTACAAATGCATGCCAGCTATAAAACGATTCATCACGAGCATACGCTCCAACATGTAATATCAAGTCTACTTGATGATTTACAACCAGCTCGCGACAAAGTTCTGGAAAGCGAATGTCGTAACAAATGATTGGTGCAATGCGAAAGCCAGCAACGTCGAATACCAATAACTGGCGTCCTGCGGCATTAAAGTATTCCTTCTCCATTGAATCGCCAAATTGGGCAAGATGAATTTTGTCGTAAATGCCAGTTAGCTCCCCGTTTGCCGATACCACAGCACTGCTAATACTAAATCCATCTTTTACGCGACGCGGAAATCCGTATACCACATTGCAGTGGTTTGCCTTAGCAACCGTTGACCAACAATGAAACGAAGGACCGTGATCTGGTTCTGCCAGCTCATCAAGCTGTTCAAAACATTGTCGCGAGTAGTCAATTGTTGATAACTCTGGCAAGACGACCAGATCATACGATTGTTGATCTAGATTTTTATTCACCAGAAGGGCACTTCGTTCCAGGTGTTGATCACGTTGCAGCTGGCTTGTCATTTCAGGTATCGAGATCTGGCAAGCTAACATGCTTAAACTTGTATTGATTTTTGATTGATCTGTATTACCGTTGTTTGAATAATTTTCTGTCATAGGATACTATTTAGTTGGTCGCGGTTATAAGCGTTCAAGTTATTCAATACTGTATTCGTATTGTACTTTGTCCAATCCTGTCATTCCAAACTATGCTTAAATCAAGCTGGGAATATCATGATGACCAAATCCAAACCCGATATTATCCCGCGCAACCTGCTGTTCGGTAACCCTGATCGAACGGCGGTACGCATTTCGAAAGACGGAACCCAGTTGAGTTTTCTGGCTGCGGTAGATGATGTTCTGAATATTTGGGTCGCACCTATCGATAGTCCGGAATCGGCACGGCTTGTTACTCATGAACAAAAGCGTGACGTCGCCGGTTATATCTGGGCGTACAACAATCGAGATTTGTTGTATATCACTGACAACGATGGGGATGAGAATTGGCGAATACACCGTGTCGATCTTAATGACGATTCGGTAGAGCTATTTACACCTGCTGATTCAGTGCATGCGCAATTAAGGCGTGTTAGTCCATTGTTTCCAGATACCATTCTTGTTGGATTAAACCAGCGTGATGCTCGCTTCCACGACTTGTATCAGCTTGATGTTCGTACGGGAGCGCTAACCCTGCTTATGCAGAACGATGAATTCACTGGGTTTGAAATTGATGACAATTTTAATGTTCGCTATGCGCACAAGTTGAGATCGGATGGCGGCAGTGATTTTTATAAACGCACTGGCAGCAATTCTGATGGTAACTGGGAGCTCAGTGATTCAATCGATCACTTGGATTCGATGAATACGTTTCCTGTAGGAATGGATGCTGCTGGTGAAAAAATGTATTGGTTTGACAGCCGTGGACGTAATACATCAGCGCTTATTGAAGTTGATATTGCAACCGGTGAAAAAACTGAGCTGGCCAGTGACCCCAAATCGGATCCGAACGGCGTTCTCACCGACACGGTAACCGACGTTGTTCAGGCGGTCTCATTCAATTACTTGAAAGATGAATGGACCGCTCTGGATGCAGAAGTAAAACCTGATCTCGATTATTTGAGTTCATTATCTGACGGGGAGCTTCATATCGGCAGTAGAAGTCATGCAAATGATATCTGGATAGTCGCATACGAGCTAGACAACGGACCGGTTCATTATTATCGCTACAATCGCACAGAACGCAGTGCAACGTTTTTATTCTCTAACAAAAGTGATTTTGATGAAGTGCCCTTCGCATCAATGCATCCGGTGGTTATTCCATCCCGCGATGGTCTTGAAATGGTCAGCTACTACACTTTGCCGATTTGGACATGCGATACACCGACTCAAGACGAACTGGTTATACCTACCGAACCACTGCCAATGATCTTATTGGTTCATGGTGGCCCCTACGGCCGTGATGCATGGGGGTTCGATTCACTGCATCAGTTGTTAGCTAATCGGGGTTATGCGGTTCTTAGTGTGAACTTTCGCGCGTCGACCGGTTTTGGAAAAGCGTTTGTTAATGCCGGTGATGGTGAATGGGGTGCAAAAATGCACGATGATCTGATCGATGCAGTGAACTGGGCGGTAGAAAAAGGTATAGCGGAAAAAGACAGGATTGCCATAGCGGGTACCAGCTATGGTGGTTATGCAGCGCTTGCCGGGCTGACTTTCACACCAGATGTATTTGCATGTGCTGTTGATGTTGTCGGACCATCAAATCTTGTAACGCTTCTTGAAAATGCACCGGACTATTGGAAGCCTTCCATTGATATGTTGTATGCACGCATTGGCAATCCTAACACCACAGAGGGCGCTGCGCTTTTGAGAGAGCGTTCACCGTTAACCCATGCTCATCGAATACACCGACCATTGCTTATTGCTCAAGGCGCTAACGACCCGCGTGTAAAACGTATTGAATCTGATCAGATAGTTGATGTTATGCGAGAAAAAGGCATCCCGGTCACATACGCGTTGTTCCCGGACGAAGGTCATGGATTTGATCGTCTGCCGAATCATTTGTTATTTCTGGCGTTGGCAGAGGTATTTCTTGCAAAGCATCTGGACAATGACCGATACGAACCCATGCCGGAAGATTATGGGGACTCCAGTATGCAACTGCTTGAAGGGGATATTCCAAACTTACCGTAGGTTTGCTTTGTGTTTAAACTGACCTGTCGCGGTTTGATTTTTCGTTCCTGGTTAGTTCTGATAATCAGCAAACTCCGACACCAGGAAGTCAAAGACTCGTCTGATTCGACG
>CAYTJF010000292.1:0-6771 GCA_964437945.1 uncultured Granulosicoccaceae bacterium
CCTTATCTGTAGTTGAGTTGTGGTTAACACTATAACTTAAAATCTATAACAACATCCAAGTAGACCAGTTAGGGACGGCACGCAGTATCTGCTATACCGCGTTGCTGACTGTTGCAAAGGTCAACTACATTGGGAAAGTTTAGTAATGATAATGTAATATATTTCTATTGCTGATTTTTAAGTGTTGCTCCTTTAACAGAGCTCAGATCTGGTTCTATTTCACTTGTAGAACCAGTTCTCGATTATCGGGCGTCTTTTAACTTGTGCGCAGAGACAGAACTCACAAACGCGGTATAATATCCATGTCGATTGATACCCGATGATAAGTTTATGAATATTGCTGGTGCAAATAAATTCATACTTGGTGACTACGAAGCACAATGCAATCGGTTACTTGCACTAGTTCGCCAAGGTCGAAAAACAGCGACTTGTGCTGCATTGGATGATTTCGAATCTGCCGGTCAAGATCTTCCAATAGTTGGGCTTGAAGAAGTAGTGCTTAATTGGGACGGTACACCGGCTCTCGTTATTGAAACTACCAGCGTAAAAGTAGTCCGGTTTTGTGATGTAGATGAGGACTTTGCACTAGCTGAAGGAGAAAACGAAAAATTGCAAGTATGGCAATTTAATCGTCAAGAGTATTTTAAAAGAAACGGTGGATTCAATTGGAATATGATGCTTGTTTGTCAGCGATTCAAATTGGTTAAAAACCTGCAAAAAGGCTATATAAAATCTATTGTTGGCTAATTCCAACCAAAAACCAGAACTGGAGTTAGCATTATTTCAATGGTCGGCTTGGTGCGAAACCGATAGGGTGCGACCAGTTAGTTTTAGATAGCATTTAGATTCCTGTCTCGAAGAACACATCAAAGACCATTTCGACTAAAAAGTAGCCGCATATCCCCCACTGTTAATGTTGGATTAAGCTCAGTTGACAATGCACTGTGATGGACAATTGAATCATGCAAGGCTTGTACTTTCAGGCTTGTACTTTCAGGTTTATATGTTCAGGTAAGTGCAGCGTGTTTAGAAAACCCACCCGCTTGTCGAGACCAGAATTTGGAATACTGCCCGTCACGCATCAGCAGTTGCTGATGGCTTCCTTCTTCAATGATCTGACCATTATCGAGAACGATGATCCGGTCCATGCTCTCAATTGTTGAAAGTCTGTGCGCTATTGCTACCACGGTTTTGCCTTGCATAACATCTTGTAGCGCTGCCTGAATCAAAGCCTCCACCTCGCTGTCGAGTGCCGATGTTGCCTCGTCCAGAATAAGAACCGGTGCATCTTTAAGGATGGCACGTGCCAGTGCTATACGTTGACGCTGACCGCCTGATAGTTTCACACCGCGTTCACCAAGATGGGCGTCATACCCTTCTCGTTTTTTAAAGTCACGCAGATTGGGAATGAAATCTGTTGCTGCAGCCCGGGCGGCTGCTGCTTCGACTTGTTCATCGGTGGCATGAGGTGTACCGTAACGAATGTTCTCACGTGCAGAACGATTGAACATAGCCGTCTCTTGAGTAACCATCGAGATCTGGCTACGTAAGCCATCTTGAGTGAGACTTCGGATATCGTGCCCGTCCAACGTTATACGTCCACTCTCGACATCGTATAAACGCATAAGCAGTGATGCTACGGTGCTTTTTCCAGCACCAGAGTGGCCAACGAGCGCGACTTTCTCACCCGGTGTAATCTTCAAATCAAAGTCGCGAAGTGCCGCAGTCTCCTGACCGTAAGCGAAGGTGACGTGCTCAAACGCTACCTTGCCTTTCACTTGTTTAGGGGTGATTGCATCAGGAGCGTCTACAATTTCGTGCGATGGTGAAAGCGTACGCATACCGTCTTCTATCTCGCCTATATTCGAAAAGATTCCCAGTGCGACAAAGCTTACCCAGCCAGACATATGACCCAGACGGGAGGCAACCAGTCCGGCCACGGCAATATCGCCCGGCGTTGCAGTACCCTTGGACCAGAACCACAGTGCGCCGCCAATTAGCGCCACTGGCAGGATGCCGGCAAGTGTCATTAATAAAAGCCTGAACTGGGCGGTTAGTGTGCCGAAGGCTATCGCCGTATTGCGTAAGGAACCGAGTGCTTTAAGTGCAGCCTGGTCTTCGAAGTTGCCATGGGCAAAGAGTTTCACTGTTGAGATGTTGGTGATCGTGTCGACCAGCTGACCGGTAACCACCGCGCGAGCACCGGCGCGCGCTTTGGCTTTGCTGCGAATGCGAGGCAAGAACCAACCAATCAAAAGGCAGTAGGCGATGAACCACACAAGCATGATCGTCCCGAGTTTTCCATCAATAGAGCCGAGTAGAATCACCGCACCGAAAACGGCCGAGAGTCCCATGCCAATAATGTTGATCGATTCCATAACGACATCCATCACCGCCCGTGCTGTCTGTTGCTCCTTCTGGGCAATACGCCCGGCAAAGTCGTCATCGAAATAAGTTAGCGACTGGCCAATGGTGTGGCGGTTTAGCCGGGCGATTACCAGCGGGTAGAGATTGGTTTGAATAACCAGCGCGGAAATTGCGGCGTTTAGGCTTTGGAGTGCGGGACGCAGCACAATAAAGAAAACAGTAAGACCGACGAAGATCGCCGCACCACTAGAAAAAACGTTAGCTGCACCCTGGGCGAGCGCGTAGTCAATCGACCAGCCGATAAAATAGGCGGAAAAGATTTCTGTGGCACCAACGCAAAGGCTAATCGCAAGGGCAAAAAATAGTACTCGCCAAGTTCCATGCAGTGACCATTTGAAAAACGGTACCAAGGTGTTTGGAGGTGGGCCATCCGCCCACGCGAATGCATCGATCCATTCGGAAAACCTGAACATGCAAATAATTTCTCTTGGAATATCTGACCAGCGTGTTTAGTGTACTGCAACGCGTAAGCATATACCAACAGTACAAATAAGCACACGATTTAATTTGGATGATGATGCGGTGACGGCCGACTTCGTAGCCAGACCGCAAGAGAACGCTTTTTGCGCCCATTTATCCAGTTATATTTACGGTTAGTTAATTTTGTGACCTGAGTAATAAAATGAATTAAAACATCTTCAAATTCACATCTTGTGTGACCTACAACTTTTTAATACCAGCAACCCTCGCCGATAACGACCAAAACCCATAGTGCAAAGCTAAGTTACAAGTGGACCTGGATTCTTTAACAGCTGGTATTTACTCACGCACAATTGCCTGGAACACTCAAAAACGCCACATCGTTAACCAGATGACGGAGAGTGAGTGCATCTCTATTGCGCGAAGAACAACATCCAATTTACGGGGACGCTCTCCCGATATTCGCCGTTACATTGACAACGCAGTAAGTACGAGGCGCAAATACGCAAAGCTACTTTTCGCCCAGGAACTGGTAAAATCTGACTTACTCAGTGAGGCAGAACTCACGATGCATGATCGGATGGCCCGCCTTGCCAAGGCTCAACGGAAACACCAAAATGAGACAGCCGAATTTTTCCGAAATGAATCCGGTTACAGAGTTTGCTGTTTAACTGCGCTTGCTGGAGAAATGTTTGTCGAGCATTCGACGGAATTACTGCAGGATATGGACGTGCTGTCGTCACAGCAGGATTCGTTAAGTCAAGCGCTGTTACTGGACGACTTGCTGAGCATTTTGATTAAACAGGCAACTAAATACCCAGAGTACAATTCAACGGAGCAGTGTAAAAAGTACGAAATAGTGTTGGTAGATTTGACCACACGCATACGAACTGCATTGGAGAATTGCAAACGACCAAACTCGGATGAATCGATTGCGGAGTATCTTCATACTCTCCAGGCGGAACAACCGACACTGAATGACAGCGCACATGCGGCTATGCTGTCATTTTCACTAACCAAAAAATGCTTTGAAATGCTCAACCTGGAATTGCTACACCAATTTGCTGAAGTGACTAAAACCAGTTTTCACGAGCACCCGGAGCTTATGCTTCAACCAAAGGGCTGATTACAACACAGCTTGCGAGTTACCCCTCGCTGGCTTCAAGCCCCAATGCGGTTTTGAATGAAGTAGTAATCGCGCTGCGCAAACCCCAACTAATGGGTGTTCCGGCCATCCAATGAGTCATGCAGCTTCTGCAATACTGATGGGAGTAAATCAGGAAGGTCTTCGGCTATAAGACCTAGGCCAAATTCTTCGGCAGCTGCACTGTGCAACCAGACTGCTGCAGCGGCAGCTTCAAGTGTATTCGTGCCCTGTGCCAGTAGTGCTGCAATAATACCGGTAAGGACATCGCCGCTTCCGCCTGTTGCAAGTTGAGGCGGCGCATTGGTGTTGATGATGGCTCGTCCATCCGGCGCTGCAATCACTGTGTCGGCTCCCTTTAGTACCACCACCGCATTGCTTTGTTTCGCAGCACATCGGGCGCGGTGAAGCTTATCGCCTTCAAAGTGAAACAGGCGTTTGAATTCTCCGCTGTGTGGCGTCAGTACACAGGGCCCCTTGATAGCCTCGAAAAGCTGTTCAGGATTATTGGAGAAGGCGGTTAACGCGTCGGCATCAAGAACAACATTGCGTTGAGTGGCAAGTGCTGCAAGCACATGCTGTTGTGTTGTCGCGTTAACCCCGGCTCCAGGTCCGATCGCCACAACATTACGCCGGGCATCCAAGAGCATGGTTTCAAATTCTTCCGGATTTTCGAATCGGCGAACAATCGCATTAACCAGCGACATTGCATAAATATGCCAGACATCGGCGGGGGCAGCGACAGTTACCAGCCCTGCCCCGGCACGGGCTGCCGCGACCGCTGTCAAGCGGCTGGCCCCGGTGATTTCTGCGCCACCTAAAAGCAAAACTTCGCCACGCTGATATTTGTGGGTCTCAGGGGTTGGCCATGGATAATTGCACTGCCAGATAGGTGGACCATTCTCCCAAGTTGTTTGCACGTTTTCCGGGAGTAAAGACGACGGTATGCCAATATCGGCTAATACGATATCGCCACAAAGTTCGCGACCCGGATAAAGCAGATGACCGGGCTTCTTACGAAAGAATGTAACGGTAAGGTCTGCAGATGCTGCAATGCCCAACACCTGACCGGTAGATCCATCGACTCCGCTTGGAACATCGATAGCGCAGATAGGTGTTGTGCCCTGCTGTAGTGCTTGGATTACATTGAGCGCAGCCCCTTGTATCGGACGTGAAAGACCAGCTCCAAACATCGCATCAACAATGATGCCGGCCCCTGCAATACAGGTTGTTGAGAATGGTTCAATAGCGCTACCCCAAAGGTTTGCTGCCTGGGCGGCATCGCCTGAAAGATCGTCATGCGATCCCAACAAGGCGACTTTCACTGGCCAACCAGCAGAGCGCAGCTGACTGGCCGCAACAAAACCATCACCACCATTGTTTCCTGTGCTGCAAAGAACCACTACCGATCTTTTTGACCAGCGAGCGGCAATAGCATCTGCTACTGCATTGCCTGCGGCCTGCATAAGAGTGAATCCGTCAATTCCGCTTTTAATAGCGAGATCATCAACTGAACGCATTTCTCGGGTAGTCAGAAGTCTTGATAAAGAATGAATCGTCTTAAATGATTTTTGCAAACCTTTCACTGTGTGCGCGCTCCAGTAAAACAGATTATACATCCTCCAAACACGCAATGACCGGGCTGACGCGTTCTATGTCGCTTGATTGGCGAGCATTTGATATCGTGTGCTGTCAAATCGATATTGGTAATGCTGATACCACGCTTGGTGAACGTTGGCAAACACGATGCCTTAGATCGGACGAGGCTAATCTTTAAGTAGCCGGACCAATAAAATGTGGCATATTGCAACCTGTGCCTGGCCGATCGTTGACTCAAAGCCGCGCAATAGCCCGGTTTCAGTGGACGGCTGGCTAGTAAAAACAGTAACATTAAAGGTTATAAGCAATGAAGTTTCAAAAATATTTGGTTTTAATCCCATCTCTGATCTTTGTATTAGTTCTTGCGACTACTAATCCGGCTTCGGCCGGGACTACAGCAGGAATAACGGCAATAGCTGTTCAACCTGGCTCGGCATTAAGTTTTGACGAAATCAAACAACGCGGTCTGTCTAACGCTACCTACCCCCATAGTGATTACTATGTGGCGGAGTATCTGTACCAGAACCCTGACACCTGCCTTTGGTCAGTGGATGAGAACAAAAAAACGGTTTCCACTGTTTCAGTACCCATTGCCCCCGAAAGCGCGGGAAAGCTTCCAGCACCCTCTGGAGGAGATGATACCCAGAATATAAAGAGAGTAATCGATGCCAACAGTGGTGGAGCTATAAATGGCTTTGGAAAAACCTACAAGGTAAACAATCTGCAGATCACAAAACCGATTGATATTTTCAATATGAAGATGGTTCCTGCTGACTCTGCCACGCAAATTGTAGTTGTAAAAGCTAAGAACGTCAGAATCTTTAACTCTCCGATTGATGGGAAAAATTCCAAAACCTTGACAGCTGGCTACTATGTGACAAACGGCTCAGATAACTTTACCTTGATTAATAGTGGTTTGAGCAATGTTTATCATACAAACAACGCATCAATGTCTGCAGTTTATGTCCGTGCGGCTGACGATTTTTATATCGCCTGCAACAGGTTTGTGGATCTGCTGAACAATACCGAGGATAAATCAAAGACTGCCCGCGCCAATGCCATTTGGATACATGGAGATAAACATCTGGCTAAAGCAGCAAAAATATTCGCCGATCGCGGATACGATGCTGGAAAGAGGCTTGTAAAGTTTCAGGAGGATGATGGTTTGGTACTTTCAAACT
>CAYTJF010000293.1:0-6770 GCA_964437945.1 uncultured Granulosicoccaceae bacterium
AATGTGAGTCTGACATGGCATTCTTTGCACAACGAGTGGACAAGGAGGCGCTGAGTCGTTTGCAAGGCGTAGTCAACGCTGATTTCGAGCGCATGGACTACACAGATGCTATAGACGTTTTAAAGTCGACGAAAAAGAAGTTTGAGTTTCCAGTGAGTTGGGGGCTCGATTTACAATCTGAGCATGAACGTTTTCTGGCCGAGGAACATGTTGGTCGCCCCATTGTTTTAATGAATTACCCCAAAGAAATAAAAGCGTTTTACATGCGACTAAACGACGATGAGAAAACCGTTGCGGCAATGGATGTTCTGGCACCTGGCATTGGCGAGATTATCGGCGGTAGCCAGCGTGAGGAACGGTTGGATTTTCTCGATGCGCGTTTGAACGAAAACGATCTGTTCGAGCATCTTGGGTGGTATCGCGACTTGCGCCGTTACGGTACTGCACCTCACGCCGGGTTCGGTTTGGGTTTTGAACGGCTTGTAACCTATGTAACTGGCATGGAGAATATTCGGGATGCCATACCGTTTCCGCGTGTGCCGCGCAGCGCACCTTTTTAGCAGTGCGCCTTTTAGTTGATGGGGCCGAATTTGCCAATTCAGCTGACTCTGCAGCTTTGGCTTTTTTGCCGATTTAACTGGTCAGGCACACTATTGTGTTCGAAAAGTTTCAGGATGAATGCCAGTAAGATAATACTTTAGAGAATCTGATTAAAGCGAGCCGGATAAGTTAGTTGATGGTATTGCAATTTAATCTCCAATGGCAGACACTATCGCAGCGCGAAGGAATCGCGCAGCATAATCAACTCTGTCATACCGTCAAGGAGGTACAACCATGACTCATACAAAATTGTCTCAAAAATTGCCAACCGGCCTGGTGACTGGCCAATTGCCTGTCCACCCATTCGTCATGTCGAACAGCTCGCCGAATAGCAAGCCCGTTTGTTTGTTCAATGATGCGCTCAATGATGCGCTCAATAATGCCCCAAATAGATTGTCAAAACGGACGCGTAATGGGTTGTCAGGTTTAACGAAAAGTGCGCAAAGTGGATTCACTTTAGTGGAAATGGCCATAGTGCTGATTATCATTGGCCTTATTCTTGGTGGTGTGTTCAAGGGCCAGGCGTTGATCGATTCAGCCCGAGTGCGCTCATTGTCCACAGATGTATCTGGCATCCGTACAGCATGGTATTCGTTTCAGGAACGCTATCGCTCGATTCCAGGGGATTTCTCCAATGCGCAATCTCAAATAGACAGCGCATCGACTCAAGGTAACGGCAATGGTCGTATCGATGATGGTCAGGAACGGGCTGGCGTGTGGCAACAAATGGCATTGGCCGGATTCATACCGGGCGATTTTGACGGTGCTCAAAATGCAACCGGAAGTGCATCCGACATGACGTGCGCGCAGGGCACGTGTCCCAGAAACCCGTTTAACGGATACTATAAAATCAGTTACAGCGCACAAGCTGCCGACGTTGAAGGAGAAGCGCACGAGATATTCACCGGAGAACAAATCCCGGTCAGCATACTCTCGCAGCTCGATAGCAAACTTGATGATGGCAAACCAGAGAGCGGCCGCTTTCGTGTTCATCGTGCTTACCAGACGGCCTGTACCAAGGACGGACAGTGGGATGTTGCAACAGGTCATAACAACTGTGCGGGCGTGTTGCGGGATTAATCAATTTCACAATAGTGATATTGAAAATTAATAGTTGATGCGGCTTTCAGCACAAGAAATTCTGAGCAGCGCCGCTGTGAGGGGCGTATGCGGCTAAAGCCGCACTTCAATTTCCGATCAAAAGACGATTTGTGACTGGATACACCTGAGCGTCATTGGAAAAGGCCCGTATCTTCAAATCCAATCAGAGCCAGGCGGTGCGTTTGCCCAAACCGGTAGCGTTACCTGACACCGTAAAAGAGGTTCAAATTATTCCTCTGGTAAATGCACGCCTGATCGTCCCGTATGGTGATGCCTGGAGTTCCTGGTTTGAAGATGAGGGAGTCACTGATGACTTCATGCAGGATCGTGAACAGCCAGAGCCTCAACAACGGGAAGAGTTGTGATTCGATATTTGCTCGACACCGACATCGTTATCTACACAATGAAAAACAAGCCGGCTGTTGTACGCGAAGCATTTGAAAAATTCCATGAAGAAATCGCAATTTCCTCTGTATCCTTGATGGAGCTTTATTATGGTGTTGAACGATCTTCTGATAAGTCACGTAATTTGAAATCTGTGGAAGGGCTAGCTGCGAGACTTTCAGTCATAGATTTTGATGTGCACGCGGCAACACACACTGGTCAAATTCGCGCGAAGCTTGCAGATCTTGGCACACCGATCGGCCCTTACGATGCAATGATTGCCGGACATGCTCGGTCACGAGGATTCATCTTGGTATCAAACAACTTGGTATCAAACAACCAGAAAGAATTTAAACGTGTGGATGGCCTACGAGTTGAGAACTGGACAGTGGCAGCGCCTTAGTAATTCTGTTTAAAATTCAACCGCGCGTTCAGATCAACTCGTTTTTTTTTCGCTGCTCGCTTGTGCCCAGTATGGGTGTGTAGAGAATTTCCTTAGCGATGATTTGTCTTTACCATTTTGTTTCTTAGTTCCTATTGAAAAATTAACGAATCGGAATGTTGTCTTGTGGCTGGTGCGAATACGCGCTACTCTAAATCGCTGAACTGGTCGTTCAAATTAGTACGTGTTCCGGTTCTGCTTTTGGGCTCGATCCGGCCATTTCTACATGAACAAGTATCTAAAATCATAATAAGTTTCAGGCCCTCGAAAGCGACTTAACCCCGTTATCCAGCCGCTGGATATCAGGCCTTAGCAACGCCTGCTTAGTATTAGTATGGCGATTCTACAAATCAGAGTGTAAATTAATACAATGACTTCACAGCTGGAAAAAGCACAAACATTCAAACACTTACATGAACGCAATGCCTTGTTTGTTTTGCCCAACCCATGGGACATAGGGTCGGCAAAAATGCTTTCAGGTCTGGGTTTTGAAGCACTGGCCACCACCAGTGCAGGTTATGCCTTTTCTCAGGGTAAGCTAGACAGGATTGGCGTTATGCAACGTGATGATGCGTTGCAACATGCTCAGGACATTGTTCAGGCAACAAACCTGCCGGTGTCGGCTGATCTTGAAAATGGTTATGGCGATGCACCAGAAGAGGTTCAAAACACCATCTTGGCTGCAGCTAAAGCTGGACTGGTTGGTTGCACCATAGAAGACACAACCGGTCTTAAAGACAAACCAATTTATGATGCAGCGTTTGCCATTGAACGCATTGCTGCGGCTGTAGAGGCGGTAGCATCGCTGGACTTTCCATTTACATTAACCGCTCGTGCTGAAAACTATTTACATGGCCGCCCTGATCTTGATGACACTATCGCCCGGTTGCAAGGCTATGAGAAAGTAGGTGCAGATGTGTTGTATGCACCGGGTTTGCCTGATATCACTACCATTAAATCTGTTTGTGAATCGGTCAACAAACCTGTCAATGTTGTTGCCGGTATAGCGCTGCGCAATGTGTCAACGAAGCAGCTTGAGCAATGCGGTGTTCGGCGCGTAAGCGTTGGTTCATCGCTGGCACGCACAGCAATTGGTAGCATGATAAATGCTTCGAAAGCGATTTTGGAGCATGGTTCTTTCGATGCGTTAGAAACTGCTGCATCATTTAACGATATTGAAGCATTGCTTGAACGCGGTTCAAGCAAATAAGTAGCGTGATTACCTAATCCAACTCAAGCTCACGAATCTTACGGGTTAGCGTATTACGTCCCCAACCCAGCAGCCGAGCCGCCTCTTGTCGTTTATCCTGAGTTTTATTCAGCGCAACTTGAATCAGTATTTTCTCAACTGCGCTGGTTGCTGTGGGCAGTAGGTTAATCTCGCCGTCGTGCAGCGCTTTGTTGGCCCACTGCCGAAAGCCGGCTTCCCAGTCAGTATCTACATTGGTGGGTAGTTCCTGATCCTGTTTTGGCAGGTCTTCCACTTCCAATATGTTGTTACTGGCCATTACTGTTAACCAATGGGCTGTGTTCTGCAACTGTCGAACGTTGCCAGGCCATGGCAGGGCTGTGATGTAGGCTTTAAACTCGGCCGACATGGTTTTTGGGGTTTCGTTTAACTCAACCGACGCTTTCTCCAGAAAATGATTCAGCAGCATGGGGATGTCTTCACGTCTTTCGCGAAGTGGCGGTGCTTCTATACGTATTACGTTCAGGCGGTGAAACAAGTCTTCTCGGAACAACTTTTTTTCCACCAATGCTTCAAGATTCTGATGCGTAGCAGCTATGATTCTTACATCGACCTTTATTGGTGTGTGTCCACCCACCCGATAAAACTGACCATCAGCCAGAACGCGTAACAAGCGGGTTTGCAATGTTGCCGGCATGTCACCGATTTCATCGAGAAACAAGGTGCCACCGTCTGATTGTTCAAAGCGGCCAACACGCATCGATTGGGCTCCGGTAAACGCACCTTTCTCATGACCAAATAATTCTGATTCCATTAAGTCGTGAGGGATGGCGGCCATGTTCAGGGCGACAAAGGGTTTGTCGGAGCGTGGACTGTGCCGATGTAAGGCGTGGGCAATCAACTCTTTACCTGTACCTGATTCGCCATTAACCATCACGGTTATTTTGGATTTACTTAGCCGGCCAATGGCTTTGAAAACCGTTTGCATGGCTGGCGCATCACCAATCAGTTCGTCCGTTTGTTCCTGTGTTGGTGCTGTTCGGGTCTTTGTTTTTGTGTTCTGTTGTTGGTCGCGTTGCAGTTCACAGGCGCGCTGGGTTCGCTCTATTACGCTGTCCACGTCAAATGGTTTGGCGATGTATTCGAATGCACCTTCTTCGAAGGCAGCTACGGTGCTGTCCAAATCCGAGTAGGCAGTCATTATCAGAATAGGTAATTCCGGATGAACCATTTTTAGTTGCTTTAGTAGAGAGAGTCCATCTGAGCCCGGCATACGAATATCGCTTATAACGACATTGGGTGGAATGGCGTTCTCTCTAATAAGTTGTAAGGCTTCATCGGCCGATTCGAAAGTGGTGACTTCCATGTTGGCTTGTTTCAAGGCTTTTTCCAATACCCAACGAATCGATTTATCATCGTCTATAACCCAGACATATTCATCGTTCATAGTATCTCCAGTGGGGTCAGTACCGTGAATACGGTATCGCCCGGTTCGCTGCGGCACTCAATTAATCCGCCGAGCTGATTCATAATGGATTGCGCAATGGACAGTCCCAGTCCGGTGCCAATGTCTGTTCCTGAAACCATTGGGTAAAAAATCTGATCGAGTAACTCAGGTGGTACACCTGGTCCGTCGTCGCGTATCTCGACAGAGACAACCAGGGGATGACGTTGGGTTCCGATAGTGAAGCTGCTGATAATGCGCGAGCGGAATACAATATTTCCGGCCTGCCCGACAGCGTTGATGGCGTTGGCGGCGATATTCAGCAGGACTTGTATCAAACGGCCTCGGTCGCTATAAAACTCCGGTATGCTCGGGTCGTAGTCGAACGTTAAGTCAACTTGCGATGGTGCACCGACGTGGGTGATCTTGCGCACATGCTCCAATACTTCATGGATGTTGACTTCGTCACGTGCCGGTCGTGTCACCGGTCCCAGCATGCGTTCAATTAATGCGTGCAATCGGTCCGCCTCTTGAATGATGATGCTGGTGTAGTCATGGAGCTCAGGGTTGCCAAGTTGCTTTTCCAGTAACTGTGCTGCGCCTCGAATGCCACCAAGCGGGTTCTTGATTTCATGCGCAAGCCCGCGAAGTAGTGATCGTGCATGTTCTTGTTGAGCCAGGATGGCTTCATCTTTAGCAATCCGTAGTGGGCGATCCAGTGCTTCAACTTCGATTAACAGTCCGCGCCGTTGGTTGTCTGTCAGTTGCGGAGTAATCGCTATATCGACGACTTTGGCTTCCAGGCCATGTGGTTCAATAACGG
This sequence comes from uncultured Granulosicoccaceae bacterium, assembly GCA_964437945.1. Taxonomy (GTDB): domain Bacteria; phylum Pseudomonadota; class Gammaproteobacteria; order Granulosicoccales; family Granulosicoccaceae; genus Granulosicoccus. Next base: position 5,984 of record CAYTJF010000293.1, read on the forward strand.
CTTGCCGGTCAGTAAACGGTTGTCCGCTTTCAACCGCATCACGCAGACGAGCAAGTAACGCATCTGACAGATTGACAACCTGAACAAGGCGTTTGCCAAGCGTGCGCGCCATACTTGCACTCAACAATTGTTCGGCTGCCGCATTGAGGTATACGATTCGCAAACCGTTGTCGAGAAGCATTACCGCCGTTGATAACTGATCAAGCAGCGCGAATTCACTGCTAGTGTCTAGTTTTGTGATCATCGCTTCATCTGTGGTGCAATTCTTGAACCCGCTGGATGTCGCTAATCAGTACGCTAAAAATTGCAGTTAAATATAATAAAATCAATGACATAATAAAAATTATGCATTGTGTGACTGAATTGCGACTGCTCTATACTAGTGCATAAAGAGGAATTAATGCACTTAAATGGTGCGCTTACTTGAGGTTGTTGGCAAAATTAACTCAGGTGTTTGATACAGCGAATTAGCTCGCCTTCAAAGCCCTTGCGCTCGTACAGATCCCGGGCCTTTGTATTATTGGCGAACACGTGTAATGTGACAGACTTCGCGCCTCGGTTCCTCGCCAAGCGTTCAACTTCATCCATCAGCGCCGTGGCAATACCAAATCCTTCAGCCGACTTCGCCAGCGCTAACACCTCCAGATGCACGCTGGGTTCTGAGCTGAGCATTTCTTTGCGTGCAGATAAAATGACCACACCAACAAGTTTGTTGGCGGTGCTCGCAACGCAGACGTCCACATCGTTGCGACAGCCTGCGGCCCACTCATTGAGTAATTGCAAATCG
>CAYTJF010000294.1:0-6759 GCA_964437945.1 uncultured Granulosicoccaceae bacterium
GCCCAGCCACCAAACTCTTCAATAATAAGACGGTATTTGACTAATGAGCGGTTGGCAAATTCAAAGCCCGGATCGTCGGCCGCTAGCCAAACATCTGTTAAAAATCCCCCGGCCAATACGCCATACGCGAATAAGTAAACGTTGTGTTCACGCGCAAGGGTTGCAAAGGCACCTGAGGCGCGCTGATCGAGAATCGAATACTGCACTTGTGCTGAGACTATTTCCATATGGCTGCATAAAGCCTTAAGATGTTCAGCATCGAAATTGGTCACACCGATGCGATCAATTTTGCCTTGCTGCTGACAGTCAAGAAGATGATCTGCTGCCTCAAGAAACCCTTCTACGTTGTAGTCCCACCAGTGGAATTGCACCAGATCTAAACGTTCGGTGTTTAAACGACGCAAGGATCGGTCGATGCCTTTGGTCACTTGTGCCGCGGTTAGGGTAGGCAGGTCGGTTTTATCTGGTACGTACTTGGTGTGTATACGCAATGTCTTTAAAGCACTCGCACCACGATGTTTATGTAGTTGTTGTCGGAACTTGCCCAGCATGTCTTCAACACCTGGGTAGATGTCTGCACAGTCGAACGTGGTAACACCTGCATCATAAAAGACCAGCATATCTTCTATGGCTTTATCTTGTTCAACCGCACCGTGATCACCACCCAGTTGCCATCCGCCTTTGATGATTTTAGAAATGGCGTAATCGGCTCGTAGGGATGCTTGCGGCGGTCTCATGAAATTTTTCGGTTAGGTGGACAGTGGCACAACGGTGGTCTCGGCGTGACTGAATTGCCGTTTAGCTGTGCGAGTGATTTTAAACAGCGCACCACAATGTGGGTCCGGACAGGCGATGAACGCATCTGTGGTCATCCAGTCATGGGCATGAGTCATTCGTTGTTTGGCAGGCAACAGAGGCAGTATTGCAGCAAGCGGATACAGCGGAAACTGCCGTCTGCCATCTTCGGGAAATACGATTAATTCGCCATGTACGTCAAAGTATTCACCTACCTGATGATCACAAACCATGGGTTTATCGCCTGCTGTCACCTCGACTCGCAAATCCCACAATTCAAATAAATCTGAACCTGCCGTGTTTGCTGATGTGTCTGTTGTTGTTTCTTCTGCTGTTGAGTCTGACATGATTGGATAAGAGCTGCGGTCTGGTTGCAAGATGATTCTGCGCTAATTACCGGCATAGTTCAAGGTTTGGCTCATTATTCAATAATGGCTTCTGCTTCAACTTCTACTATATAGTCGCCAACAAGATTGCTGACTTCAATAAGCGTGTTAGCCGGCAGCACATCAGCAAAATAACGACCGTGAACACGTGAGACGACTTCCCAGTGTTGCTGGTCAGTCAGATAGATGCGTGTGCGCACGACATCTTTTAGATTGCCACCAAGTGATGCAATGCTTGCCGCAATTTTGTCCATGATATAGACCATCTGCGCACGCGGGTCATTGCCTATCGTGCGGCTTTCGCCATGCGTCGCTGTTGTGCCGCTTATCAGTATTCGATTGCCGTCCCGTATGCCTCTGCTATACCCACATACTGGTTCAAATTCGCTGCCTGAACTAATACGAAAGCGTTGTTTAAATCCTGCGATCTTTTCGCGCTGATAAACAGCCGGTAGTTCATTTAGATGGTGGCTGAGGTCGCCAGACGCCGTTAAAAAAGGCGGGCGACGATATTCTGAGCCACAATCACCGGGAACAGTGGTAAGCATCTTTTCATGTTGATCGATCTGTGCAATATCTTCATCCGTTAGCTTAAGCTGCAGCAAGGCTTTGTTACTGTTGCGGTGTTGGTTTTGTGTAACACGTGCACCAACAATAATTCCGGCAACGGACGGTTGTTGCAATACCCAACTGGTGGCAACATTAGCTATTGAAACCTTGTGCTTCTGTGCAATAGTGTTGAGTGTTTGCAACTGCGCCTGAAATACAGACCATCCGCCAGTAGCGTCAATGAAGCGCAGATACTTCATCTTTGACCAGTCTTTTATATCATCAGGCTTTTTTGCTCCGAGCCAACGTTCACTAATGAAGCCGCCAGCAAGGGTTCCGTAGCACAGCAACCTGACTCCAGTGGCTTGACATAATTGGCTCATGTCTCCAAGTGCACGGCGGTCGAGCACCGAAAGGCAGACCTGGTTACTGACAATGTTAAAACCGCATGATTGCAGCACGTGCAGATGGTCTGTATCAAAGTTGGTTAAACCGATATGCCGAATGAGTCCGTCCTGCTGCAAGCGATGGAGGTGATCCATGACATCGATGTAGCCTGGGTGATCGAACGTCCACCAGTGTAGTTGCAACAAATCAATGCAGTCGACATTCAGTCTTTCCAGGCGTTCCACTACTCCGGCCTTTACCAATTCAAACGTCGTTTCATTTGGTTTGGGGCACCATTTAGTGTATAGCCTGAGTTTGTCGGCTGATGTGTGGTTTGCGGAATTAAGACGCTTTCTGGCAACACCTGCAATGATCTCAGCACTGCCGTAGTGATCGGCCATGTCAAAACAGGTGAAGCCGTCTTCAACGTAGTCAAGCAAGGATTCAGATGCCACCTGCTGATCGAGCAAAGTGCCATCGCGCTCAAGATCGGCGACTTGCCATAGGCCGGTGATCACCGGATTGTCCTGTAAGCCAAGTTTGGCGATGGTGCTCATAGTGTGCTCGGACTTTATGTTTCCAATAATTGGGTATATCCTAACCTTTATTACAAATCCGGTACTAAATTGTAGAGAACCCTGATGCAGTTGCCGAACCACGATGTAGTTGCTAATCCAGCCGGCTATTTTCTGTACCATTCAATTGGACAGTATCCTGGAAAAGAACGGGAACTCGAAGAGGCTATGCGCGAGTTTGCCGCTACCTGGGCGGCACCCAACGACAAGCAATGGGGGTACGTGCTGCAAAAGCGTCAGGACTTCATCGACTATTGGCGCAGAATTATAAATGCCCCAAAAGGATCGTTGACAACCTGCGATAGTGTCACCGGTGGCTTTCATAGTTTATTGCGATCATTGCCTGAAAATAGTCTTAAAGGCAAACGGGTATTGGTTGCCGGTGATTGCTTTCCGTCGTTGCATTTTTTATTGGCAGGCCTTGCACCTCGAATGGGTTTTACTCTCGATACGGTAAGCGTGCCGGAAGGTGCATCGTGGGTTGAGACAGAGTCCTACATAGACAAGTGGGGTACTGATGTCGGGCTCGCCCTGATTACCTGGGTCACATCAACGGCTTCTGCCAGATGCAATCTCGATGCACTGGTGGCACACGGTCGTTCGATGGGCAGCTTAATGTGCGTAGACATCACACAGGCGGCAGGTCTATTACCTTTTGATGTCATGAAGCCGCGCGTCGATTTTGTTATTTCCACAAGCCTCAAGTGGATGTGCGGTACGCCGGGTGCTGGCATATTCTATGTCGATAAACCACTGATCAGTGATCTTACGCCGGAAATTCGTGGTTGGTTTTCACAGAACAATCCATTTTCATGGGATCTGGATAAATTTGAATACGCACCCGATATTCGAAGATTCGATAAAGGTACCCCGGGGTCGGTGGCCGCTATTGCATCGGTACCAGCGCTGCAGTGGCACTGTCAGCAGGATCACGCACAGCTTGCTGCAGAAAACCTGCGTCTGGTAGATCGTATAATTGCGCGAGCCGATCAACTGGGTTTGCCATTACACAGTCCTCGTGATGGTGCACAGCGCGGTGGTTCAATGATGTTGCGTATGCCAAACAAACCAGAAGCTGCATCAGCCGTGGGTGCGTTGGGTATTGAAGGCTATTCAATCGACTTTCGTGGTCCGCTTATCCGGCTTTCACCGGGCTACGTGACCAATGAAGACAGTATTGATGAAGCGTTCGATCTCATCGGCACGGTTATGAAAAGACGCCAGCGGCGCTTTGCAGGGCAGGGCGCTAACGAGATCAGTAATGGCAAGACAAATAAATCCACTCAAAATAAAACCAAAAAAGGGGAAACACCCATGTCATCGAAAGACTTGCTCAATGATTTTGGTGCTCGCTTGCTCAGTGGTCAGATAACAGTCGTCGATTGCACCGGTGTGCTTGGACCAAGCACGCCTATCCTGCGACTACCGGAAGACTTTGCCAAAAACACGCCTAAAGTCGAGATACACAAGATCAGTGAATACGACGCCGACGGACCTTTCTTTGCGTGGAACTGGATGAAACTGGGCGAGCACTCGGGCACTCACTTTGATGCGCCACACCACTGGATCTCCGGTAAGGACTTTGCCGATGGTTTTACTGACACGCTTGATGTCCAACGACTGATGGCGCCAGTTAACGTGATTGATTGCTCGGTAAAGGCAGCAGAAGATGCTGACTTTCTTCTCACCGCCAAAGCAATAAAAGAGTGGGAGAATCAATACGGTGAAATCGGTGCTGGTGAATGGGTGGTCATGCGTACCGACTGGGACAAACGCGCACACGACGAAGAGTTATTTTTAAACGAAGATCCAGACCCGCATGAAGACGGTTCGCACAGCCCCGGTCCCACACCGGAGTGCATTGAATATTTGTTGTCAAAGGGCATTGTCGGCTGGGGTACGCAATGTATTGGGACCGATGCCGGTATGGCTGGTAAAATGAGCCCGCCGTATCCGGCGCACAATTTCCTGCATAGAGATAATTGTTTTGGTTTGGCCAGTCTGACCAATCTGGATAAGCTGCCGCCTAAGGGCGCGCTGTTAATCGCAGCACCACTTAAAATTGAACACGGAACAGGCAGTCCGATTAGGGCGCTGGCACTGGTGCCTGCTGCTTGATGTTAATTCTACGTGTCAAAGTTCCTACGCGCCAAAACACCCATCGTACTTGCTATTAATCGAGATACCGCCAGAGCACCAAGATTATCAACATCGACTAGTGAAGAAGAAGTTTCGGTGGTGATAGTTATATCCAAAGTCAACCGATCTACGCATGTATTGCACGGACCGATTTAGCTCGCAGTCGAATGTAAAGGGTTAGCTTGGTGGTTTAAAAGTTCGCAGTGATTTACTCAAAGATGTATCTTTTCCTGCGTTAATTATGTGAGCATAGACTATAAGGAGAGAATAGATGGCAAGGGGTATATCAAACAAAGTGCTGCGTAGCATTTTTGGAGTCGTCCTATTATGTTCATGCTCTAATCAACAAGATCAATTGGCCCCTGAACCTTTGGCTAACAGTTCTGAAAACTTAGAGTACTTATTAGAGCATGATGGTTACTCTCGAAGAGGAGTTGAAGCGGTACTTTCCTCCAATCCGTACTATCTACTAACCATCGATGATTTTCCATCAGACATGCAAGAATCAATATTGGCAAGCATAGAAGAGGAGCGTCAGAATGGTTATGTTGAAGTTGATGAGTTCGATGCAAACGAGATTATCGAATTTGAGAGTCTTATTATTGGCCGCGATGAAACAAACGCGAACCTAATTTTCGATGTCGCCGCGCTGCCTGAAATTATCTTGAATAATTTTGAATACCCCGGATATACCCACCCGAATTACTCTGTACAACCTGCTGTTGCCACAATGCAAAATGGCACGTTAAGACGTGTTTTTACTCAGATCACATCCGGTAACCTTCTCATTGTGCAACAGAGTGTGCAGTCTGCGGGTAATGGAAGCACCATGTTAAGAGAGTCAGTGAATACATCGGTTGCTGGCTTGCCTGCAAGGTTTTTTATCGCAAGATCTACTAGCGGTAGACGGTATGCTACGTTGCTTTGGAATACTAAGCATCATGATTTCGTTCTGTATCAAACAGCTGATCTTGGTAATGCTGAGTCTCACTTAGTCAGCGTTGGTGAGGCGCTAACCCGCGTGCAACTGTCCGAATAGACACGTCTTTTTTCGCAGACTTTAGATTGTCACAATGCTCTGTAGTCAGAGGTGGAGCTGTAGATGGTATCGGACGTAAACGAGGCTATCTCACGTGGTTAAAATAGCTCCGACCACGTGCGGTAACTCAACAATTAAAAAGTTGAGTTGAGATCCGCCGAAAAATGTGAAATGGTGTACCAAAGCCAGATGCGTCGCGAAGTCGGCATCGCACGGACACACAAGACCATCCATCACAAGGAAACATGAAGATGAAGCAAACTTTACTAACAAGTACCGTATTGGCAATAGCTCTCGGAACCGGCAGTGCCGCAGCGGATGATGTGAAGGTCGGCGCGCTGATGGGTATCACAGGTCCTTTGGCTAATTTTATACCTCCCATACTCAATGCCGCGCGCCTTGCCGAAAAAGACATCAACGACGGCGGCGGTATTCTCGGAGGTGAAAAATTCAACCTGGTTGTGCTTGACGGTCAGGCAGCCGCACAGCCATCGGTCGATGCAGCATCCAAACTGGTCAACCTTGAAAACGTTGCGGCAATAATGGGTGGGTTGTCCTCGGGAGCCACCATTGCTGCGGCCAATGCCGTCAGCATTCCCAATGGCGTACTTCAGCTGTCTCCAACCGCAACAGCACCGTCAATGACAGACATGGAAGACAACGATTTCCTTTTCCGCATTGTGCCCAGCGACAACTACCAGGGCCAGGTATTGGCAAAAATAGTTTTAGAGGAAGATATAAATAAAGTGGCTGTTGCTTACGTCAACAATGACTACGGTGTTGGCATCGCTGGTACGTTTAAAGAAGCTTATGAATCATTGGGTGGAACAGTCACCGCGTTTGAAAAACATGAAGACAAGAAAAATTCCTACCGTGGCGAACTGGCGTC
>CAYTJF010000295.1:0-6681 GCA_964437945.1 uncultured Granulosicoccaceae bacterium
TTGTGCGTCTTCTTTTAGATTTCTAAAGTGTTCGTCAAACAACCAGTCTGAAAACTTGCCATCCGGGAAACGCTTTACCACCAGTTCCAGTGTGCTGGATCCATTTTCATCAAAGTTGACCATTGAATAGGCTCGAAACCCTTTCACCTTTGGAGATTCAAGAACCACAAACTGGCCGGCCTGCCATTGCATCGCAGTATCCAGTTCAATGTCAAAACGCATTACATCGTGAGTAAGTGCTTGAAGGTTTTTGAGAGTACCAATATGGTGTGATGGCAATTGCTGGCCGTCTGGAACATTTGGCACTTTCGTAACAGCACCGGGCACACGAATTTCACAATCACTCAGAGCACGGTTCTGGCACATAAGAAACTCACCACGCGCACTCTTTATATAAGAGTGTCCCGGAGCATCCTGCCATCGTTGATCTAAATCACCACTAACCAGGCGTGCCTTGCAGGTACCGCAAGTGCCGGTGGCGCATTCGTAGGAGAGGTCCAGGCCCTGTCGCAGGCCGGCGTACAAAATACTTTCGCGTCGATCAGCATCAAAATCCCAAGCAGCATCTTTTTTCGTGATTGTGACTTTCATCGACGAGCGCTCGAATTAAATAGTCCTGGTAATGAACGGTCGTCTAATAATCGTCATCATCGTCGTCATCGTCATATTCGAGCTCCTGCTCTACCAGCACCATCACCTGATCGCCTTCCTGTTTGGCGTCGTACATTAACATGGGTCTTTCCGCAGGTCCTTGCGCTGCTCCGGTGAGCATATCCCACTGCCACAAATGTTTGGTGCAGGTCAGCACGCCCTTCGCACAAATGCCAGATTCCATGAGCGGTTCTTCCATATGTGGGCACACTGGTGGATAAGCACGCCATTCGTCACCGAGCTTGGCAATAATAATAGACACGCCATCGACATCGAACAGTTTGAATTTCTGGTCTTCGACATCGGTGGCGGCACAAGCAACTTTCCAGCTCATTTAGTTGTTAAATCCTATGATCTTCACGTGACAAAAACGTCAGCTTGAATAAATGATACTAATCAGATGAAATTAGATTGGGTAGTGAGTACCCTTATCCAGGCGGCGGGTATCAATTTTAACGTTGCGTTCAATAAACTTGACGCTGTCACCATCCACCCGGAATTTATCGTGGTACTTCCCAACGATAAAAACATTAGACTCTCCGGCATCGACGTGACAGTTAATGCCATCGAGCTGGGTTTGGTAAACAAGCACCGAAGACACAGCCGTTGCGGTGCCTGCCTTCTCATCAACATCAACGGTGTATACCGAACAGTGCCTCTTCAATAGTGAGTGATCGGAATTGTGCTTCGGTAGCATATTCATCATGGTAGACATATCTTCACGACTGCCGCTGAGGTATGTCATGTCATTGCTGATTTCAGGACTGTAAGCGGTTATAGCGTAGTAGAAATCTTCATCGCACAACTCAAGCCACTTCTCCCATTCCATGTCATCTTTGTGAAGACAGGCTTTATAGACGCTGTCACGTACGGCATTGGCGGTATCTTGACCAGGCATTTCACATCTCCAAATTTTGGTTTCTAAGTCGTTGCCTCTCGCCGGGTTTCATCGATATAAATGGGCGAGAGGCTAGCAACGATCAGTTGTCTCAACTTTTCGTAAACTATTCCGCAAATCAAGGAACAGCAGCTACAGCAGGCTTCTTACCGTTTGCACCTTCAGAAAAAGGCAAGTCTGGGTTGCTTGGAAGGCGATCCATCCAGCGACCCCATTCCTCGTAGAAGTGACGCATGCCATTTTCATCGTGGATGGTTTCATTCTCGTGACGACCATGCAGAATCTGGCGTCGCTCTGCAATGCTATTCATTGCCGCACCCTGACCGGTCACGGCGAGCAGATCTTCGTGCAGATTACGACCGAATGGTCCCCAGATAGAATTGTGGTGATCAATTCTTGACTTGCGTGTTGCCGCATCATCGCTCTTCAAGCCCAGACCACGAAATTCGATCATGACTTTGTCAGCACTCAGCGGGGTCATCATGTCGCAGCGCAACGATGAACCACGCAAGTTGAAATTAACGCCTGGGAACATGTCAATCATGTACCAGTGATTAGGTGGCAGATGCGGAAACGATATGGATTCGCGAGAGTGAGAGCCCTCGTAATTATCGTAGTTGACTTCAAAACTGCCAACATTGATATGGCCATTATCAAAACCCGTGTTTTTGCGTGCAAAGTAAGCGTCGTTAAAACCGGTTATTCGATTATGGTAGTGCAGGTAGTCGTGGTAGAACTCGCAATTGGTGTCGTGCCACAATTTGTAGTTACACGGGATGATAGCCTTGTGATAGTGAAAAACCTCTAATGGTTCTTCATCCAGCGATGGCTGCAGACAATCCAATGAACCAGCAGCCCAGTCTGCAACTGTCATGTCGATATCGTCGTTCAGACTGACCCAGATGAATCCACCAAAGTACACTTCGCATTTTAATTCTCGCAAGCCGACCTGTTGTTTTTGCAGCCTGTCTTGATAGCCCTCTTCCTGCCGTGAGATATAAACGCAGCGGCCTTTCATGTCAAATTGCCATGCATGAAACATACAGGTCATGTGCTTCGGATTTCCAGAGGGTGTACCTTCAAGAAAACTGCCTGATGGGCGGCGCTCGATCATGTTGCCGCGGTGCGGGCAGACGTTCAAAAAAGCACGAACCTTCATGTCTTTGCCACGGGTAATTACAATCGGTTCAGCGGCTACGGTGGTGGTACGAAAATCGTATGCCTCTGGCATTTCAGATTCATGGCAAACCGGTATCCAGGCTTTTTTGAAGATTTTTTCCTGCTCTTCTTCAAAAATTTCCTGGTCAGAATAGATTCTGCTATCGACATACTCATCTGCGGCGAGTGACGGTTTAGCAGTCCACTGTTCATGATTTCTACTGCGAGCCATAATCATAATCTCCTGTTAGTAGTCGTGATATTGCATTGTTCGGTTGTCCCTTGATAACTCCAGCTAACCCTAGCTGAGTTTCGAGGGTTTCCAGTCCATCATGTCGGCAAATTTTCGCAATTCTTCTTCAGGCATATAGACGGTGTGCTCCGGCCCTGGATATGTCTGTCCGCGAACGTCCTCCATGTAACGCTTGTAAACGTCTTCAATAATCGGAATAAGATCAGTGTAAATCTTTGAATGTCTTGGCACGTGTTCTTCGTAGAGCTTGAAAAGATCTGAGCCTATAATATGCACACCGTGTGCCTTGTTACCTGCGCCCAGGCTGATCACCGGCACCGACAAGGTTTCCGTCAAGTATTGGCACACCTCTTCGCTCGTTACCTCACACATGATCGAGAAACAGCCTGCGTCGACCATCGCCATGGCATCGTCAATTAACTCCTTAGCACGATCAGCCGTTTTACCCTGCGCGAAGAAACCGCCTAGTTGCGGCATGCGCATGGGGGTTATTCCGATATGCCCTTGCACCGGAATACCGGCTTTGACAATCGCTTCAATGTTTTTGGCGTGATGCTGATTGCCTTCGCACTTCATCACTTCGGCATTGGCCTGGGCAACAAACTTCCCAGCATTCTCAACGGCTTGTTCAGGGGAAACGTGAAAGCTCCAATAAGGCATATCGACCATACGCAGTCCGTATTGGCTGCCTCGATCAACCGCCATAGCCATAAACATGACTTCTTCGAATGTCACGGTAACAGTACTCTTGTGGCCGAACAAAACCATGCCACCGGTATCTGATACGCAAAGGATATCCACGCCAAGACGATCCGCGATTACCGCATTGCGATAGTCGTAAACAGCCAACTGCACAATTTGCTCCTTCTCGCGCATTTTTCGCTGAAGCTCACGGATGGTGATTTTTTTTCTTTTTGGCGTAGTTTCGGCCACTTAACTCTCCTCTAGTTGGGTATCGGGTGGAATGTCAGGCAGTTTTGCAACGCCTTAACTTATTTCAGCAAACTACGTTTTACCTTGATTACTGTCAATATATTCAAATCAATCATATGATAGGTTAAATCTATCAAGGATTAATCTTGATAGCTAGAGCCTATCCTAAATTTATCGCTGGTTTGGTTCAAAACTGGTTGAAACTGCCCCATGGTCTTGATTTCCAGGGCCGAACAATGGTCGAGACACTGGCCGAATGTCGGTACACGTGCCCGACCGAACAAGCAGAGGTTTATCAGGGCTCGTACTTGGCTTACAGAATCCGAGTACCACACGTGACATAAATGAAAAATCAAACAATGCATAATCGTTCCGGCAAGCCAGCGCTTCGTCATGCCAGTTGCCGTAGTCGCGGATTGAAGGTTGACGGGTCGAGAGTATGCATGTGGAAAACGGCTACACAGCTAGAACGTTTTCCACAGCATCAACATGCCAACGAAAGATAAAACCACGGCAACAATTCGTCGAAGCTGCAATGCTGGAAGTTTATGCGCTAAGCGGGCACCAATGGTTACGCCGATGATCATGACCGACGCAACACTTAGTGCCAGCATCACATCAACGTGTCCATGCAAATAGTTTCCGACAGTAGCAAGTGCTGAGATTGGTAACTGTATTATTTGGCTCAAACCTATAGCCGTTAACACCGGCCAGTTTAGCCACACCAGTAGCGGCACCAATAGCAACGGTCCACCCGTGCCTGATAAGGCAGAACCGATACCCACAACAATGCCGATAACGATTAACAGTGTTTTCGATTCTTTGCGCTTATCCTCGGAGACATCGCCGGGATTACGCAGCGCATTAATGCCGGCTAATACGACAAATACAGCTATGACCAGCGTTACGGTGCGGGCCGGTAAAACCGATACGACTAATGCGCCTAGATAGGCACCAGGCATAGCACCGATACATAACCACAGTCCGGATTCCCAGCGAATGGATTTGTGGCGAGCGTATATAGTCGCCCCGACGATACCGCTAAACGCATAGCTGAGCATGCACGCGGCTATAGCAATGTGGATTTCGATTCCACCCAGATAGGTTAGTGCCGGAACCAGTAATACACCACCTACCCCGATACTGCCAATCAACACACCAACGACAAGAACAATGGGCGCTATTAGCACAATAGACAGTATTTCATTCACTATTCAATATTTGCGTGTTCATTACCGCGTATGCTCTGTATGGTGGTAACACCGCTGTGGGCCTAATATACCTACTTCACTTACACGGAGTAAACAATGTTTCTTCGACAGTTTCACTACGTTGTTGCGTTAGAGAAGGAAAGCCACTTTGGTCGAGCGGCGGAACGATGCAACGTTTCACAACCCACGCTATCCAGCGGGATTAAACAGCTGGAGGAGGAGCTGGGGATTCCCATCATCCTTCGACATCAGAAGTTTCAGGGTTTTACCGACGAAGGACGGCGCGTTGTTGAGTGGTCCAAACGCCTATTGGCAGACCGAGCTGCCATGGTGGAAGAACTTGCCATTATGCGAAGTACTATTCATGGGCGTCTGCGCATAGGGGCAATGCCGATGAGTTCTCCATTACTACCCACATTCAGCCGATTATTTAACGAACAACACCCATCAGTTCAAATTGATATCCAGTTTCTAGGTTTTGAGCAAATGACCGTCGGTTTGACAAATTTTGAAATTGACGTCGGTATAACTTATCTTGATCAACAACCTTTGGACCGTTATATGACGATGCCTCTTTATGAGGATAGACTGAGTGTGCTGCTACCCGACAACGAGTGGCTGGCCGAACAATCAACCGTCACCTGGAAAGACGTTGCCGAATTACCGTTGTGTTTGTTGTCTCCCTTCATGCACGAACGCGAGATAATGGATCAGGCATTTAGTAGTGCGGGTTGTCAGCCGAGGCCACGGATGGAATCAAATTCTATTTTTCAACTTGCTTTCCACGTTATGAGTGGTGAAGTTGCAACAATCGTCCCTGAAAATTTTACGCAGGCTAACAACGCTTTTGGAGCTACTCGTGAAAAAGTCATCAGCCACCCCACGGTTAGCCAGAAGATTGGTCTCGTCTGGGCAAAAGGTACACCTATTCAACCCATGGCGAAAGCGACCATTGATCTAATGGAAGAGGCGATCAGCAGCGGTCAATTACATGGGAACTTCGGCCACTAAACACAATCGCCTGTGGCTTTGTCGCAGCAATGCTCTACAGCAGGAGCAATTCCATTAAAAAGAAATTCATCCAATATCAGGCTAATCACAATGTGAGTCCAGAGAATGGTGGAATATTAAGGTTGGTCCGTATTGTATTAATACTGGCTATCGTTATGCTGCTTATTTGGTTTTGGGCTTGAGCAGAGGTCCAATCCAACGCAAGCATTATTTGGTTTATGGCAAAGTTGCGCTTTATCGCTGCCCAGGCTGTGCACGTATTCGTCTGTACAGAAACAGGAAATCAAACTCTGTTGTTAATCGACCCTCTTCCGAACGAGCTGCGCTGTTGCATTCTAATGAATGGCGGCTGTTCCGTTGAGTATTTGCCGAACCGTATGAAACACAATAAGTTATGTGTGTTCTTAAACACCCTGACAATCGCACAGAAATTAGCTCGATTGGGTAAATATGGCCCATAGAGGCAGAGTTTAACGGGAAACAGAGGTTGAGTTTAGCGTGAACTAGGGCGTACACTCGGGGAGTATTGTTAATTCAGCGGCGGGGTTTCAACCAGTCTAATTGGC
>CAYTJF010000296.1:0-6618 GCA_964437945.1 uncultured Granulosicoccaceae bacterium
GCAATTCGCCACTGGCACGATCCAGTACATAGAAAAAACCGTTGCGACTGGCCTGCATCAAGACCTTGCGTGACTGCCCGTCTATATCGAGTTCGGCAAGCACTGGCTCATTAGTGCCGTCATGATCAAATGGATCGTTTGGAGATGTTTGATAATGCCATTTAATCTCTCCGTTTTGCGGATCGAGTGCCAGGATTGATGATGTGTATAAGTTGTCTCCAGGACGGGCGCCTGCATTCCATGAAGCGGCGTTACCGACACCCCAATACACCGTATTGAGTTCCGGATCATATGTGCCCGTAAGCCAAGCTGGGCCGCCACCATTTTTCCAGGCATCGCCGTCATCTGGCCAAGTCTCAGAGCCGGGTTGCCCAGGCTCGGGTATTGTATAAGTGCGCCACATCCTCTCTCCAGTTTCTGGATTCCAACCATCAATGAAACCACGGATTCCATATTCACCACCCGAGATGCCGGTAATGAGCACGCCATCAGCAATCAACGGTGCCAAGGTCATTGAGTAACCATCACGAAACTCGATGGCTTGCGATTTCCAGATCTCTTCACCAGTTGCCATATCTAAAGCTTGCACATGCGCATCCAATGTGGTGCGAAAAAGTTTGCCATCCAGTATTGCGGCGCCACGATTAACAATGCCACAACAGGCTACTCGTGGTGTTTCGCCAGGATAGTCGACAGCCGTTTTCCAAACCTGTTTTCCGGTCAGTGCGTCGAGGGCGATGGTTGATCCGTGAGTGGTGACATACATAATGCCGTCATACAAAAGCGGGAAACTTTCCTGCCCTCGATCATCATTCAACGAATAAGTCCATTTCGGTACTAAATCGGCAACATTGCTGGAGTTAATTTGATCCAAGTTACTGTAGCGCTGCTGAGAATAACCATGACCATAGGTCAGAATATCCTCCGGTGTAGACATGTCGTTTTTGAGGTCATCAAGAGACTGGCCATATAATGGAGCAATAAACCCGGCACAAAGCAAGATGCAGATATTCGTGCGTCGATTTGGCCGAATTTTAGTAGTACCAAAATTTTTCACAATCAATCCTCCTTATAAAAATTGCAGTAATAAAAATTGCAGTAGTTGTTTATTAGGACAAATATGTTGCGGATTATTCCCTTAGCTAGATGCGACGAATTTTGCCGGATACGGTTTTTGGTAACTCCTTGCGAAATTCGATTTCGCGTTGATACTTATACGGCGCTGTCACTTACGTCTCTGTCACTTTTTCTACGACATTCTGTATGTCTTTAACCAACTCTTCTGAAGCTTCGAACTGATCATCGAGAACAACAAAGGTTTTCTCGATGCTACCACGAATTTCATCCTCCTTGGACACTTGTAAGGCGCTTACCACTGAAAACAATTTTTAAGGTGATTCTGTCATTTCTATACGCTGACATAGTTCGTATTCTACTTATCATATTAGTTGCCGCATTAACTCTGTGGCTGCCGTCGTTGCTTGGATACAATTTAGATTTATAGACTTTCGGGAACATTGCTCCACAGTTGCAATTGTTAGCCTGAATCTCTCGCAATTATCCACTTCACTGGTCTAAAGCAACCGTCGGATGAGACAACGCGGCGATAATTCCTCGAAGCTCAGCGAGTCCTTTTAAGCGACCAATTGCAGGATAACCTGGTTGTGCCTTGCGATTATGGTCATCCAACAGGTTTTGACCATGATCTGGTCGCATTGGAATTGACCAATCAGCTCTCCCAGCTTGCCGTCGTTTCTTTTCCTCAACTAAAGCCGCAGCTATAACCGCTACCATGTCCGTATCTCCACCAAGATGTTCAGCTTCATAAAACGAACCGCGGATGTTATTAGATTCTCGCTTCACATTACGCAAGTGTAAAAAGTGTACTTTGTCTCCCAATCGCGTCATTATGCCTGGGAGGTCATTGTCCTGTCTTACGCCCATAGATCCGGTACAAAGCGTAATGCCATTTGCTGGAGAGTCTACCGCTTCGGTAATAATCTTGTAGTCTGACTCGGTAGACATAATGCGTGGTAGCCCTAATAGACTAAATGGAGGATCGTCAGGATGGCAGCACATACGTAATCCTAACTTTTGCGCAGTTGGTATGACTTCGCTTAAAAAATCGATAAGATTCTGGCGCAGCCGATCTGGAGATATTTCATCGTATTCGGCAAGGTGCTGACGAACATCGGCGAGCGTATAGTTATCCGCAGCTCCAGGTAAGCCAAAAACAACACTTTGCGCCAGCGTATCGCGCTGCGAATCGTTCATTGACTTAAAATATTCGTTTGCCAGATTAATAGTCTCTTCAGAATAATCCTTAGTTGCCTTCTTACGTTTAAGAATAAAAAGGTCAAAGGCTGCGAAGGCAGTGTAGTCAAAACGCATGCAGGTGGCACCGGATGCAACACGCCAGGCCAGATCTGTACGAGTCCAGTCAAGAATTGGCATAAAGTTGTAGCAAATAGTCTCAATTCCGGCATTGGCAATATTTTCCAAACTGGATTTATAAGCCGCGTAGTGAGCGCGCCAATCACCTGCTTGTTTTTTAATATCTTCTGAAACCGGGAGGCTTTCAATGACCTCCCACTGAAGACTCGATGCTGAGCCATCAGTACGCGTTGCAATCGCTGATTGGCGCTTTAAGATCTCCTCAGTAGACCATACGACACCTGGTGGTAGATGATGCAGTGCTGATACAACGCCTTCTACACCGGCCTGTAGCATATCGTCTATGGACACAAGATCGTTTGGTCCAAACCAGCGCCAAGTCTGTTGCATATAAATACCCTCGGTTGTGTTAGTACGGTAGTCGATGCCGAAGCATCAGGCTAACTACGTGTTGATTGATTTTAGCATTTGACAATCCAGGTTATGAGTATGTTATTTTCTTTAAACTGAGGAATCAATCGATAAGCGTTCGAGCATTGTTGATGTTCACGATCAAATCGTTCACATCAACAGTGATGCCAATTTCGCCGTTTCTGTTAACCAACATTTTGGTGCTTCTTTTAGTCTCCTGCATACCCGCTATTTCAACCTGGTTGCCTTCACTGTTTTTCAGTTAAATGCGATATAAAGGTACCGTACGCGTATTCCTAAAATTGCTCTGTAATAATTGCAAGTCATGCGATATGATGGCTCTGCTGTTAAAACAAAAACACATTTAGGAGGAACACTGCTATGCCTACGGATATGTTCATTTATTTGTTCAAAAATGCCTTCAATAGAATAACTAAAGCAACAACTGCACTCTCAATTGCTATTGGGCTTTCAATTACTGGATTTGTGAATGCTGAAGGATTCCCAGAGCGGGAGGTGCTGGGCGTTGTTATGTGGGGTGCTGGCGGTGCAACAGATACGGTTGCGCGTGCAGTAAACCCGGCGGCTGAAGAGGCTTTGGGGAAACCGATTGTGGTTCTTAATAAAGCAGGTGGTGCTGGCGCAATTTCAACAGCCTACGTAAACACTGCAGATTCGGACGGATACACTTTTTTGTATGGCGCAGAAAACCCACAACTTCACCCGGTAATGGGTGTTGCTGATCTGGACTATAGTTCTTTCTATCCGATAAACATTCTCGGGCGTGGTGTTGCTGTAATAGCAGTTACTGCCGATTCAAAATACGAAACCATGCAAGACTTACTCGACGATATTAAATCACGGCCCGGTGAGGTACTAATGGGTTCAACAGGACCTGGTGGTTTACCCAGTACGGTTGGTGCCATTATTGGTAACTCAACCGACTTCAGCGTCACACCCATTCCATTCGATGGTGAGGGTCCGGGACTTACAGCCATGTTGGGTGGTGAAGTTGATTTTATGCCTGCCGGTATTTCGGCTGCCGCTGAACAAATTAAAGCAGGCAATATGCGCGCGCTTGCAGTAGTGAATGAAGAGCCTGTTGATACACTGCCAGATGTTCCGGCAATTACTGATGCTCTACCAGATATGAGCAAGTATCTGCCATGGGGACCGTTCTATGGCGTATTTGTAAAAGCAGATACACCAGACGATGTAAAAAAGGTTCTGGTCGATGCCTTCAACACAGCTGCACAAAGTGAAGCTTTCGTCACGGTTATGAACAATAGCGGTAATGTCATTATGAATATTTCTGGAGATGAAGGCAGCGCATTTATTTCTAAGTGGCAGCAAATTACCTCGTGGGTGCTTCAGGACACCGGAGCGGCGAAAGTTAACCCCGAAACACTTGGAATTCAGCGACCTTAAAGTCCGAATTCCCCGCTCTGCCTACCAATGGGGAAGATGAGCGGGGAATCGGTTGATGAGGTGCGCGGCCACTATGCGCAAGCATAAAAATAAACCGGCGCTCAGGCCGGGTGAACTGTTCTTTGTAACGCTAATTACCGGTTTTAGTGTTGTAGCGCTTTGGCAGGCTTACGAGATATCCCATTTTACGGGTCTTTCCACACCCGGCATATTTCCAATGCTGGCCGCTGGCACCATGTTGGTATCTGCTCTGTTTATTTTAAATGATTCACTATCTCGTCGGAACATTCGAAGTAATCCAGATCATGTGAAAGTACATGTGCTGACCTGGCGATTTGTTGTTGTTATAGCGTTCGTGGCAGCGTATGTGTTGGCCATGCCATATATCGGATTCATGCTTGGCTCTGCTGCGTTTCTGTTCGCATCGTTCCTGTATTTATGGCGTAAAAGTGTGGGCATTTCTACACTCCTTACCACCGGTACGTTGTTAGCAATCTATTTGATATTCAGAATCCTGTTTAAAGTAGTATTGCCACGCGGTTCGCTTGTACAAGGCTGGTTTTAAATGGATCAGCTAATAGCTAATTTAGCCCTCTCTTGGTTTGACCCATCGTTATTACTACTAACGGCTTTAGGAACACTTGCTGGCATCTATGTTGGAGCTATCCCAGGATTGTCGGTCACCATGGCAACGTCAATCCTGATCTCTTTTACATTTCATTGGGATGTTAACGATGCATTGGCGATCATAGCCGGTGTGTTTATTGGTGGTGTTTATGGTGGGTCGCGGACGGCAATTCTTCTCAATATTCCGGGCGCCCCAAGTGCTATCGCTACCGCCATAGACGGTTACCCTATGGCACAGAAAGGTGAAGCAGGTGAAGCTATCGGTTTAACAACGGTTATGTCCGTGTTTGGTGGCTTTATCGGCATACTCGCTTTGGCATTGTTCGCGCCGTTGATCGCAAGTTTCGCCATTCAGTTTAATTCGCGTGACTATTTACTCTTAGGTCTCATTGGCATACTGCTCGTTGGTACACTTTCTGGTGAACACTTTGCGAAAGGTGTATTTGCAGGTGCTCTGGGCGTTCTGATTGGAATGGTCGGGCTTGACCCTATGACGGCTGAAGGTCGTTTCACTTATGGGTCAATACAACTGATGGGCGGTATTCCTTATATTGCGGCTATGATCGGCTTCTTTGGTGTCGCAGAGGCGTTATACCAATTACACAATCTTGATCTTCCAGTAGTAAGGCAAAAGATCAGTCGAATTATTCCTAAATGGAAGGACATAAAACGGTATTTCTTTTTGGCCATACGCTCTTCGGGAATCGGTACTATCATTGGTGCTTTGCCAGGCACGGGTGGCGACATAGCCGCATTGCTTGCTTACGATCACGCAAAACGCTCAACCAAAGACCCAGACGTACCATTTGGTGAAGGAGCAAAGGAAGGATTAGTTGCGCCTGAAGTTGCCAACAATTCAGCGGTCGGCGGTGCGTATGTGCCCATGCTCACCCTCGGCATTCCGGGTGATGCAGTTACCGCTGTCATTATTGGTGCGCTTTTTATTCATGGCTTAAAACCGGGTCCTCTACTATTAACTGAGACACCACATTTATTTTGGTTCATCGTAGGAAATTTGATTCTTGCGAACGTTTTCTTGTTGATCTTTGGTCTTACTGGAATACGAATTTTTACTAAAATTGTGGAATGTCCAAAGGCTGTTCTTATTCCATTAATTATCGTATTCTCGGCAGTCGGTACCTACGCGATTCAAAACAATCCGATACACGTGATATGGATGCTGGGTTTTGGCGTCATGGGGTATTTCATGAAAGTGTACGGATTTCAGGTAGGCCCAGTAATTCTTGGTGTCATTCTTGGCCCTATGATGGATTCCAATTTTCGCCGAGCTATGCTTGGTGCTCGGGGTGATATTGGAAAGTTCTTATGGAATTTTGTGTCCCATCCAATTTCGCTTGTTTTAACGATTGCATTTATTGTTCTTCTTTTAAGTCAAACTCCCTTAGGGCGCTGGCGACGCTCTAATAAACTAAACTAAGAGTTTGCATACCGAGAGCATGCCTGATCGAGGACGTTTTAAAGTGCTCGTTTCCTGGCGTTACCAATGGTATGGGTATGGGTATGTGAAAAGCGGCGGTAGAAAGTACGAACTTAGCGGCTGCACAGCAAACTGCCTGCCGGAATCGTTGATGGAGCATTGTTAAGCGTTTCTATAGCAAAGCCAGCTGCCGACTTATACTTTGCCATAAATTCTTCACGTTCCTTTGCTGGAATGACATCATCAATATGATCGAAACTTCCGCCGCATCTTTCATCAAGTAATTTCAGTAAACCAAATGGTCCAGCACCCCGATTACG
>CAYTJF010000297.1:0-6611 GCA_964437945.1 uncultured Granulosicoccaceae bacterium
TGCCAGTGCAGACTTGGTGCAAGTCTTAGAAATGCACAATTTTCGAGCCGAAGATGGGGCGTTAGAAAGACGCAAGCCCTTTTTCACTACACTACAAAGTCTATTAGTAAGCTTTTTTTAGAATCTTTGTTTGGTAGATTAACGAGCGGTTAAGCAATAAAATGAGAGTTGCTTTGAGAAAAAGCAACTCTCATAAAGCATGTTTGGATTTTTATTTACAAATGCCTTTGCTTCACTTTGGAAGAAATGTATGGCGAAATATGTCGAACGTTTTTCACTTAATGGTCGTACCGCACTGGTCAGTGGCGCATCCAAGGGAATTGGCTCGGAAATCTGTGCGGTCCTTGCTGACGCCGGTGCCGATATCGTTGCAGTAGCTCGTGATGCTGAGGGCTTGGCCACCACGCGGGCATCAGTGCTGAGTGCTGGTCGGCAGTGCTTAACTGTGGAGGCAGATCTTGCAAGCGTTGAGGGTCCTCGCGATGCTGTGCGCAAAGCGCTGGATCATTTTGGTGTTGTAGATATCCTTGTAAACAATGCCGGAATCGCGATAACGGACTCGATTCTTGAAACCAAAGTCGAGGACTGGGACAGCATCATGGCGGTGAACTTGCGGGCAGCTTTTATATTGGCTCAAGCAGTGGCTCCAAAGATGATTGAGCAACAGCGTGGCAAGATCATCAATATCTCATCGCAAACCGGCATCATCGCCATCGATGATCACTGTGCCTACGCAGCCTCTAAAAACGGTTTGAACGCGCTTACCAAATCGATTACATGCGAGTGGGCGAAGCACAACATTCAGTGCAATGCAATTTGCCCGACGGTAATTTTAACGCCAATGGGAGAGCAGGTTTGGGGTGAGCCGTCCAAAGGTGATCCAATGAAGGCAAAGATTCCAGCGGGGCGGTTCGGAACACCTGTTGAGGTCGCAGACCTGGTGCTTTACCTTGCATCGGCAGCGTCGGATCTGGTTAACGGAGATACCATTATGATGGACGGTGGTTACACTGCAGTATAGTGTGGAAAAGCACGATAAACCATATTGATTGTATGGACTTAAAACTACCATTTGCAATAAAAACATGCCTTTATATTAGAAATACACTTGTGAATAAAAACACTCGCCAATTTCAATTATTTCACTGATTACCACCATCCGCTATGGAAACCGCTTTTTATTGATTTCTTAGTCTTTTGTTTTAGCCTCATTGAATAGAATTGAATGATTGCCTAACGACGTTTGTTGAACATTTATAGGTGTTTATACTAGCTAAGTTTTTTCTTGAAATTAGGTAATTATGATTCTGTAATTCGCGTTGAAGCGATTCTTCCGTAAGATTCCTGCATCGGAAAAGCCAAGTACAGGCAGTTGTTGTACCGCCTCATAGTATTTCGTTGCGTACATTTATATATCGACTGTTTTTTTCGGCTTATTTTCTGCCTTTAACTAACTGGCATTTTCGCCTATACAACTCGCAAGGTAACGTGTACGTGTAATACGTTTGCGCATCCGAGAATGAAATGACGCGTCTATAGTTAATACGCTGAGCTTTGTAGATTATAGAAACACGGTGACAAATGATTATGTGTAGTACCAAAATCCATAGTACAAGTATCTCTGCCTTTTTTATCCGTCTGCTGATGGTATTGGCTAGCGTCACGTTTTCGGTTAACGCGTTTGCTGCTCCGCAAGTAGCCAGTCCATCGACAGGCTCGAATCTTTCGGGTTTAGAGCAAAAATTCAGCTGGAATAGCGGTGGAACTAACGTTGAACAATATTGGCTGTATGTCGGCACCAAGCCCGGGGCCGCTAACATCGCTAACTCTGGTGATTTGGGTAAAGCCACCGAATACGACGTTTTCGGAATTCCAACAGACGGCTCCACCGTGTATGCCCGTCTTTGGTATTACAGCGGCTCAACGTGGTCTTCTGTCGATAGTAGCTACAAAGCACCCGATCTCGATGTAGTCAATCCATCTAATGGTTCAACACTAAAGGGTTCAGAGCAAACATTAAACGGTTCAGAGCAAACATTCAGCTGGAACTTTGGTGGTGTAGACGTTGAAAAAGTGTGGTTGTACGTCGGTACCACTCCTGGTGGTCGTAATATTGCTGACTCGGGTGATTTGGGTAAGGGCGCTGAATTCGATGTTATCGGTATTCCAATGGATGGCTCAACCATACATGTCCGTTTATGGTACTACCTCGCTTCACGGTGGTTTTATGTCGACAATAGCTATACCGCAGCTGATCTCGATCTTGCAGTATCACCACCGACTATGGATAGTCCTGCCAAAAACAGCGAAATAGCTGGCAAAATAGCTGGCACTAGTGTCGATTTCAAGTGGAGCAATAACAACACTCCGGTCAATTTCTGGTGGCTTTGGCTTGGTACCACTAAAGAAGGCAGCGATATCTACGACTCCGGAAGAGCGCTTCGCACTCGTACATCGGTAACTGTCGATGATTTACCTGTTGATGGAAGTCCCATATACGCACGGCTCTGGTTTCGAACCACCAGTGGTTGGGAATACGCTGACAGCGTGTACCAAACGAAGTCTGGTTCAGACCCAGGCCCAGAACCAGAACCGGTTGACGCTGAATTAGATATGACCCGACTGCTTATGCAGGGCTCATTTGGTCCAACAATTGCTGATATCGAAAATGGACTTCAACTGGGCGGACCTGCTGAGTGGATCGATGCGCAAATGGCTCTGCCGGCTGGACTGCACCTCCCTATCGCTACACGACTCTGGCCAGAAGGCACTAGCGAACCAAGTCGCCAACGTGGTCGCTACCAAGCGTTTTGGCAGCAAGCGATTCGTTCAGATGATCAACTACGCCAACGAGTTGCTTTTGCGCTCAGTCAAATATTTGTTGTCTCCGATAAAGCTGCCCAATTACAAAGACGCGGTAATCTGGTAGCTAAATACTACGATATATTGGTCCAGCATTCATTTGGAAACTTCAGGCAGTTGCTGAACGATGTCACACTCAGTCCGGCCATGGGTCGTTACCTCGGTATGCTTGGTAATGAAAAACCTGATGAAAGTATAGGCATACGCGCCGATGAAAACTATGCCCGAGAAGTAATGCAGTTATTCACCATAGGTCTTGTTGGTTTAAACCTTGATGGTAGTGAGCGTGCAGGTGAGGTTACCTACACACAATCTGATGTAGAAAACGCGGCTCGTGCATTGACTGGTTGGTATTGGGATACAGGTGAACCCGAGTGGAAATTTGCCAGATACCGTCCTAACGAGTTTAAAATACTGGAAGCGCCCATGGTGGCTTATCCACAGCATCATGATACCGATGCAAAAGTGTTTATGGGTAACACACTACCGGCGGGTCAAACAGCCGAACAAGATCTCAAGATGGTGCTAGACATTTTATTCAATCATCCAAACGTGGGTCCGTTTATCGGTGAACAACTGATTAAGCGATTGGTGACCAGTAATCCGTCCCGAGGTTATGTAAGAAGAGTCGCACGCGCTTTTAACAATAACGGCTCAGGTGTGCGTGGAGATATGGCTGCAGTGGTTAAGGCAATTTTACTCGATGACGAAGCGCGTAACCCATCAATCAGTAATCGAACCGATTTTGGCAAGCTGCGAGAGCCAATACTTCGCTATGCACATATGTGGAGAGCATTCGACGCCGATGGTGCGTTTGCGATTAATATTCATCACAGACGTAACAACCCGCAAATAGCTCCGTTCACGGCACCGTCGGTATTTAACTTTTACAGCCCAAGCTTTGCACCGCAGGGCACAATCGCCGATGCAGGGCTAGTGGCGCCTGAATTTCAAATTAATTCAGAGGCTGCTTCCAACACAATTAATAGCCGCCTGATTCGCGCAGTAAAAGATGACGCAATGTACGGTGAAGATACGCTTCTTACGCTGGATTTAGGACAAGAAGAGCAGCTGCTTGAGAGTTCTGCTGAAGAGCTTATAGATCATCTTGATCTACTATTAACCGCTAGAACACTAACAGCCGACTCCAGAAAAATTCTCACTGAATATATTGATTCGAATAAAGGACGTGTAGATTCTGGCTTACTGTTGCGTGAGGTTATTGGGTTGGTCGTCACTTCCACAGAATACGCTATACAGCGCTAGGAGCTTTTGTAATGGTTAGTCAGACACGCCGTTCATTTTTAAAACGTCAACTACTACTGGGTGGTTGTGTTGCTGCAGGATTTGATGTCATCAGTGGCCCAGCACATGCCGCCAACACCGACGGTTATAAGGCGCTGGTGTGTATTAATCTAGCTGGTGGTAATGATTCTTTCAACATGTTTATCCCCAGAAATAGCTCAGCGTACGCTGACTATGCACAAGCACGACAATTTCTTGCAATTGATCGCGAGAAAATTATACCGGTATCTCCTGCCACTTACAGTGATGGGCAGACATACGGTTTTCATCCTGCGATGGGTGAAACAAAGCGGTTATTTGATTCCGGACAGCTTGCAGTCATGGCCAATGTAGGCTCACTGATTCGACCCATTACAAAACAAGAGTATGAGAGTAGTAGTAGTGCAATACCTAAACAGTTGTTCTCGCATAACGATCAATCAGACTCATGGCTTGCGGCAAATGCCAATGGCGGTACTGAACTAGGCTGGGCGGGTCGTATGATGGACATCATATACCCTGGTAACTATCCTGAACATGCAGCCAGTCTTAGCATTAGCGGAAATTCGTTATGGCAAAAAGCTAGTAATGTACGACATTTTGAAATTGGTGCCTCAGGTGTATCAAAACGTAACGGGAGCCGGAGACTACAGAAAGCACACGCGGACATGCACGCAAGCGCTGTTAATCAGAACAATCTGTTGGCCAATAATCGTGCCATGGTGCTTGAGCGTGCACTTGACTACTCTGGATTGATCAATAATGCGCTTGAAAATACACCTACTTTCGAAACGCCGTTTAACGCTCACGGTATGCAGGATACGCCACTGGCGGCGCAGCTGGAGATGGTTGCACGACTGATAAGTGCTCGAGATCGTCTCGATCCGAATCTAAGACGGCAAATCTTTTTTGTTCGCCTTGGTGGTTGGGACACGCATAAAGATCAAATTGGTGGCCCCGCAGATGAAACTCACGAAGCGTTACTAGGTCAGTTAGATTCAGCACTTGGTGCGTTTCAGGATGCCATGGTTCAGTTGGGCGTGCAAAATTCAGTTACCGCCTTTACTGCAACCGAGTTTGGTCGATCACTGACTCCCAATAGCAGTGGCACTGACCACGGCTGGGGTGGACACAACCTGGTGATGGGAGGAGCGGTGCGGGGCGGTGATATATACGGTCAAATGCCACAAATTTCCCGTGATAGTGTGGACACGGTCAATAACAACCGTTTTGTGCCAACCACCTCTGTTGAACAGTACAGCGCAACACTTGCAAGGTGGTTCGGTATGAACAATGCAGAGCTGAATAATATATTTCCCAACCTTGGCAATTTCGCTACGCCTAATGTCGGTTTTCTGGGCTGATAATATTGCGAACACTGTGTGTGGATGTGGGTGACTGACTGGTTAGGGGTATAATATCTTGTTCACAGAATTAACCGAGACAACCGTCTCGGTTAGAACCGATGCGTGATATGGAACTGCATAAACCGCCGTTGCTATCGCAGGTCCAGCGATACCTCGGCCGCAATCTTCTCCATTTCGGTTTTAAAGGGTAAATCCCAGAGAGCGGGTGTTGATTGGGAGTGATGTTGAATTGAGCAGTTCCTGCGCTGCCCACACTCCCTAACTGTTTTGTGCAAATCATCGAATGTTGGTATGCAAACTCGAATACCCGCTTGTTCGAGGACGTTAATAACATCACAATCACCCGAGTATCCAATACCAATTACGCAATGGATGGGAATGAGTACAGTTGCGCCAGAGCGAACTGTGCTGCAACGATAAACCCTACTATCTGATAACCATTGAATTGAAGATTAATTCAATATCCTCAGGGTCAACATCAAAACATTGTACGACATGAGCACTCTCATTTTCATAGGCTATCTGAGTTGTTACTTCAAAAGTCAGTCCGAAGAGTGTAATTGTCCCAACAATTCTTGACATGTCGAATCCATTGACCGCAGGAAACGAAGTTTGTGGTTCCGGGGTGTCGTCATAGAGTATCAGTACACCGCCAGTATATTCAATAAGACTTGATCCTGGTATGAATTCGCTGAATAGTCCACAGTTGTCTTGTCCGCCTGTTGCATTCAGCTCAGAATCAAGAAATCGTGCGCTGACTTCGTCTGTTGAGGTGTCCACAACCCAACCTGCCGGGTAACTCAACTCAACAAATGCGTCCTCATATTGTTGAGCGTTGTTCGGGTTATCGGTGGTTGTGACGGTGTCCGGGTTATCGGTGGTTGTGACGGTGTCCGGGTTATCGGTGGTTGCGACGGTGTCTGGGTTATCGGTGGTAGTAATGGTGATCGAGGTGTCGTCGGTTGTGACGTTGTTCGGGGTGTCGACAGTTGTGACGGGATTTGGGTTATTGATCATCTCAGACGGTACAACCACGACATCCTGGTTAGGTTCGTCTGAAGAAGATCCGTCACCACAACCCGCAGCGATCAACGCCAA
>CAYTJF010000298.1:0-6423 GCA_964437945.1 uncultured Granulosicoccaceae bacterium
TAAATAATTGTATTCTTAAAATATCATTATAAAACAATTAGATAAACAAAAAATTACCTGCTAATTAATATTATTGAAATTATTGTAATCTACCTATTAGTAGGTATAATAAGCAACCCAACTCACATTTACTCGATATTATTAATTATGAAAATTTTTGACATTGAAAACTTCCCCAACCCAGCACGAGTACGAATAGCACTGGCAGAAAAAAACGCTTCGGACAAGGTCGAGTTCATTCCTGTCGATGTTATGGGCGGTGAACACCGAACGGATGCGTTTCGTGCCAAAAACCCAGATTCCACAGTGCCGTATGCGGAGTTACCCTGTGGTACCTGTATATCTCAATGCACAGCGATTACTGAATATATTGATGGAACCTACCCAGGCAGGTCATTAATTGGCGAGTCACCAAAGCAACGAGCGAAGACACAGATGATGAATCTTCGCGCTGAAGCAGGTCTGGTAGATGCAGTAGGCGCGTATTTCCACCATGCGACACCTGGTCTTGGGCCCGATCTTGAAACTTACCAGAATGTTGAATGGGGCGAGAAGAAGAAAGATACTGCGCAGACAACGATGCGTTATCTCGATTCAGTACTTGCCGAATCTAAATACCTTGCCGGCGAAGACTTTACTATGGCTGACATAACAGCATTCGCGGGTCTTGCCTTTGCAGACTTTGCCAAAGTGGATATTCCAGACGGTTTGAATAATTTAAAAGCTTGGCGAGACACAGTCGCAGCTCGTCCGAGTATCGCATCCTGATCCGTATTTGAAATCGACAACGGGCCTGGTCGCAACTCAAATTGTAGTTAAAGCCAGGCTAATTCAACCATTGAGTCAATTATGGAATTAAACGCTGATTTTACTCAACGTGTTCTTGTGCATAGCGATGAACTTGAATGGTTAGCTTCACCCATTAAGGGTGTTGAACGGCGCATGTTGGATCGTATTGGTAATGAAGTAGCGCGCGCTACAACTATTGTTCGTTACGCGGAGAAAAGTCGCTTCTCAGCACACACGCATGGCGGTGGTGAAGAATTTATTGTACTGCACGGTGTGTTTCAAGATGAGCATGGTGATTTTCCTGCCGGTTCTTATATACGTAATCCACCTACTAGTTCTCACACACCTGGTTCTGAAAAGGGTTGTACGATATTCGTCAAGCTTTGGCAGTTCGATGCTAATGATCGTACGCCAGTCATGATTGATATGAACAAAATGGGTTCGGTACCGGCCGCAAATCGTGAAGGTGTGTCCGTGATGCCATTATTCGAAGATGATCGAGAAACCGTGCAGCTTGAAACATGGGCTCCGGGCGCCAAAGTAGTTATAGATGCAACACAGGGTGCAGAATTATTTGTCATAAAAGGGGAGTTCACTACCGACCATGATGAATCATTACGGCTGAACAGTTGGTTGCGTCTGCCACAAGGTGAAAAGCTCATTGCCAAAGCCGGTTCCTCAGGTGCAAGGGTATGGATTAAAACTCGTCATCTTCGCTTCATTGGTGCACCTACAGCAACTTAGTTGTCGCTATTTCACTCAAATAGAACATCAACTTAACGGTTTGCCATAGCCTTTCGACGGTATAATGCCTGGTATGGCTGGAAACACAATTGGCAAGCTGTTCACCCTCACAAGCTTTGGCGAGAGCCATGGTCCGGCGCTTGGCTGTATTGTTGATGGGTGTCCACCGGGTCTGGAAATCGATTCCAGCGACTTGCAAAAAGATCTTGATCGACGAAAACCAGGACAATCTCGCTACACCACGCAGCGGCGAGAGGCAGATGAAGTAGAGATTCTCTCTGGTGTGTTCGAAGGCGTTACCACCGGCACACCGATTGGGCTTGTCATCCATAATACCGATCAGCGCTCAAGAGACTACGACAAAATAAAAGACCAGTTTCGTCCAGCCCATGCCGACTATACCTACCAGCAAAAATATGGCGTAAGAGATTACAAGGGCGGCGGACGTTCTTCAGCTCGTGAAACGGCAATGCGGGTTGCTGCTGGCGCCATTGCAAAAAAAGTACTGCACAAAATGTTTGGTACCCAAATTCGTGGTTACTTATCTCAATTAGGTCCCATTGAACTGGACGACACTACTTTTGATTGGAATGAAATTGAGAACAACGCTTTTTTCTGGCCGAATGCATCACAGGTTGAACCACTTGAAACCTATATGAAGCAGCTCAGTAAAGACGGCGATTCAATTGGTGCAAAAGTAACGGTCGAAGCGCACTCCGTGCCTGTTGGTCTGGGTGAGCCTGTGTTTGATCGTCTTGATGCAGATATTGCACACTCGCTAATGAGCATCAATGCCGTAAAAGGTGTGGAAATTGGCGCTGGTTTTAACAGCATTGCACAAAGGGGTACAGAGCATCGCGATGAAATGACCCCTGACGGTTTCTTATCAAACAATGCAGGTGGTGTGCTAGGTGGTATATCTTCGGGTCAATCCATCATTGCCAGTATCGCCATGAAGCCAACTTCCAGCGTCAGGCTACCTGGGCGCAGCGTGAATGTACGCGGAGAACCCATTGAAGTTATCACTACGGGCCGACACGATCCTTGTGTTGGCATTCGTGCAACACCGATCGCCGAAGCCATGTTGGCAATAACATTACTTGATCATGCGTTAAGACACCGTGGTCAAAACGCTGATGTAAAATCGAGCACACCAACAATTGCGCCACAGGCGTAATCCACACATCATAATCCGAACATTAATCTGGACAGCTAATGGCATACAAAGCAACAGGTCGCCTGCACAAAGTATTTGATACCGAACAGAAAACAGCATCTTTTTCAGCGCGTGAATTTGTCATTGAAATGGCTGACGGAAAATTTCCGCAGATGGTCAAATTTCAATTGACACAAGATAAGTGCTCTTTGATTGATGACTACTCGGAAGGTGACGATATCAGTGTTGATTTCGATTTGCGTGGTCGCGAATGGAACGACAAATACTTTACGAATCTGAATGCGTGGCGAATTGCACGGGCTGAGGCGCAAGATGGCGCTTCAGAAAATGGTGCCGAACCAGCCGGCGCGCCGGCTGCGGCAACCGCTGATTTTGATGATGATATTCCGTTCTAGCGAAATTTATTTCCAGAGTGGCGGCTTAGTATTGAAGCGTTCTGTTTCTGAGGACGGAGGAACTGGTTCGGCGCCTTGGCAGCAAAGGGGCGCGTGGGCTTTGGACGAGCTGAATCAAACGATTGATTTGACAGGAGATGAGTTACCGCCGTTTTCGATTGGTATAAATGGAATATCTACTTACCATGGCGAAATAACAATGTTTTGCTCTAAGAGTCCCCCATTATGCGAATAGCAGCGATTTAACAATACTCATGCGGTATAAACAACAGTTAGCCGTAACTTTTCTTAATTAGATCCTCATCACAATTTCCAGTAGCCAGTTCGGTTCGATCAGTTAAATACGTCAATTACACAGACCGATAACAGAAGCATTACGCCCTGTTGGTGGTTAGTGTGCGCAGCTTCATATTGTTTCTCGGATTACTGAATTTCTCGGTCAGCTCGTTTGCGGACTGGCAGACTAAAACCGTGCACGACCCGCTTGGCGAATTGAGTCAATTCAGTCTTCGTGCCTCAGATGACTTTCCAACATTTACCCTTAGTTGCGTAGACATAGGTGCATCAACAGTTAATCTACTACAGATAGACCGATTGACACTTGTGGCAATTGATGGCGTCGAACGAATTGAATTTCGAGTTGATCGAAATCCGCGTATGACCTTTTTCCCTGATCAACACAAAATCAACGTTGCTTATAAGTATCACTGGAAAATTAAATCTGGAATTGAAACGGTCACGTTGATGCCGTCTAATGACTCAGGTGAAGTTCAATTTGCAGAATTAGTGAGACAGTTCATCGGCGGCCGTCGTGGTACAGCTCGTGTGGTATCGAAAACTAACGAAAGAGAAGTGTCGTTTTCGTTGATTGGGTTCACACAGGCGCATTCGACTATGCGAACAGCTTGTGTAGATAACGAGAAAACTTGAGCCTGTTTTACTATGCTGGTTTTGATGCGAGATAAAAAAGTGATTCTCCGGTTCAAATTTTAATTTAATGTTGGGGTAGCAACTCAAGCAAAGCTGTTGCTGCGCGACCCAGCGTTCGGTCTTTTAACTGAACACTGCCCAGTGTTCTGTTCATCTTCATTCCACGAGTTGGCAGCGCCGACAAAGACTCATCCACCATACTCGTGGGTAACGCACTCCAGCCTAAACCAACCGACACCATCATTTTTATGGTTTCAAGGTAGTTTGTTTCCAACGCTGTATTGATACTAACGTCGTGAGCGGCTATTGCATCGAGGACAATGCCGCGTGTCACAGTGCCGCGAGCTGGTAAAACCGCCGGGTGTGCAGCAAGCTGCTTTGGCCTGACGTTTTTAGTTGCATGCAGTGGATGATCATGCGAACACACAATTGACAGTGGGTCGTTCCAGATAAGCTGCGTGAATAGATTATCGGCAGGACGTTCGGGCAACGTCACTATGGCAAGCTCAATCGAGCCCTCGGAGACCAGCTCGCATGCATGTTCTGAATCCATGAACATCAAATCCAGATCCACTTCCGGATAAGCCTGTGTATAGGCTTTGAGTACGGGGGGCAGGCGATGAATACCGATATGATGACTGGTTGCCAAACGCAGTTTTCCACCCACTTTGTGACTTAGCGAGCGTACCGCTTCTCGACTACTGGCAATATCGGCCAGAATACGTCTTGCCGAGACCAATAAGTTTTCGCCAGCTTCTGTGAGTTGGGTATTGCGACCAAGGCGATCAATCAATACCACCTCCAGATCAGCTTCCAACGTTGCAATCCGTTTGGATATAGCCGGTTGGGTAATAAACAATTGCTCGCTTGCGCGAGAAAATGAGCCGGTTTCAGCAACCGCCACCAACGTTTGCAGTGCGGGTACATCCATCCCTTGACTCCTGAAGTAAAATCGACAAACTATTATATTCCAAGAAGTAATTATAAATATGAAAAATATGAATTTGAGTTATTGCCAGGGTAGGCGTAAACTGCGCAGCAGTTGACCGACGGAGAATTCGAATGGCTGGTAAAACCCTCTATGACAAAGTGTGGGATGCGCATGTTGTGCATACCGAAGAGGCTGGGACGGTATTGCTGTATATCGACAGGCATCTGGTACATGAAGTCACATCCCCTCAAGCTTTCGAAGGCTTGCAACTCGCAGGGCGTATGCCTTGGCGAACCGATTCGATGCTCGCCGTGGCCGACCATAATGTACCTACTACGTCGAGAAGTGAAGGAATCGACGACCCAGTGGCTCGGTTGCAAATCGAAACATTGGACAAAAACTGCGATCATTTTGAGATAACCGAATTCAAAATGTCTGATCTTCGTCAGGGTATTGTGCATGTCATTGGCCCTGAGCAGGGTGCGACTTTGCCTGGTATGACCGTCGTGTGTGGCGATTCGCACACCTCTACTCATGGCGCTTTTGGTGCTTTGGCGTTTGGTATCGGCACCTCTGAAGTCGAGCATGTCATGGCAACGCAAACCCTGCTGCAACAGAAATCCAAATCCTTGCTGATCAGTGTTGATGGCGAAGTGGGCCCCGGCGTTACCGCCAAAGACATCGTGCTTGCCATCATTGGTGAAATAGGCACCGCTGGCGGCACAGGCTATACCATCGAATTTGGTGGAGAAGCCATTCAGGCATTGTCCATGGAAGGGCGTATGACGGTGTGCAACATGTCTATTGAAGCCGGCGCTCGTGCAGGCATGGTGGCAGTTGATGACACCACCATCGATTACATCAAGGGTCGACCGTTTGCGCCAAAAGGGGAGCATTGGGAGGCAGCTGTTGCGGCCTGGCGAGATTTGGTTTCGGACGACGATGCTGTGCACGACAAGGTCGTTAGACTGGATGCTGCATCAATAGAACCACAAGTGTCGTGGGGTACTTCTCCAGAGATGGTCACATCGGTTGGGGGGCATGTACCCAACCCTGAGGATATTGATAATGAATCAAAATCTGAAGGCTTGAAGCGTGCGCTTGAATATATGGATTTACAACCCAATACACCCATTGGTGATATCAGGCTTGATCGTATCTTTATCGGCTCCTGTACAAATTCGCGTATTGAAGACTTACGCGCAGCCGCTGCAGTTATAAAAGATCGTCATGTGGCAGATTCAATTAAGCAGGCGCTGATTGTCCCTGGCTCGGGATTGGTCAAGCAACAAGCTGAACAAGAAGGGCTGGACGAAATATTTACCAACGCAGGTTTTGAATGGCGCGAGCCCGGCTGCTCTATGTGTCTTGCCATGAATGCAGACAAGTTAGGTGAGGGCGAGCGTTGCGCGTCCACCTCGAATCGCAACTTTGAAGGTCGACAAGGTAAAGGCGGG
>CAYTJF010000299.1:0-6158 GCA_964437945.1 uncultured Granulosicoccaceae bacterium
CCATGGCTGCTGCCACTGTTCCTGAATACAAAACATCATCTCCCATATTTGGCCCGTCATTTATACCGCTAACGACAATATCGACACTGAACTCAAGCATGCCACTAAGAGCAATGTTCACACAATCTGCCGGTGAACCCTCTACAGCATAGACATTGTCCGCGTGCCGATGGACCGAGATCGGCTTGGACAAGGTGAGTGAATTGCTGGCAGCACTTCGGTTTCTATCCGGTGCTACCAATATTGCGTCGCCTAAACGACTCATGGCTACATGCAATGCTTTAATTCCTGGCGACTGATAACCGTCGTCGTTTGCAACTAGAATGCACATAACTTTTTAGATCGAGCCGTTAACTTTTGATTACTAACAGTAAATTTAGACCGCGCTGGTGGTTACGCAACCCCCATTTACAAACGATTGTTGCGAGCAAGCTCTCCAAACACCCCTCTGTTGATACCGTCGCTGAGCGTTTGGAGCTATCGGATGGTGATTTTTTGGACATAAACTGGAGCAAAAAAACCTGCGGCCCACTGGTCTGTATTTTTCACGGATTGGCGGGCAGTATCGAGAGTGCCTATGTTAAAGCGGTATTTCATGCGCTTGAAACCAGCGGATTTCGGCCGGTTTTCATGCATTGGCGTGGTTGTAGTGGCGAGCCCAACAGACTCGCCCGCTCCTATCATTCTGGCGCCACTGACGACATTCACGAACTCATAAACCTTGTGCAAAGTCGTTATCCCGGCATACCTGTATTTGCCATCGCCTATTCACTCGGCGCGAATGCGTTATTAAAATACTTAGGCGAGCAACACTCAAATAGTCAATTATTTGGCTCTGTGTGCGTATGCCCTCCTTTGGTACTTAACATTGGTGCTGACAAACTGAATTCAGGAGTAACGCGTGCCTATCAAAAATATCTGATTACAGCTATGCGGGCGCAACACGAGGCCAAGCGGCAACTGCATCCTGAACTCAATCTGCCAGCCGCAACAACAGAGCTGAACAATTTTTGGAAATTTGATGACACGCTGACCGCGCCGTTACACGGGTTTCGGGATGTTCATGATTACTACGAAAAATGCAGCGCTCGGCAATTTCTGCCACGCATCACGACGAATACGCACATTATTTATGCCCTGGACGACCCTTTTTTTACCCTGGATGTATTACCAGATGAGTCCGAATTAAGCGAAACAACCACACTTGAACTCTCAACATTTGGAGGCCATGTCGGATTTATTGGCGACGAACAGGATTCAAACTGGCTTTCAAATCGAATTTGCACATTGATAAAAACCTTTCAAACCACCTGATTCAGACAACTAAAGCCGTCTGAAAAACCCAGAAACACATGGATTGTGTGCATTGGTTCACCGATCTCTGTTTGCGCTCACGCAAGTCACTGGAAAAAGCGTGATTCCTGCTAAGCAATCTACACAGTACACCGATTTTTCGACAACCAAGCGGTTCAATTCCAAACGATCGAGTATTCCTAACTGGCAGCATTGAATGAAAAGGTTCCTATGGACAAACCGAAGAACAGGACTAATCAAGCAGCGCCAATTGTAGAAGTACTTGAACCCAGGGTGTTATTTTCAGCCGACTCACTCAGTGTACTCGGCAGTGCTCTGCTGCCACACAAAACACAAGACCAACCATCGCTTGATACGTTGTATGAAGGATTGAATCTCCTTCATCCATTAGACTCCGATGTGTCACTGAATGAAAACACCGGTGTCGAATTGGTGTTCATCGATTCACGTGTGCCAGATCTGCAAATGATCGTCGACGATATAACGGCCAACAAAAATGCGTCGGTGAAGGTGATTGTCATTGATCAATCCGAGAGTGGTATTGATCGAGTGCAACAAACGTTGGCACAAAACGAATCGGTCGATGCGGTACACATCATCTCGCATAGTTTGGGTTCAGGTGTTCGTATAGGCGCAGATTTTCTTACCTCAGATAACATCACACTGTATTCATCACAGCTTGCTAGTTGGGTAGACTCGTTCAGCGAAAATGCCGACCTGCTGATATACGGTTGCGATATTGCCAACAGCGAGAATGGTATTGCATTGATGGGCCACCTTGCTGCATTAACCGGCGCTGATGTTGCGGCAAGTACCAATGACACAGGCCATGCTTCAAGCAATGGTGATTGGGTGTTGGAAAAATCTACCGGTGTAATCGAAACAAGCAGCTTAGTTAGCAATGCTTTACAAGACGATTGGGATCATATTCTGGCTAGCTGGGACCCAGCCAACAACATACTCACGATTGATTATACCAATGATCGATTGATTGCAAGCGCCACACGATATACATCTGTTCAGGCATTAGTTGATGATGCTGTGGCGAACAGCAACGACACC
This sequence comes from uncultured Granulosicoccaceae bacterium, assembly GCA_964437945.1. Lineage (GTDB taxonomy): Bacteria > Pseudomonadota > Gammaproteobacteria > Granulosicoccales > Granulosicoccaceae > Granulosicoccus. The sequence continues at coordinate 2,377 of CAYTJF010000299.1, forward strand.
ATATCACTCAGAGAAGCTATAACCGCTGCTAACAATGATGCGCAGGACATCACCATCAAGCTCTCGGGCACCACCTATTCGATCTCTATTGGCGATGGGACCGGAGCTCCAGACGAAGATGCTGCTGCAACAGGTGATCTTGATGTTACAGGCAACCTTGTCATAGAAGGCAATGCTGCCGGTACATCTAAAATAGAAGCACTTGCCGTAGAAGGCATCAACGAAATGCGGGTGCTTGATGTTCATGCAGGCTCAGCGCTAACCCTCTCTGACCTGGCGGTGACCGGTGGGATTGTGCAAGATTTTGGCGGTGGCATCAGGGTGACGAACTCCAACCTGACGTTGACCTCAGTCAGTATTGATCAAAACAAGACTGTATCGCCGCTGTACACTGACCCAGATGGTGTGACTGGTGGTGGCGGTGGTATCTTTGCAAAACTTAGTACTATCACCACAACTGATACCCACTTCACGAATAACAGCACACCGCTCAAAGGTGGCGGTGTGTTTCTGACTTTTGCTCCAGCATCAACGTTTACCGACAGCAGCTTTGAGCAAAACAGCGCGCAGCATACGCAAACAAACGCACTCGGGGTCACATCAACCACTGGGTTTGGTGGTGGTATTTTCGCTGATGCTGCTGTAACAATGACCAACAACGAATTCTCACAGAACAGCAGCGTGTTGGGCGGTGCGGTGTATCTTGGCTTCAACAGCAATGCCGCGATCAACGAGTCAACGATAACCAACAATACGGCATTAGAGGATGGGGGCGGAATATTTGTCGACGGAACCTTGCTATTGGGACAGCAATCCATCGTTTCCAATAATACAGCGACCGAAGATGGTGGCGGGCTATTTATAGAAGGTCAGGCAACCATTATCTCGGCAACCATTCAAGACAACACAGCTTTCAATGATGGTGGCGGTATTCATATGCAGCCATCTGAAGTTCATATCTTTGACACTATAATCAAGAGAAATCACGCTGACAACGGATTTGGCGGTGGCGTAAACGCTGCCGGCACCACGTCAATAAACGAAACGACGTTTACAGAGAACACCGCAGCCTTTGGTGGTGGGTTGTCTTACTACTCTAGTGCGAATCCTACCGTTATTAACAGCACGTTTTTCAAAAACACAGCAACTGGCAGCGGTGCTGCTATACAGGTTAACAATGGCTATTTATTTGTACAGAACGCAACTGTTGTGGAGAACGATTCTGACGGGCCGTTCGCCGCAATAAACGTCCATCCATTCTCAGGCTCTGCAGCGACCTTGAGAAACACGATAATAGCCGACAACGAGTCTTTGTCGGGTGCTAACCCGTCCCCACAATTATCCACAGAGGTGAACACAAATGGCGGTCACGGGTTCAATGTTATTACCGATGGCGCACTCGAGATACTCTACAGTGGTAGTCACACCGATATTAGTGAAACCAATCTCCCTGGCTATACCGTAGACCCGCTACTAGCTACGCAATTAACGTCATTCAATGGCAGTCACTCAGAGCACCTGCAACTCTCAGAGGATAGCGATGCGGTTGATGCCGGGGGGCGCAACCCTGTCAATGCATTTAGCGATGGTTCACGCATGGATGGATACGGCCTCACCAGCAACGAATTCATCGATGCTGGTGCAGTGGAGTTTCAAGCGGCAGGACCTGCAAATAAACTGTTCTGGATTGATAGTCAATCGGGTCAGAATGCGATTTACCGGATGAACGAAACGGGTCGCGCCTTGCAACAGATAATCGCACCAGCAATAGATCCATCCACCGGATTTGCACACGAATACCTCGACATTGCCTTCGATCAGAAAACACAGCAAATTTTCTATATCGATCACTTTGAGTCGAGCACCACACCAGCAGGAGGCGGTCCTGCAGTGACCACCGATAATTACCATGTGATGTACGCAAACGTGGACGGAGTGGTGGTTGGTAACACACATCTGGCCACCAGCGGTTCTGTAGCTGGTGGAACACAGTTACCAGGGCAAGACTACACAACACTGTCACTGGCTGTGGAGCAAACACTTGATCCAGCACTTCCAAACAAACTGTATCTTGCTCAGCATGCCGTAACCAACAATGCTTTTCGATTAATCTCTTTTGATATTGTTGCTGGAATTGATGACACCTCTCCAGGCAATACACCCAACATTTGGCTGAATGCACTCACCAACGGCATTAATGATGTTACCCCGGTACAGGGCTCAATAGGCCATACCTACGACAGTGTGACTACGCTGGCTGTCGTGTCGCATACCAACGCGAGCGGTACTGTTGATCAATATATAAGCTGGGGTGATACAGGAGCCGGTGCAAGTCACCCGTATGTTATTGCAAAAAACGGGTCATTCCAGACAGTGATTAATCTGGTTGAAGCAGGAACAGGCGACCCGATTCCAAACAATGAAGTGGATAGCATTGCATATGTTGCGAATGAATCAAAACTCATCCTTGGCGTTAATCAATTCGTACGAGAAAAAGCCACCACTGGAAATCCACTCATTACGGTGCAACTACCTTCTGTAGTAGGAAATTTTGATACAGATATTGCGTTGGTTCCCGAAGACGATCAATTCTGGCTGGTCCACAGTAACGGTGGCGTAGATCAGGTTGACTCAAATTTCATCGCCATTGAACAATTCATTGTTAGCCAAAAACCGTATAAATTGGCTTTATCCAGCATTTTACCGGTTAACACACCACCACGCCAAACGACTCCCCCGGCACCACAATCAATATCGGTACTCGAAGGTTCAACTTCTTTTATCGATAGTACTTTACTTTCATATGTAGATGCCAACAACGGTATCTCGACCCCAACAAACGAAATTTACTACACGATAGTTGATACCCCAGACGACGGCGTATTGATGGTCGGTTCACAAGTGATAGACCTTTCAAACCCGGTACCTGCACTTGGTCACTTTACCCAGGCAGATATCGACACAGGCACGCTGATTTCTTACATACACAACGGCGATGAGGTGCCGCTGGATTCGTTTACCTTTCTTGTGTCTGACAATCAACCCGATACAGCTGCCGTACCCAGCTCTTTTTCTATCAATATTACTGATGTGAACGATGACCCAGACATTGTTCTGATTAATCCAAACTTCACCATTCCGGAAAATACACCAAGCCCTGAAAATATTGTACTCGCTGAAGTGCAGATCAACGATGATGACGATATTAACCACACAGTTTCAATTGCAGCTAACGCATATGTGGAGTTGGTTGGCAACGAAATCAGACCTATTGCAGGCGTTACATTCGACCACGAAGTTTTGAGCAGCTTTAATATTACGATCACTGCCAATGACGGTCGCGGTGGAATTGATACGATGGTTCAAACGATCAATATTGGAGATATAAATGAGCCACCTATCATCGCAAGTTCTCCTGCTGTTGCCAATATTGCTGAAAATCAAACAGCGGTAATCTTGGGTGCCACCGGCCTGCCACTACCAGCGATCACAATTTCCGATCCTGAATACGATTCCGGGAACCCAGCTGCGAGTGCTCCAGTCGTCACAGTGCTTAATGCCGATGGCACTCAGTCAAATCAATTCGCACTGGACAGTTCCTATAACCTGGTACTAAACAACCCACTGAACTTCGAAGGACCGCAGACGACCTTCAATCTTTTGATACAAGTCACTGACGGTACGAACACAAAGACATCACCGTTTACCGTTAATATCACCGACGTTGATGAACCACCCGAGATCACCGGTACCACTAACGCCAGCATTAACGAAAACACCAC
>CAYTJF010000300.1:0-6121 GCA_964437945.1 uncultured Granulosicoccaceae bacterium
CCATATCCTTATGCTAAGAGTGGGCAAGTAATACATCGAAAGCACGATGCACTAGAATTTGTCTTCAAAAACTCGATGATTGAATCAGTTAAATAATTATTCTTGTAAAAAATACACAATAGAAAAATCAAGTTCTTCTGAAGATTGTACTGCCGCCACCCCCACTGGGTTACCTTTTGCGCGAATCAATGTATTTCCATCACGGTGCATATAATCAGAATAACCTTGATCGGTACTAATATCATCTGGTTCTCCATTACGTACTCTGGATTCGACGAGCAGCCTAACGTCATGAGCGATAACGCCTGAAGGAACTTCAACAGTATCGTTTATTGTGTAGGTACCGGTTTCAATAAGGGAAAAGATTCGGCTTTCTAATAAATTGCAATCTTGCCCCTGGTAGGTGTAGGTCTCAGACCGATATTGACCGTTAACTAATTCGAGGAAGTTTGTTGTCGATTGCTGGGCGTTAATCATGAGGCAAGCCGTCATCCAGCTGCCAGTGTAGTCAACCATTGTCTGCATTATAGTCTGCGTTTCCTGCGAATCAGATTGGGACGATGAGTTTGACTGACAAGCGAACAATACGACACTCAGTGCCATTAATATTGTGCATAATTTCAGTTCCTTTCTTTTTGTTATCAATGTCATATCCTTATACTATGAGAGGGAAAGTACAGCATCTTGTACCGAAAGTTTGTTTAATTAGACGCGATAGTGCAAATGCAAAATCGCGTTGTTTCAAGTATTCAATAGAACGGTCTTAAAGCCAGGTCTAGCTCGCTTCTCAACCCATTTTCAGTCAACTCATACGGATGGGTTGTGTCTGATATTCTCTGCTCAGGTGTTGTTGGATCATTGTCATGATCAACCGGCAACCCAACCGCTTGACGTTCCAAGCTATTGACAGGAGATAAAGGGTTGTTATTGTTCGTGTCTACACCAGTGTAAATACCCTCAATACCAGTCCCACTCACCATGTTATAAGCATGCGCCATTTCGTGAAATAAGATGACTACAGGAGGAGTCGCCACACCAGTATTAATCGGGAGATTCACACTCGGGTTATAACTGATGGTTGCACCACTGCCGCGAGCCGGATTGTTAACAGGGTCAGGAGTGGTCCATCGACCACCAGATGATGTTGCAAACCCGTTCTCTGTGCTAGCACCACTGTTGCTGTCGACCTGATTTCGAAGCCAATTAATATGCCCAGCACCATCCAATTCCTGCATTTGTACACGATGCCCTTCAGTCCCCCCACCTATATTAACGCCAAGAAAGTAATCGTTCGGCCGATATGAGTCACGCTTTGCTTGATCAAGCGCGTTCAACATGGCCTTCCCACTCTCAAGCGATCGCAATGTTTCCAGATCGTCTTCAACGCGAGTAACAAACTCTTCCCTTTGATTATCGGCAAAATAGATGGATTCATTCCCCGCTTCATGATCAATATCAACAAACCTGATATCAGCTCCGGGAGCACGGCCACGGATATTTTTCTGAGCAGTTTTTGAGTCCACAATAACAGTATCGTCAGCATCCAATGATCTGTATTTGTCCGCTCCAGATGCGCCAATGATCGTATCAGCACCTGCGTTACCGTGAAGTTGATCGTCACCTTTACCGCCAGATACCACATCATTGCCATCACCACCGATACCTAAATCGTTTCCACGGCCAGCATCCAGGTAATCGTTGCCCACTTGACCAAGAAGAATATCTTCATCATCACCGCCGTAAAGCGTGTCTTGTCCATCTCCACCGAGAACGAGATCGTTGCCTTTGTCCCCGGAGAGGTAATCGTCACCTTGTTGGCCTAGCAAAATATCACCACCGTTCTGACCTTCCAGATTATCACTGCCGGTCCCACCCAGAACGATGTCAGATCCGTCTCCGGCTCGGATTAATTCGTCACCCGCACCACCAATAATTATTTCATTACCTGCACCACCGTATATAAAGTCGTCTCCAGTTCCACCGGCAAGTAACAAATTCGCTGAAACACTATCGTCTACAAAAATGACATCATCGCCGCTACCGGCATTAATCACGATTCGATCAGATGCGGCAGGGTCTAATATGTGTGTACTTTGAGTAACACCATTAAGTGAAGAGTTGATTACCAGCATCCCATCGGCTCGTTGGGTAACGCGAATGTTATTGTCGCCAGGTACAAAAGTAATTGCTTCGGCACTCTGAGACTCTGCCCATGTTGCCAGTTCGTTCGCACTGCGGGTGACCATCTGCGCAAAATCACCTCGCCAGCTTTCGTCGAGTTTGGGGACAGATTCCGGATTAACCGGGTCTGTATTGCGTTCCGTCATAGCGATGACTACCGCTGCATCTTTGCTTAGATTTTCATTCGTTATCAGCTCCGAGACACGAGTGCTAATTGGTGAAATATCCCAGGGAACCATGCCAGGTTGAATTTCTTCTCTATAAGAAGTGACAGCGTTATTAGAAGTGACAGCGTTAGCAAGATGGTTGGCAGGGGCACCGGTTGCTGCGCCGATAGTTTCACCATGACAAGTGGAAGATTCCGAACCGTATGTAAGACGCTCCGCGGTTGTTAAACTATCACTGAGCAACTCTGCAGAGGTTTTTTCATCCGCACTGTGAGCAGCTGCAGTAGCCGCACTGTAGGCGGCATTGGAAGATAAGCCTTGTTGACCAGGCTGGCCACTAGCTTTACTTTCAGCTCTGTTCTTGTCTCGATAATTATCCCGATAGAGGTTATCGGTAGATGGGCGTGACGGTATATCCATTGCTTACAAATCCTTTTGTAATTAATCGGTAGTAGCATACTAAGCCATAAACTAATGATCGTGCAACAGGGCTAATCCACTTTTTTAATCAGTCACGCAATGTAGTACGCGCAACGGCTAACGCTGTGCTGATTAGAACAACAGCGTGTTATTGATGGCACGTTACTGGGTCGATAATACATGCCAAATAGCCCAAGTATTTCAATTGACCCAATTCAGTGATATTGATAAGCACTGGATTTTTACATCAAATTAATAAGCGGTTTTGAAATCTGAGCTGTGCTGGCCAAAGCACAGGCGCTGCTTCAAGCTGATAGTCAGCCCACCAAAGAATTACAAAGTTCACATCATTACAAATCCTCGCTCTGGCTACAGCTGCGTGAGAAAAACATCAATTCGGCAATGAAAGGCTGAACCCATTTACCCCTGCTTTACCGCTGGCTTCACCCTTACGCCCTCTGAAAATTACGTACTCCTAAATATTTGTTATTTTTCGCACGGATCGCGCTATATTGGTGCTGTCAAAGCCGGTGAACCCAGAAAATGCGTCGTCCAATCATTTTTCTAGCATGGCTGCTAATCGTTCCGTTTGTAGGCCAGTCAATCGCTTTTGCTCAATCAGCACATCAACATGCTGAAAAACATCAACACCCTGAAAAAAACGAACATACCGATAAGCATCAAAATCCTGAAACGGATATTCCGATTGCCGATGCAAATGTTTACTATAGTCAGGACTCTGTTGAACTCACTCCACCGAAACGCGTAATTGAGCTTATGCGCCAAGCTGGACTGAAATTCGCTTTGGTCTCAAGCTCAGATGACAGTGGCACCCAGCTCCTGTCACAAATCGCCCCTGATTTGGTCGTTCCAAGTCTGCGTCCGTACCACCGCCGCGAACAAATAGATACCTGGTTTACAGATCTTTCAATATTAGATCATGTGGAAGACCTGCTGGAAAAAAACGAATATGCATCCATTGGTGAATTTCATTTGTTCGGAGCTGACGCAGACAGCGCACTACCGGTCAACATTGTGCATTTGGCGGACAAACACAATTTAATATTACATGCGCACTCAGACACAAACGCCATAAATCGACTATTGGCGCAAAATAGTGACGTTAAGGTGTTATGGGCGCATGCCGGCTTTGAATCACCGGAGAACATTGGAGATATGCTCGACAAGCATGACCGCTTATGGGTAGAACTGTCGTTCAGATCAGAAGTAAGCGTTGGGAAGACTGTCAGGGAAGACTGGCAAGAACTATTTAAAGCCCATCCGGAACGTATCATGTTGGGCACTGATACTTATATTCCAGAGCGCATGTATTATATTCCTGAACATGCCAGGAGTGCGCGCGCATGGCTCGCCACGTTACCACCGGAGCTTGCCGAAAATCTGGCATGGAAAAATGCCCACCGTTTAATTATGCCAGTTTGGAAAGCAAACTCTCATCAGTCCCAAACACATACTATGGCTCAGTCTGAGCCCGAGTGCAGAGCATCTGGGCTTCCCTTTGAGTCTGTTGTGCAAGGAGAGAATTTCACTGTTTTAATCACACCACTTGGTGATATTTCAGTTGGTGAGCCATTCTCGGTTGACATTACCGTTTGTAGTGAGCTACCCCCGGTGAGCATAAAAGTTGATGCTGGTATGCCGGGTCATGGGCATGGAATGAACTACACTCTGGACATAACTGAACTCAGTGCCGATGTAAACGAAAATGCTTCAGGTAATCAGTCTGCGGTCAACAAGTATAGAGTCGAAGGAATGATGTTCCATATGCCAGGACAATGGCAGTGGTCTGTTGATCTGAAATCAGAAACACACCGGGAAACTCTGGCCCAACCCATTGCAATTCAATGAATCATCTTAGATACACATTGCTCCGAGCGCCAAAATTATTGGTTTGTTTATCTCTGTTATGTAGCTTTACTGCCTATTCACAGTCGATAAACCAGGAAGGCACCTCTGACAACAACCGGTCCAATAGCCAGGGACTCGACAATGTTGTATTCAGCGACGCCGAACTATCACGCATGAAATCACATGGCCCATGGCCAAACAAAGCGCCAGCCGATCCCGGCAATGAATTTTCAGGTCTCGAATGGGCCGAAAAGCTTGGCAGACAATTGTTCAACGACAAGCACTTATCACTGAATAATACGATTTCCTGCGCCAGCTGCCACGTTGCAGAGAAAGCATTCAGTGACAATTTACCCGCTGCAATCGGAACACAAGATCATACAAGGAACACCCAAGGCTTACTCGATGCAGGTTTGCAGCGATGGTTTGGTTGGGATGGTGGCACAGACAGTCTCTGGTCAGCAGCACTACGCGCAATGTTATCTGAGATTGAAATGGCAGGCGACCCAGCAGTTATGGCTAAATGGCTACGAGAAGACTCCGACCTGCCAGCCGCATTAAGTACCCATACATCACTTGATGTAGCAAACTTAAACGATGAAGAGCTGGTAGTAGCAAGTGCAAAGGTCATTGCCGCGTACACACGAACACTACGCTCCGGGCAGACACCATTCGATCGGTTTCTAAAAGCGATGTTAACTGGTAATACAGAAGCCATTGCTGAGTATCCAGCTGCTGCCAAGAGAGGTCTGAAACTGTTTTTAGGTGAGGCTAGTTGTCAGGTTTGTCATTTTGGTCCCAATTTTTCCAATGGCGAGTTTCACGATACTGGCCAGTCTTTTTTTACTGCCGAAGGGCAAGTTGATCCCGGCCGTTATACTGGCATTCAACGTGTTCGTAATGATAAATATAATTTGCTTGGGTCATTCAATGGAAATGTGCAAGAAGAAGATCAAAACAGGATTAATCGCGTTACACTGGGACAAACCAATTGGGGTCAATGGCGAACACCGAGTTTGCGAAATCTCACGCTGACGGCACCCTACATGCATGATGGCAGTATTAAAACGCTTCGCGGTGTTATCGACGCCTATGCTGAAATTGACATTAACCGCCTCCACACGAATGGCGAATCTATTCTAAAACCAATGAATATGTCAGACGATCAACGTAGCGATCTGGTCCAATTTTTAATAAGCTTGTCTCCCTAAGGAATAAATAGTGGGAAGTAAGTAACGGAATATTTCCCATAGTAAACTCATTACCGCAAACCTACAGTGCAAAATTTCCATCCTTTGTAGCTAGATCATCGATTCGGATCGATCTTTCCGTACACTTCGGTATCGAGTTTACCGAAACTTCCACTTGCTAGTTGTAATGTACACTCCATCAGTTTTTTCGCCAGCATCATTACGTCGCAGCAATAAACACAGCTCCCGAGTAAGCTCGCTTCGCCGAGCACTTGAAAGCGGTCAATTCGGTAA
>CAYTJF010000301.1:0-6118 GCA_964437945.1 uncultured Granulosicoccaceae bacterium
TGGCTACCTTCTGTTACAGCCACAACAGTTGCACCCATTTGCTCCATCCAGAAAACATTGGGGCGTTGGCGTTCTACATCGTGTGCACCCATGTAAATGGTGCATTCAAAGCCGAATTTAGCTGCCATAGTGGCCGTTGCAACTCCATGCTGGCCCGCACCTGTTTCAGCAATAACACGGGTTTTTTTCATTCGCTTGGTGAGTAGCCCCTGACCCATTACATTGTTTGCCTTGTGCGCTCCAGTGTGGTTCAAGTCTTCGCGTTTGACGAAAATATTTGCACCACCTAATTGCTCGGTTAAATTGTCCAGCCTGGTAATGGGTGTGGCTCTGCAAGAATAGGTGGACATTAATTCCAGGTACTCCTCCCAAAAGTCGTCATCATCACGAGCAGCAAGGTAGGCCGATTCGAGCTCGTCAAATGTGGGTACCAGAATTTCGGGTATAAAAGCGCCACCAAACTGGCTGTAATAACCGCTGTTTTTCATCGTAAGTGTCTCTCAATATCCTGTTCGTTATTAATCCGCATCGATCGAATGAGTGTGAATGGTTTCAATTCGATGGCGCGTCGGCTTCATGTATTGCATGTGCCGGGAAAAGTGTTTGTGAAAATTCAAAGCGATCGGTAAGACAAATGATCTCGGCGTGTATCGCGTTTTTGTGTTCGCCAAAGTGCAATTGTCTGAGTACGCGCAAAATGGGTGTGCCAACCGATGTTTGCAAGTGCCTGGATTGTGCTTTATCTGCGCTGACAACATAGAATGTTTGATCAGCGGAGGAGGGTTCGAGAAAGTAGACATCTCTAACCAATGCAGATAACGATTGATTTTCCAGGTTATGGTTTTGCAGACCGGGAAACAACTCGTCACTGATCCACAGCGTCTCAAAAAGTACCGGAGCATCATCGACTGAGGCACAACGATCAACCCTCAGGAATGCTTCACTGTGTTCTGAGCTTTCATGTTCTGAACTTGCTCCATTTTCCTCTTTGCACTGTTTTTGTTCGATGACGGGTTGTTTGACCAGATTAAGGCAAACATCAAGCTCACTGTGTTTTAGTGCTGCACTGGTACCGGCCAGGGAAAAAAGATCGATTGATCGCAACGGTGGCAGAACGTAAGTACCCGAACCCCGACGCCGCTCAAGCTTGCCTTGTCTGACCAGTAAATCGGTAGCCTGGCGTACCGTTGGTCGGCCGATAGAGTAGCGCTGCGCCAGCTCGTTCTCGGATGGAATACGGGTGGCCACAGCATGTACGCCGCTGTCTATTTCATCGCGAATACGGTCCGCGAGTTGCCGGTAGAGCGGAATGGGGGACTGTTGGTTGAGCGGCACTGTGACTCTAACTCTATTAATTTGTCTCAGTTGATAGAATAGCGGCAATTTGGTAAAGTTGTCAATACAACTACATACTGTAAAACAGGAATTTGCGGGTGCATAGCGTGTTGACGGCAATGTTGAAACCATTATTGAAACCAATTTTGTGCGGTGGTTATCTTTTTACACTTTCAGTCGCAGTCGCCGACGACGCACCTTTCAGATCAACCGTGCGAATGAATTTGAACACAATAGGTGGCGCGGTCAACTCAGCTTTCCTGTGTCTTGAATATAACGGCCGAAAGAATCATCAGGTGTACGACAAGCGCATAGAAGGTGAGTATAAGATTCGTGCTTATTCATTTAATGCCGTATTCCATGATCAGCCACCCATTGAAATTGTTGCCAACCCTGAATTTCAATCCAGTGCGGCTGCACGTGATGGTGTTCTTCCCATTGCGTATGCAATGGGGCGCGTTTATGCACCGCTTCGCAGTGGAGTTGGGCGCATCGTTTTGCACCGTGGTAATAAAGGGCTGCATGCTGGTGGTTATATCGAGGGCTATGGCCAGGTTGTGCTTTATTCAGATACGGTTGCCGATCGGTTAGCAGCGAATCATCTGGAAGAGTCACTCTTTCATGAGTCAGTCCATGCCGCCTGGGATCGAAAATACGCCGGTACTGAATTATGGCGAGCGGCTCAGTTGGCTGATGACGCATTTATTACCCAATACGCCAAAAAATCTGGAGAAGATTTGGCAGAAACTGCGTTATTGGTTTATGGCTTACACACTAACCCGGAAAGGGTGCCACCCGATGTGACCGAAGCGTTAGCGACGTTGGTTCCTAATCGAACCAAAGCGATTCTCTCAATAATGAAACGCGAGGAAAAACTGCGATTGAACTCAGCACAAGTACCGTATGTAATTGAGTGTAAGTCCTGAACATCGGCAGAAGCTTAACCTCCATAACTTGGGTAGTTGACCTTTAACCAAGCAGTTTGATACGCAATCATGGCATAGGCGACAGCGTGAGACTTGTTAAACGTGTTCCTTCCAGACATCGCAATATGTTCAAACAAACCCGTAGCTTCGATTTTTGAAAAACCATTTTCCATTGCCCCGTCAACAAACATATTCATTTGTTTAGACATAGCTTCGCGAGTTGGGTTTTTTATTGTTCGGCGAAATATATCGCCTTGTGACATGGAGAATCCCGCAATTTCACGTGTAATGTGCATAAGCTGCTCTTGATAGAGAATTATTCCATAAGTCTCTGCAGTAAAACGTTTGAGCGCTGGATGATAATAATTTACTAAGTCAGGGTCTCGTTTGCCTTTCAAGTAGAGCGACAAAGAACCATGTAGTCTCGGATAGCACAGAGCAACTAAAGCACACAAATGCTCGAACCGGTTTGGTTGAACAGTCTTAAGCGAAGATACATAGTGCTCGCTGTCAAACAAATCGAAATTTGGTGTTTCCCCGGCGCTAAGTAACGCATAAGCCTCTTTATCGTCTAATGGAATATTGTTGATATCAATCAATATGTTCGATTTTTCTAGGTCACGAATAGTGCGATGATTTATTGTGATTGCTTTTTGGTTGATGACATTAAATTGTACGAGCCCCGCATTCGCTACCTGCGATACTGTCATGGTTGTTGCGAGAAAATTTGACTTTGGAATTGTATAGACCGGAATCAGCTCTTCTAGTGGTCGGTCACCGATAACGAGCCTCGTTGGTTGAGGTGCCGAGTCATCTGAGCTGATTTGTGCCACTTGGTCAGTGCCGTATCTGGCTTGTATGTAATCAATAACCTGAGTGTACCGATCTTCACTAAAATCCAGATCAAAGTCGGGAACTGTAGCTCTAACAGGATTAACGAATCGTTCAAATGGTAATTTATATTTAATCGGATCGACACTTGTTATACCAAGTGCAAGCCCGGTCAAAGAGCAAGGACCCGATCCACGACCAGGACCAACAGCAATATCGTTATCTCTCGCCCAACGAACATAGTCTGCAACAATGAGAAAATATCCGCAGAAACCCTTTTCCTCAAGAATACCCAGCTCAGCTTCAAGTCGCTCTTTATAAACGGACTCAGAATCGGCAAGATCAAGAGCTGTCAGCCGATGCGAAAGTCCATCTCGACTAAGTTTTCCAAGGAGTTCTGCCTCCTGAAGTTTCTCGTGTTCAGTAACTAATTCGGAAGTGGATTGTTGAAATCTTGGCATATAGTTCATCGAAAAAGCTCCAGTCATGCAGGTGAAGTCAATTATACAGGAAGCTGGCTATTTATACAGTTAATGTTCGCTTTAGAACGAGGCCAGCATGTGCACACGTAATGAAGTCCACGGACTACTTTGGGCGCAGTGGAAACGTATAAACTGCCAGATATAATGTCGCTTGTAACGACCGCTTATCGAAGTAACAGAATGGGGCCGTCAACAACAGCTATTCGACACCCATAATAAAGCTAGCGTAGTAGACTGGGTTACTGCAACTAGTGCACGGTCAGCGCAATACGTAAGCCTATGAGTCTGGAACAAACAGAGCGACTCCCATTCGACAAAAAATTCGCGAAAATTGATCATGCTGGCGGACCGGGTTTGGCCATAATGGTCATACAGGATGGTGTCACCAAAATTAAAAAAGGCTACGGATTAAGTAATCTTGAATCGAAAGAAGAGATCAACTGTGCCACCAATTTCAGGATGGCTTCGGTCTCCAAGCAATTTACTGCTATGGGTCTAGCTATTCTCGAAGAGCAAGGGAAAATAGATAGAGACGACTTTGTAAGCCAGTATCTTGAACAAGTACCGGAGTACATGAGCAAGATAAAAGTTCTTCACTTAGTCCACCACTTGTCTGGACTACCTGAATATGACGATAAACTGTGGAGTTCTGATAAGAGTAAACCCTTGCTCACAAACCAGGACGTTTTTGATTACTACAAAAAACAGGAAAAACTAGATTTCGAGGTTGGTGAGAAGCATGAGTACAGCAACGGCGGCTACAGCTTACTAGCGTTGGTGATAGAAAAAGCGGCCGACCAGGCATTCAGAAACTTTTGCAGGGAACAACTTTTTATTCCGGCCGGTATGGAGAATACATCAATCATTGAATATCCATCGAATGTGAAGAATCAAGCAGTGTCTTACAGTGAATGGCCATTTTTTGAAGATATAGATTTCAATACTGGTAACGCGCTATTTGGCGAGGATGGCGTATATACATCGCTTGATGATATGGAAGCCTGGATTCGAGCGATTGATAACAATACGCTTGTAAGTGCTTCGACAACTCAGAGGATTTTCTCACCAGTCAAAACGAACAGTGGGGAAACCATTCAATATGGATACGGGTGGTACATGGAAAAGTATCGCGATGAGATTGACCTGGTTTGTCACTCTGGCTCATGGGTTGGTTTCAACACCTTTGTTGCAAAGGAGCCTAAAAGTAATACGTGGTTTGTAGCGTTTTCGAATACAGAGGCAATCGGCTCTGAGAGCGCTGCGTTTGATATGATAAATTTTTATTTCCAATTAAAGACGGATTAACCGGCAAACTAGGACTCTCCTTGATCGGCATGGACTGCAACTAACGGGAAACATAGGGTGCCACAGTTTACAGCGGCGATGGGCTCAGCCATCGTTTGTCTAGTTATAAGCAGCAAACCTCACCCTCTGCGGCAATCGGCTCCCCTTCAAGGTAAGTAATACGTGCGATTGGCGGCTCGCCTGATTCGCAACGATACTCAGGCTGATGAATAGCGCCATTGCCAATGTCTCCAATAATACTGCCGCCCTCTGAAAGGCATTGGGCTCTTGTTATCAATGGTCGCTGAGCGTCTGTGTTGTCGAACGGAATATCGGCATCGCCATTGTCAGTGATTCCAGTTTCACCTCCTACCGTACTAAGGTCATTGTCGCCATTGGTGTTATCACTACCATCAGATTGGCCGGACGCATCTGTGTCGTCGGTCATCTCTGTTATATCTGTTTGGTCTGTTTCTTCTACACAGGCGTTTAAATCTTCCAACAGCGGTGTGCTCAATAAAGTCCAGATGAGCGTTGGCATTTCGTCGGTATCACCGTCGTTGTCCAGGTCATTAACGTCAGCATCAAGAAAGGTGATCGTCAGTGTTTCATCGTTGACCACTGCAGTGGTGGCGACATTGAAAAACGAATAGCTGTCGTCGCCTTCAGGAGTGACGGATATTGGGTCGCCGACGACATAACAATTATCACCGCTGGCTGCCAATGCGCCATCTTGTTGATAGTCGTAACGAGTGAGCACACCATTGACATCCAGATCCCAATAAATGACATCGGTAGCGTCACCCTCAGATACGGAGCCATCCCACAGACCGGCAATGGCCGAGGTGTCGCCGCCACCTTGTCCGTCATCCACGGTTTGTTCTCCATCTGGATTGAACTGAATATCTGTTGGCTGTGGATCATCAGAATCGCTGCTGCAAGCCGTTATAGTGAACGAAGTAGTCATAGCCAGACTGATCAGAAGCAGTTGTATGTGCATGGAATTCTAATATTGGGATTATATTCCCAATCAATATTACACCATCTGTTCGTAAAGTAAAGCATGCATTTTTATTAATCTCTGAACCAGAACATGTGAATACGCCACTATCCCGCTCATTGTGGACCGTGTATCCTTAATCGAATTAATTTTAGGAGCATTAGCAGGTGTCCCCTCGTCAAGCCAACGTATCCCGAAATACGTTTGAAACCGACATTAACTGCGTACTGAATATCGACGGTCAGGGCAGAGGCAATCTT
>CAYTJF010000302.1:0-6089 GCA_964437945.1 uncultured Granulosicoccaceae bacterium
GAAAACCGTGCACTGTTCAAAGATGGCAAATGCGCAACCTGGGTTGATGCTACATCAGCTGCTGGTGACGTTCGCAATCCTGAAACTTCAACCGTTGCAGACAAGACTGACTTCTTCAAAGCACCTATGCAGGAAACTGACAAAGGTACTGGTTGGTTCTGGTCTTGGGCACTTGCAATTCCAAAGAGCTCTAAAAAAGTCGATGCTGCTAAGAGTTTCTTGAAGTGGTCTACTTCTAAAGAATACTTCGAGATGGTTGGTGAATCAAAAGGTTGGGTTGCTGTTCCATCAGGAACTCGTAAGTCAGTTGAAGAAGACTCACGTCGTCTGGAAGCTGCTCCTTTCGCCAATACCATTGTAGAGGCTATCCTCTCTGTTGACCCTGCAGATCCAACACGTGACCCTGTTCCTTATACAGGCGTTCAGTTTGTTGCTATCCCTGAGTTCCAGGGCATAGGTAACTTCGTTGGACAGCAGGTGGCTGCCGCTCTTGCTGGTCAGATGAGTGTTGAAGACGCTCTGGCAAAGAGCCAGGAGCACGCTGCTCGTGAAATGGAAAAAGCTGGATACTAAATCAGCAACGCGCTAAAATTAAGGGCCGGCATTAGCTGGCCTTTTTTTTGTTAGTACAGTTTGTAATTCTATTAGATTTTGTAATTAGAGTTTTTTATTTTCTCGCATTTTTAATTTCTTTTAGGCCACCAGCAGACAAGCACTATGGCGACACTGCATTCCAGAGCAGCTGCTCGACTAATGATTTCCCCGGCTGTGTTGTTACTCCTTGGCTGGATGCTCATACCGCTCACTATGACGCTGTATTTTTCGATGCTGCGTTACAACCTGTTGTCTCCCGGAGAAGAGTCGTTTATCGGCTTCAAGAATTACAAGTGGTTCCTGACCGATCCATCTTTCATGGAATCCATTTGGAATACACTCTTTCTGGTCGGAGGCGTGTTGATTATCACGGTGATTGGCGGAATACTGTTAGCCCTTCTGCTTAATCAGCCCATTTTTGGACAAGGCATTGTCCGTATTCTGGTTATTGCACCTTTCTTTGTTATGCCCACTGTGTCTGCACTTATTTGGAAAAATATGTTTATGAATCCGGTAAGTGGGCTGTTTGCACAATTAGCCAAGTTCGTCGGGATGCAACCATTCGATTTCTTCGGGCAAGCACCGTTGGCTTCAATAATGTGTATTGTTGCCTGGCAGTGGCTGCCATTTGCAACACTCATATTACTTACATCGCTGCAGTCGCTTGATATCGAACAGCAAGAAGCTGCTGAGATGGACGGAGCAGGGGCTCTAAACCGCTTTTACCATTTAGTGCTTCCACATCTTGCCCGCGCTATTACCGTAGTCATATTGATTCAAACTATTTTTCTACTGTCCATATATGCAGAAATCCAGGTAACTACAAATGGCGGACCTGGTATCGCGTCCACCAACCTGACCTATTTAGTCTACGTTCAATCTGCACTTCAATTCGACGTCGGCGGCGGCTCTGCTGGGGGGGTGATAGCGATTATCCTAGCCAATATTGTTGCTATCTTCCTGATGTGGATGATCGGCAAAAATCTAGACGCTTGACTCCGCAAGACTGAGACTGGAAGACGGAATAAATTATGGCACGTGCAATTTCAACCAAACGAAAAGTAATTCTGTCTGCGCTCGCATGGGCAATCGGGTTCCTTATTTTTTTCCCGATACTCTGGACATTTCTAACCGGATTCAAGACCGAGGAACAGGCAATCACATCGCCCCCAGTGTTTCTTTTCTTTGATTGGAATTTTTCTGCTTATGAAGCTGTGCAAAGGCGCACAGACTACTTCAAACACTTTATGAACTCTGTGGTTATCTCTTTCGGGTCAACTTTGGTGGGCTTGGCTATTGCCATACCGGCAGCCTGGGCGATGGCTTTTGTACCAGGCAAGCAAACTAAGAACATTCTGATGTGGATGTTATCTACAAAAATGCTTCCACCAGTAGGTGTACTTATTCCAATCTATCTAATCTTTCGCGACACAGGATTGTTAGACACTCGAATCGGACTGGTGATTATCCTGACAATGATTAATCTGCCCATCATGATCTGGATGCTTTACACCTACTTTAAAGAAATTCCTAACGATATACTTGAGGCGTCTCGGATGGATGGCGCGAGTTTATTCGACGAAATTCTCTATGTGCTCACACCAATGGCGTTACCCGGTATTGCTTCAACGATGCTGTTGAACATCATTTTGGCCTGGAACGAAGCTTTCTGGACGCTTCGTTTGACAGCTGCGAAAGCGGCACCGTTAACGCAATTTATAGCGAGCTTTTCAAGCCCCGAAGGGTTGTTCTACGCAAAGCTCTCTGCCGCTTCGACAATGGCTATTGCTCCGATAGTCATATTGGGCTGGTTTAGCCAGAAGCAATTGGTACGTGGCTTGACGTTTGGCGCGGTGAAATAGGAAAAATTCATGGGACAAATCACACTAAAACAAATAACTAAAAGCTTCGGTGATGTTGAGGTTATTCATCCTATAGATCTCACCGTGGAAGACGGTGAGTTTGTGGTATTTGTTGGGCCGTCCGGTTGCGGAAAATCAACATTACTTCGGCTGATTGCAGGTTTGGAGGATGTAACCAGTGGTCAAATAATGATCGATGGCAAAGATGCTACGGCTATCCCGCCAGCAAAACGCGGCTTGGCAATGGTATTCCAGTCGTACGCACTGTATCCGCACATGTCGGTTCGCAAAAACATCGGCTTTCCTTTAAAGATGGCCAAAGTTCCGCGCAGTGAAGCAAACAAGAAAATAGAAGATGCAGCTGAAATACTCAACCTTACGGACTATCTCAAGCGACGCCCCGGCCAGTTGTCTGGCGGACAACGTCAGCGAGTGGCTATCGGGCGGGCGATTGTTCGAGAGCCTGAGGCGTTTCTTTTTGATGAGCCGTTATCTAATCTTGACGCTGCCTTGCGTGTGAACATGCGCCTTGAAATTGCTGAACTTCATCAAAAATTAAAAACAACCATGATTTATGTCACACACGATCAGGTTGAAGCTATGACCATGGCCGATAAAATCGTTGTGCTTTCCGACGGTAATATTGAGCAAGTTGGATCACCACTGGAGTTATACCGCGCACCCAGAAACCGGTTCGTTGCCGAGTTTATTGGCTCGCCGAAAATGAACTTTTTAAGTGATGATCATGCCAGCAAATACCAGGCCCACTCTATCGGTATTCGACCCGAACACTTCAGGGTTTCAAATGATGCTGGTGAATGGAAAGGGGTAGTGGGTGTTACTGAACACCTGGGGTCAGACACGTTCTTCCGTGTTGAGGTAGACAATGAAACACTTACCGCCAGAGTTAATGGTGAAATCAACGTCCAGCATGGCGATACGGTCTATCTGGATGCACTCCCAGAACACATTTATAAGTTTGACGATAAGGGATTGGCAGTACAGTGAGTAACGCCCGCAGCGTAGCACAGGAACAATTAATACCTGTGCCCATCTCAGTTACAACTAAAGCCGTCGTATTTGCAGCCTTGCGCAGAAAAGATTACTCCGGAAAATAACAATGACCATCAAGCTGTCTGCTGCAAACCTAAGCCGCATCACGGGTGATGTAGCGAAGCCTTCCTACGCCCAGCAAGATCTATCAGCTGGCATTGTTCACGTGGGTGTTGGCAATTTTCATCGTGCACATCAAAGCGTATACCTGCACCGCTTGTTCGAGCAAGACCTCGATCGTGACTGGGCAATTATCGGCGCAGGAGTCACCCAATACGATGTTGCCATGCGTGACAAACTGGCTTCACAAGACTGGTTAACCACTGTGGTCGAATTAGACCCTAAACAGCTCTCAGCCCAGATTACGAGCTCCATGATTGACTTTATTGAAGTGAATCCACAGGCGGTTGTTGAAGTCATGGCCAAGCCTGAAATCCGCATCGTTTCGTTAACTGTCACAGAAGGCGGATACTATGTTGACGCAGAGACCGGAGGGTTTGATGAGTTACATGCCGATATACAGGCTGACGCCAGTAATCCTGATTCTCCTAAAACCGTCTTTGGCATCATTATCGCCGCATTGTTGAAGCGCAAAGAAAACAATATTGAACCATTCACAGTAATGAGTTGCGACAATTTGCCTGAAAACGGCCAGGTCGCAAAACATGCCGTTCTGGGTTTGGCAAATAAAATTGATAAAACCTTAAGTCTCTGGGTCGCTGAGAATGTAGCGTTCCCCAATTCAATGGTCGATTGCATAACGCCGGCAACTGCTGAGCGCGAGATCGGTATTGTAAAAAACACTTTCGGCATTGAAGACAACGCACCAGTGGTATGCGAACCCTTTCATCAGTGGGTATTGGAAGATAACTTTCCTAATGGCCGCCCTGCATTAGAAAAAGTCGGTGTTGAATTTGTAGACGATGTGGCACCGCATGAGCTGATGAAATTGCGTATTCTTAATGGTGGTCATGCATCCATTGCCTATCTCGCCGGACTTCTTGACATTCACTATGTTCATGACGCCATGAACAACCCGTTAGTTGTTGGCTACCTTGATAAACTCGAACACGAGGAAATCATTCCAACACTTGCGCCAATACCAGGGGTCAGCTTCACTGACTATTACAGCAAAGTCGTTGAACGTTTTTCCAATGAAGCGGTGGGAGACACCATTCCGCGTTTGTGTTTCGATGGGTTAAATCGTCAGCCGAAATTTATCCTGCCGGTCATTGAAGCTCAACTTCAAAACAATCAGCCAATTGATGGGCTAGCATTGGAATGTGCTTTGTGGTGTCGATACTGTTTTGGTACTACTGATTCAGGAAACACAATTCCTCCAAACGATAATCAGTGGGAAAGATTGAACGCTCAGGCACAACTAGCTAAAACTGATCCATTGAAGTGGTTGGAACTGGACGATGTATACGGCCCCCTAGCCAGAGATGCTACTTTTAGGAAAAGCTTTACAAAGTCACTGAGTAGTATTTGGACGAATGGAACAGCAATAGCGGTACAGCAATACCTGGCATAAGTAGTTTCAATCAGTGTTTAATTTGGCAGTGTTAAATTTGGATGGAATACCATGAAAGCAATTACCTATCAATCTCTGGGTGAAATCGAACTTAGCGAACTTAGTGATCCCGAGCCAGGCCTGAATGAGGTTGTCTTAAAGGTACATGCCAGCGGTATTTGTCATACCGACATCGACATTCTATACGGGCGATACGGCAGTTCTAAATTTCCGATCGTTCCCGGACATGAATACGCGGGCGAAGTTATCTCGATTGGTGATGGCGTAACCCATTTTTCAACCGGGCAGAGGGTGGTAGTTGACCCTAATTTTCATTGTGGTGAGTGTCGGGCATGCAAGAAAGGTCTAACCAATCTTTGCGATAAGTTGGGCGCATACGGTGTGACTAAACACGGCGGCTTTGCAGAATTTAGCGTGGTACATCAGGATAATATATTCCCCATTTCGGATATGCCGTACGCAATAGCAGCATTGGCTGAACCCGTCGGTTGTGTACTCAATGGTCTCGATGCCATTGATACAGATGCTTGTGATAATGCTGTTGTATTCGGGGCTGGCCCGATAGGTATGCTGATGGCTTTATCGCTGCGTACTAGAGGAGTCAACGATGTCACTATGGTTGATCTCGATGATTCGCGACTTGAACTGGCCGAATCATTCGGATTAAACGCCATAGCAGCTGCCTCGGGTGATTTGGCAGCATTAGAGAAGTCGGTCGATTTGGCGGCAGATGCAACCGGTGTTCCAAAGGTTGCTGAAAACTTGATTAACTATGCTGCTAATGGTGGAAACGTACTCTTTTTTGGTGTGTGTCCTCCAGGAGAAACTATCTCGGTTTCACCGCATGATGTTTTTCGTCGCCAGATTCGAATGGCAGGCACGCATTCGTTGAATCATAATATACCCGAGGCACTGGCGGCCATTGAAAAAATTGGGCCTGAAATAGAACGTTTAATTTCTCATCGGGTAGAGTTATCTGAAATTCAAGCATTCCTGGATAAAAGTAATCAATCAAACTCGCTGAAAGTACATGCGGTAACTAGTGG
>CAYTJF010000303.1:0-6023 GCA_964437945.1 uncultured Granulosicoccaceae bacterium
GTAACGATGAACCGGTCGTGGCCTATGCCGACGGGGATGACGCACGCGCCTACCCACTGCAAATTCTGATTTATCACGAGATCGTTAACGATATTGTTAACGACAAACCAGTCACTGTTACATTTTGCCCGCTATGCAATGCGTCCATCGTTTTTGATCGCACAGTCGATGACCAAATACTCGATTTCGGTACAACAGGGCGATTGCGTAACAGCGATTTAATTATGTATGACCGACAAAGTGAAACCTGGTGGCAACAGTTTACCGGTCGCGGCATTATCGGCAAATATAATGAAGTTAAACTGACACAACTTGCATCGCAAATTGTCTCTTTCGATACGTTCAGAAATACCTACCCTGAAGGTAAAATTCTTAACCGTGAAACCGGCCACTCCCGCCAGTACGGCAATAACCCATACAGTGGCTACGACAATATCAACAACAGTCCGTTTTTGTACAATGGTCCAAAGGATAAGCGACTGCCACCAATGGAACGGGTGCTCAGTCTTGCATCTGAGGGCGAGGCATCTCTTCTCATACCAACGTCAAAACTTGTAGACAATCCCGTGCTCAACATGGCATACAACGACACTCCTATTGTTGTCATTGCCACTTCATCAGCCGCTTCTGCGCTAGACAAAAGTAATATCAGTGGATCACGCAAAGTGCCGGCAGCTGCCGCCTTTTCCGCCAGCCTTGATGGTGAAGTATTGTCGTTTGAAATTAAAGATGGAATGCTGGTTGATAAAGCATCAGGCAGTGAGTGGAATGCATTTGGTCAGGCTATTAATGGGCCATTAGCAGACAAAGCGTTAAAACAAATCGATAGTGGCGTGCATTTCGCGTTCGCCTGGCTGGCGTTCGAACCCGAGTCGGTTGTGCACGAGTTTGCTGAAACCGATTAAACAACGCTAGTCAACTAAACAACTAACGCAACCAAACGATAATCAATTACAAAACCGGTTAAGGCTTAAACACCTTATCAAATTCCACGAACACACCATCAAAATCCGGGTTATAAGTAGTTCGAGCAAC
The DNA here is from genome assembly GCA_964437945.1 of uncultured Granulosicoccaceae bacterium. GTDB lineage: Bacteria > Pseudomonadota > Gammaproteobacteria > Granulosicoccales > Granulosicoccaceae > Granulosicoccus. Next base: position 1,036 of record CAYTJF010000303.1, read on the forward strand.
AGCAGCTGAATCTGGTGATGGTGTGTGCTGTGCGGCAAGCCATCGCTGCTCTCTTGAAAACAAACAGCTACTGAATGTTTGCCAGTCGTTGCCATTGCACACCAACACCGAACCATTTTTTCCAAACAACGGGTTATCTGGAGCTATAATCACTCCCTGATGAGACTGATTCAAAATTCGAAGCGCTGGATACGCACTAGGACGAAAGTCGATACCAGGTACATCAACTCTCTCTGTAGCATTGCTGTACAACAGCATGCTCTTTTTCGACGATGTAAAACGATTTTTATAAACTCGTTTTAAATAATCAATATCTACCACTGAGTCATCAACGGAGGCTACCATCAGCACAGGCATATCCAAGCGCTTACGTTGCCATTTACTTTTTAGAAATTTTGTTAGCTTATAGTACTGAGCTGCACCGTTAATTGGGATGGAGTTGTACTTTGTAGGATTGTCTTCGATAATCATGCCTCCGAAAACCCAGGGCTTGAACTTTGAATACAAGGCAGACCATCGTAACAGATGATTCATGCTGCTTTTATAGGCAGGTGAAAAAAGCAATAGTCCACTAATATCATTGCTGTTTTCTATTGCAAGAATTGTTGCCAGAACCGAACCCATTGAGAAGCCACCGAGATAAACTGGCGCGTCGTCCTGTTCTTGCCATAATGTCAAATGGGTACGTGCTATCTTTAACCAACGTCTGTACGACATCTTGAGCTGCGCTTCTGGCGTGTTGCCATGACCCGGCAGCAATATAGCGCGCACATCGAAACCGCGATCAGTTAGTTTCGATGCAACATCGGTAAAAACGTACGGCGAATCATTTAACCCATGTATCAGTAAAAACTTTCCGCGATAGGGTACGGACTCACTGGCTTTACGTTCAAACGGGAGATTATATAAAACATCATCGGGGCTGCGTTGTGCCATTTGAGTGGCCAACAAATACTGTTCCACTTCATCAATATGAACTTGAAAATTAGCCGTTGGGTTTGGAAAACCAGCATACTTATCTTTACTATGTCCGGTAAGCGGTATAAAAAGAAATAGCAGTAGTATCGATGCGGAAAGTTTCATTGCTGATAGATCAAACCGGTTCTGACAAAATAATTGATAAGCCTGTTAACGGCTGATTGATAGTTAATTAATAATTAGATGATAGTGCTCTTTGATAATAAGACGATCAGCAGAATATTTCAATAAAGTAGAATAATGACACTAATAACTATAAACGTCATTCCTACGTATTCCCTAAGGCTGATTTTCTCCTTGAAGAACAAAGTTGTGATGATCAACGTAAAAATAAATTCGACCTGCCCCACAGATTTTACCAATGCAGGATTCTCCAACGTCATGGCGCTGAACCACCCAATTGACCCCAACGCGCTGGTGAGTCCAACAAAAAATGCCAATTTGGTGCGAGCAAAAATTAAAGCCAGCTGCCCCGTTTCTTTCACAGCACTGTATGCAAAGCACATCAAGGATTGAACTAAGACCATAAAAAACAAGGTCATGGAGGCGCTGCGTAAGGTATCTGTATCCAGACTCAAACTGGCTTCACGCAACCAGAGTGCGGTGAACGAAAACGCTGTGCCAGACAAGGTTCCGAGCAATACGTTTTTCAACTCCCACGGCTCGGAAGATTTTGGTACGCTGACAATCAGTATACCGATTAAACCAATTAGCACAGCAAGCCAACCCAAACCCGATAATGCTGTTCCAAACACCACCAAACCGAAAACGGCGGTTTGCAGGGCCTCGGTTTTCGCAAAACTTGTGCCCACCGCAAAATTTCGAAAACTAAATACTTTTACCAATAACACCGTTGCTACTATTTGCGCTATACCTGCCAGCATAGCAAAGCTAACAAAACGAGCATTGGACATTGCCACAACAATCTCATGGCCAGATTGCTTGCCAAACAGTATTAACAGGTACGCTATAACAAACGGCAACCCGAAAAGATACCTGACCAGCGTAGCGCTCATCGGTGTTAATGAACTGGTTAATTGTTTCTGCCCGGCAGTACGAACCGATTGCATAAAAGCGGCAAATATAGAAAAAGCAATCCAACTGCTCATTTGCTTTTCTCTAAAACTCTCGGGCAACAATACTGACTGCTGCACCTGCCATTGCCACAGCCGCAGTACGGTGCAGCCGACGTTGCGCTCTTGCACTGGACAGTGCTCGACGAACCGAGATAGCACCAAGAATGTATATGCTACCGACAAACAACAACACCAGAATGGCAACGGGAGCCAGCACCATGACTAAAACCGAAACAGAAATGTAGCTAAGATCAAGTACAAGCGGTAGTAGTGCAAGATAAAATGCAATAGCTTTAGGGTTGCTTAGGGTGATAGCCAAGCCTGATATCACAGCCATAGCCAACGTCTTTTGTGTATTGTCCACAGCCATTACTTCATGATGTTCGACAGTCCAGAATTGCCAGGCAAGATACATAAGATAGCTTACCGATACCCAGCGTATAATCGTAAAGACAGAACCAAAGGTTTGCGCAAGTACACCCAGACCAAACACGGCAAAGGTCAAATAAACAAGATCGCCAATGATCAAGCCGACTAGCATAGCGTATCCGGCTACTGTACCACCGCTTACGCTGCGAGCAACCAAAGCCGTTATTCCGGGGCCAGGCAAACTTACGGCTACCCCCAAAGCTATGGCATAAGCAAACAAATCGGTTACCGAAATCATTATTGGCACACTTCTCCAATAGTTGCCAACATTTTTGGCCCAATGCCTTTTATCCCTTTTAATTGTCCTTTCTTTGCCGCTTTACACAAAGACTTCATACTGTCGATGCCATGCTCCTGATAGAGCATGCGTGCTGTCTTGGCACCCAGACGCTCAATGCTGGTGAGTTCCAATACTGATCGGGGCGGTGGCTCCCCATACTGGTTATCATTAAACTTTTCTGTCGTACCTGTTCTTATAATTTCATCCAGGTATCCGGTTATTACTCCACCCACACCGGGAAGCGAATCCAGTGCGTCGGCCTTAGCGATTTTATCTATTGATTCTGGCCAACGCGAAATGGTGTGCGCCAGCTGAGCATAACGCTTGGCGTGTTCTTCCGGGTAACCACCAATGATAAGATAATCGCCGAGTTGCTTTATAATTTCACCAACTTCATCATTGCGAATCCATCGCACACGACCCTTTGCATCTTTGTACTTTACTTTAGCCATCGGCAATCATCCAATTTAATCACAGACCATATACACGAACCGCGTTCGTCCTGAATAGACTATCTCGATAACTGGCAGACAAGTTCGAGCAGGCCTCAACATACTGCGACCATATCCGATCAAACATACCCTTAGAACAATGCCGGTTTACCCCACTGGCGAACATCACTCTATCAAACCCGAAAAGCTCAATAGCATCATCGTATAAATTCGTATTCGTACCAGAGGCGTCAATTGTTGAAGCGTCAGCCCCGCAAATTTTCAGATAGACATTATTATATTCCGCTAATTGCGACAACTTTTGTATCGAATGTTGAAATTGAGCAGGTGCGGTGTTGGGTATATTTACAATAATGTTTAGCTCAGGTTGAAATACAGCCATTTGAGCAACAACTGCATCACTGGATTCTACTTCCATCAGGTCCAGGCACAACTTTTTCTCGGCAAGTATGGTTAACGACTGCTGCCAATCGGATCGATTAGAAAAATGACCATGTGTTTCAAAACAGTGGCAGACACCACGCAAATTTTCCAACTCATCCACTTTAACCAACGTTGTTATGGCCGTCGGATTGAGCAAACTTACGCTGGCGACAATCGCATTGGGAAACCCGGCTAGTCCAGGTATCTCAGTCTGCGATTGAAAATGGTTTAATTCCTGCTGCGCAGTATCGTTTGGTTGTTGCTGTTGCATGGCAACCATTCTTAATACATGGAATTGCTTGATCTCACTCAAGTAGTTCTCTACGGAAAAATGGTTCTGTGATAAGCCCACACTGGCGTCAACGACTGGCATCATAAGTTTAACTAAGCACCAAAGAGAATTTCAAAGAATAACAAGCGCCAAATCTGCCGTTAGTGGCCGTCAGGTGTTCCAACAATGCCATCACGACTAACTGCATGCCCGTAAATCATCGTACTATTCGATCAAAATCAGTGAAAAGACTAAGATCAGGGTCTATACTCTGATCAACACACAATTGTATAGTCTGTGAGATAAAACAAGGAACTTTATCGGCATAGCCTGTCTATTGATTCATCTTTTCCAATAATACACATTGGCAGACCTTATCGTGATAGTTCCCATGCAAGTTAATGCACGCAAATTGACCCTTATCTCAGGGCTGTTGTTAATGTCTACACAGGCGTTTTCTGCCACCATTGGAATCGGTCTGGGACGCTCCGTGGAGTATCCAGGCAGCGACAGTTACGACGTTACTCCCATCGCCTCTTTTGAAATTGAAACCAGCGTCGGCATCTTCAGAAATGACCAAGTCGGTGCGCAGCTCGACCTGGTCAAAAGCGGCTCGTTTGACACCGGTCCAATTCTTAAATTTAATCTTGGTCGTGACGATTCTGTATCCGATCCAGTAATAGCTGCATTACCCGAAATTGAAGCCAGTCCTGAAGTTGGCTGGTTTGTTGGTTCCGGATTTAAACTCTCAAACGCAGGCTTGAATACTGACGCTATTGTTATTGGCAGGCTGAGCGCAGTAACAGATGCAGGTGATGGTCATGGCGGCACGTTGGTCAACGGCTCTGTTGGCCTGGTCATGCCCATAAACGAAAGGTTGCGGTTTATCCCGTCAGTGGCATTCAACTACATTGACGACAACTACGCCCAAGCTGTCCACGGTGTTGAAAGCGACAACGCAACAGCAGAATTGGGTGCGTTTAACGCCAGCGGTGGAATACAAAGTACGCAGCTCGCGCTGGTTGGCATTCGCAAGATTAATGAAAAATGGTCAGTTACCGGTGTTGCTACAATCGACA
>CAYTJF010000304.1:0-1620 GCA_964437945.1 uncultured Granulosicoccaceae bacterium
CTGTTGATCGTGACGTTTTCCGATGCAAATGGTGTCATAACACTAGGCAGTTTTGAAACAGTATTCAAATCGGGTACAAACGCATCAATGTCTTACCAGATCACAGCCGATCAGTTCGATACTGATCGGTGGGATAATGACGGTAATGGCGTCAGCAACCTTGATCAACTAATCGCCACGTCTGCCAACCCACAAACCGTACGCATCCTGCTCTTCAGCGAAACTCGTGGATTCCGACACGACTCGATCGCCGATGCAGTGACAGCGCTTGAAGAGCTCGCAACATCTATTGGCATGCAAACAGATCATGCGACCGACTCCACTGGCGTGTTTAACAATATAAACCTTGCTAACTACAACGCCGTAGTTTGGGTTTTAACGTCAGGTGATGTGCTTAACACAGCTGAGCAAGTCGCCTTTGAGAACTATATTCGTTCGGGAGGTGGTTACGCGGGTATCCATGCGGCAAGCGACACAGAATATGAATGGCCTTGGTATGGCACCCTTGTTGGTGCCTATTTCGACAGTCACCCTGAAATACAAGTCGCTACCCAGATAGTAGAGAACGGCTCTCATCCATCAACCGCCCACCTTAATTTAACATGGACACGAACGGATGAGTGGTACGACTACAGCACCAACCCTCGTGCGCAAGTGAACGTGTTGCTTAGTTTGGACGAAGACTCATACAGTGGCGGACAGATGGGAAATGACCATCCCAGTGCCTGGTACCACGACTATGACGGTGGACGGTCCTGGTACACCGGCGGAGGCCATACCAGCGCCAGCTACACCGAACCAGACTTTCGCGCTCATTTGCTCGGTGGTCTGCGTTATGCAGCAGGAATCAATTGATTCTGAGGAAATGGGTTCTGACGTTATAAGTTCTGAAAATATTCAAACGCTGCGCTGCGCAATAACCTGGTAAGCACTGAACTGAGCTGGTTCAACAAATCCGATCTGTTCAATTTCACACATCAAATTATCAACCTCAGCCGCGTTACCAACACGTGCCATAGCATCAACAAGCATCTGAAAAAATAAATCCTGCTGGGCATGACTACCACCCATCATCCACAAATCATTGCGAGCTGGCTGCAAAAGCTCAACCACTCGAGTGTATTCTTTCCTTCTGTGTGCCACGGCCGCCTGTGCCGCGGGTAAGCCTGCCTTGGTATAGTTGAGTGCAAGTGTTTGTGAACTGGTACTGGCAAAGTCCTTCATTGCCTCGATTAATTGATCGCATGAATCAAAATCGCCCACGGCTGCCAGTATGACGGCAAAGTGCGCACTGGTAAACGGGTTTGACAGATCGTTCAACCGCAAGACAACGAGACTTGCCATCTCTGACCATCTATCGCCAATATCCACACCAGCAAGTTCGAGGCGCCATAGCAATGAAGCACCGTTTTGTAAATCTATGTATAGGTCTGGTAGCGCCTGCACCAATTCGTGCTCACGATTACGCACCCAATTGTCGTAGCCTTCCAACACAGCATCGTGTTCACCACGCTCTAAATGAAACAGGCATTTATGCCACCATACATGAAATTGCATTTGACCAAGGTCAGTCCAGTTGTTTTGCGAACCCTCAATCCAATCTATTCCTTCAGAGTGCCG
>CAYTJF010000304.1:1720-6013 GCA_964437945.1 uncultured Granulosicoccaceae bacterium
AACTCCGCCTGGCACACACTGAGTGCAAACCCGTCAGTTGGATATTTCTTCAATATGCTTTCAAAGCAGATCACAGAATCATTTAATTGACCCACAGCTGCAAATTCAAGCGCTTTAATATAGAGCTGCTCTCGATCAGACACACCGGATGCATATTGTTTTGCACTGCTGAGTGACTCCATTATCTTCGGTTGAAAGCTTGCGTATCTGGCGCCATGCAACATTAACCCCATAGTGGCATGCGCAATGGCGCACTCAGGATCAAGTTCCAGCGCTTGCTGCAACTGAACAGCCACATCGCTTTTACGCTCCATGTAATGATCCATGGCAGTCGCACAAGCGTTTGCAGCCAGCTCATTGCTCGAAGATAGTTGGTGACCTCGCGTGTCTGTGTACATATTTATTGTTTTTTCAATAAATCCCTGATTTCAGTCAGTAATGCTATATCTTCCGGTGTCGCGTCTTCCTCGGCCTGCGCTTTCTTCATATTATTCATTGCTCTTAATATCATAAAAATAACAAAGGCGACAATAATAAAATCGATCAAGGCCTGAATAAAAGCACCGTATCCAATACTCGCCTCACCAATTTTAATCGCTAGTGAGGAAAAATCGACACCACCCATAACGGTACCAACAAGCGGCATAATAATATTCTCAACCAAGACACCGACAACCTTTCCGATGGCTGCACCAATGATAATACCGACCGCCATATCCATCAGGCTGCCTTTCATTGCGAACTCTTTAAATTCAGATACCAAACTCATTATTTTCTCCAGAACAATTAACTTGATGTCGTCATCAAGTGCGTTAAAACAGTGATTTAGATTTACAAGCTTTGTAGATTTTCAAGACAGCACGGTACATTGTGGCGAATCAATAAACAGTTAAGTGCAACCTGACGCTCAAGCGTTACAGTAAAACGTGCTTATCAATTTTATTAATGTCAGTCAGCCCCATTTGCGCCAAAGCAAGACTGGTTTCCTGGGCAATGACATCACACAACTGATGCAAGCCTTTCTCTCCCCCAGCTGCCATTGCGAACAACAGAGGTCTGCCCAGCATAACGAAATCAGCACCAAGGGCGTACGCTTTACAAATGTCTTCGCCAGAACGAATGCCGCTGTCATAGATCAGCGGTACATCATCTCCAACGGCTTTACGAATATTGGCTAATGCGTGGATAGCGCACTGAACACTGTCGAGTTGTCTTCCTCCATGGCTCGACACTTGTATGCCATCGACGCCATGCTCTACCAATCGCCTGGCATCATCTGCATGTAATACGCCCTTAACAACCAGCTTGCCCTTCCACTTTTCTCGAATGCGATCCAGATATGCCCAGCTAACGCCGGCGCGCGAACGGGTTCGATCAAATGCGCTATTGGTACTTTCAAAGTTGGCAAGTTGAGGCGCACCTGAACGCAAGGTACCAATCGACCATTGAGGGTGGAGCGCAAAATCCAAAAACTGTCGAGGACCAATCTTGAACGGCATCTTAAACCCATGGCGAAGCTCACGAGGTCGTCTGCCTACCTCAGGTACATCAACAGTGAATATCAGGGTTTCATAACCTGCGCGCTCTGCTCTGTCGATCAAGCCATCACAAACAGATTCATCACCACCAAAGTAGAGTTGAAACCAGGCATTGCCCTTAGCGGCTTTCGCAATATTTTCTAACGGAGTTGATGCGGCTGTTGATGCGCCAATCGGAATCTTGTGTTCGGCTGCGTATCGCGCCAGCATCAGATCAGCACTCGGACAAGATAAATTACACATACCCATCGGCGAGATGCCAAATGGCAGTTGGCAATCCATACCAAAAATGGATTTTCTGATGCTACGACTTTCAACGTCGACCAGTATTCTGGTCTGCAATCGTATTTCACGAATGGCTTGCTGGTTTAACTCATCACCAAGACCATTACCAGCGGCACCATCAATGTAATCGAAAACCATCCATGGCAAGCGTTTTCTGGCGATTCGCCGCGCATCCTCGCTTGTGTGGATGTCAGCCCACTTGTGCACTATGACCGGTGCTTTATTGTTCGATTGATATATCTGCTTTTTCACGTAAATTAGCGATGACTGCAGCCAACTCAGCCTCTCCTAAATTAACGTGACTATTCTGTGGGCTTTGCGGACTTGGTGGACTGCCAGCTTCACCTTCCGCGGGTGCGTCGTCAGCCGCTTTCGGGTCTGCAAAATCTACCGACTTTAAAGCATAAGCAACTTTATCACCGTTGCCCAAGGTAACAGATTTAACCAATACTTTGCCCTCAGCAGGCTTGGCCAATGCATAAATTTCCCGAATAGCATTCGCATCAATCACAGTTGAGTCACGCGTTAGTATTTCATCTGCAACAACGGTAGCGTTAGGGTCATCTTTTGCCACTTTACTAAACGGCGTACCTTTCAGCCTTGATGCCACGGCGGCCTTAGCCGACTCTTCCAATTGACTCGTCGCACCTTCGCGCTTTAGCGTAGCTATTACATCGTCTTTGACATCTTCCAAGGTCTTGGGTCGTGGTCCTTCGTGTTCGGTTGTACGAATAGAAACCACGTGACCCGGACTCAATTCGAGTAAGTCTGAGTTATTCTGATTTTCCAATACCTCGTCACTGAATGCTGCTTCTAAAATTAAAGGATGAGACAGAGTCGGATCATTTTGGGTATCAACATCGATCCAATCAGATTGCATGATTTCGACATTAGATGAATCAGCAGCAACTTCCAGAGATTCCGGATCGCTGGCAACACTTTCTTCCATCGCAGTACGCAGTTCTGAAAACTCAAGATCGGCCGCATTATTCTGCAATTGCAACACGATGTCTTCCTTGGCATCTTCAAACGGGGTAATTATCGCAGGTTCATATTTATCAAGCTTGATCAAATGGACGCCAAATCGAGTTTTTACCGCACCACTGAGTTCATCTACTTCAACTAATTTATTGGCTGCCTCGACATATTGAGCTTCCAGATACCCGGCTTCCAACACACCTAAACTTCCACCCGACTGCGCCGAGCCAATATCGTCTGATAGCTCTTTGGCTAAATCGGCAAATGCTTCACCTGCCACTACGCGAGCTTTAATGGCTTGCAACTCGGCGGTCTTGGCGGTAACTTCATCTGTATCACCAGCATCGTCAATTTCCAGCATTATATGAGAGGTCTCTCGAACTGCCTGGGTTGTGACGAATTCTGAGTTATTGTCGTTGTAGTAAGCTTCAATCTCTTCATCGGTAACTTCAACCTGTGCGGCAAGATCAGATTTCTTCAGTTCAATGTATTCAAGTTTTGCGCGCTCCGGGAACTGATAGTTGTCGGCATTTTCCTCAAAGTAGGTGTTGATTTGCTCATCAGTTACCTCGATGTTCTCAATTGTTTTATCGATTGAGTAGGTTACATAGTCTATTGTTCTGGTTTGACCTCTCAGAGCTTCGAGTCTTTCGGCTTCATTGGATAGTTCAAAATTGGTTGCTGCAATGCCTGCCCTGAATTGTGTAATCGCAGCATTGGCGCGCGTTGATTCTTCAAAATTGCCAACGCTATCCAGACTGCCTTGAATCATATTCTGGTAACGTTCTTTATCGAAATTTCCGTCCTCATCGTGAAATTGAGGGTTGTTTCTTATTGCACGACCCAATGTTTCGTCACCGACAGCGAATTTATATTCTTCAACGGTGTTGTTGACAACGATTTCAGTAACCAGGTTATCCAAGGCCTGGCGTCTGATGGTTTCATCAGGGAACAAATTCTGTGGAATATTGCCTCCAAACATTTGTTGATACTGACCCTTAAGCGAATTGTACGCACGGTCAACCTGAACATCGTTGATAGCCACACCATCTACCTCTGCAACGTCTGTATAGGCACTCCCACCAAGATAGGAGCCAATGCCAACCAACGCGAAAGGTATACAAATAATGGTTATCAAGGTGTACTTGATAGGTTTGGAGTTACGAACGGTTTCTCTAAGGTGAAGTAACATAATGACGGCCTACGCTAACTACGAATTCAGATTAATTTATACGTGCATAAAAAAGGGTGCTTAAGCACCCGATTTTTGTAAGAGATTGACTGAATCAGTCCGATCTCTTGGTACCAATGGCGGAGCGGACGGGACTCGAACCCGCGACCCCCGGCGTGACAGGCCGGTATTCTAACCAACTGAACTACCGCTCCAAATCTTTAAGGTTTATTTAGCTAGCTAAAACGTTCTTAAGCTAACTAAAGTTGGTGGGTGCTGAGGGGATCGAACCCCCGACCCTCGCCTTGTAAGGGCGATGCT
>CAYTJF010000305.1:0-6001 GCA_964437945.1 uncultured Granulosicoccaceae bacterium
ATTCATTACTCTTGAAATCGGATAATCGCACAATAACCGGGTGGGGTTGAAAGGCAGCACCGAGTGTCGCTACACCTTCAACGATTTTGTCGATGTAGAATTCGCGGGGGCTTTTGTATCCTGCAACTGCCAGATCGATGGCTGCTTTGACTTCATCTGTCATCAAGTCGTAGTCGAGGAGTGCGCGTGGATGGATTCCAATCGTTTTACTGATGATAAATTCAAGTCTGGCCAGGCCGACACCCGCATTTGGCAACTGGCTGAAGCCGAAGGCTTTCTCGGGATTGCCGATATTCATGGTCAACTTGAACGGTAGCTCGGGCAATGAGCTGAGCTCTGTTTCGGTCACTTCAAAGTCGAGGCAGGATTCATAAACGAAACCGGTGTCGCCTTCAGCGCAGCTTACTGTAACCTCCTGTCCGTCAGTCAAAAGGTCGGTTGCATCGCCACAGCCAACGACGGCGGGTACCCCCAGTTCACGCGCGATGATAGCTGCATGGCAGGTGCGCCCGCCCCGATTGGTAACAATAGCTGAGGCACGTTTCATAACCGGCTCCCAGTCAGGGTCGGTCATATCGGTAACCAGAATGTCACCCTCTTTGATGCGGCTGATTTCATCGATGGTGGGTACAACCCGGACTGTACCGCTGCCAATCCGTTGCCCGATACTGCGACCGCTGGTCAGCACTTTGCTGTTAGCGGAATTGATTTTGTAGCGTCGAAGCACATTACGATTGCTGCGCGACTCAACGGTTTCCGGGCGTGCCTGCAATATGTAAATTTGTCCATCGTTACCATCCTTACCCCATTCAATATCCATGGGCCGTCCATAGTGTTTCTCTATGGTTACCGCCATCCTCGCGAGCGCGGTGACATCTTCATCGGCCAGGGAAAAGCTGAATTGTTCCTCTTTGGACACATCGATTGTCTTCACGGATTCTTCAGCAGCTTCAGAATCAAATACCATTTTAATGCGTTTTGATCCGCGAGTTCTGCGCAGTATGGCTGGTTTGCCTCTTTCCAGAAGTGGTTTGTTAACGTAGAACTCGTCGGGATTAACTGAACCTTGTACCACGCACTCGCCGAGACCCCAGGATGAGGTAATGAATACGACGTCCTCGAAGCCTGATTCCGTATCGATTGAAAACAACACGCCGCTTGCGCCAATATCACTTCTGACCATGCGTTGAATGCCTGCAGAGAGGGCGACCTCGCTATGATCAAATCCCTGATGGACTCGATAGGATATGGCTCGGTCGTTATATAAAGAGGCGAACACGTGATGAATCTTCTCAATCACATCATCGATACCAACGACATTCAAATAGGTTTCCTGCTGGCCGGCAAAAGAAGCTTCAGGTAAGTCTTCTGCGGTGGCTGATGAGCGAACTGCTACCGAAATGTCAGCTTGACCAGAGAGTTCAGCGTAAGCCTTTTCTACCGCTGACTGGAGTTGCTGCGGCAAGGGAGCGTCCAGCACCCATTGACGAATGGTGCGCCCGGCCTCAGCCAGTGCCGTAACATTTTCTGTATCAAGTGCCGCAAGCTTCTCTTCTATACGACTGGCGAGTCCCTGATGATCGAGAAATTCTCTGAATGCCTCACTGGTGGTTGCAAATCCTCCGGGCACGGTGATCCCGGCACTTGACAGCTCGCTGATCATTTCTCCAAGAGACGCGTTCTTGCCACCCACATTGGGCACGTCTGACATGTTGAGGTCTTGAAACCAGCTAATATACTGAGTCATAGGGATCGCTTGAACCTGATGCAATATTTACTGAAAAATTGGAATTGTACTGAACTGTTATCGGCACGATAATGCCCTGTCTTGACGTTCTGACAGATAGTTTTTGCAAGTCGGTGGCAGCCTTCATGGTTTTGCCGATAAACCACACAATCTAACACGGCTCTGCAGGGCAAGATAGCGTTTACTGGCAATAACGGACCGAATATTTGTGAGGTTCAAGAGAGCCTTTGTATGCAGTGTTTATGTAGTTTAACTACATCATTTAACAATCAAGTTTCAACTAGTGTTTATGAACAAAGACAGACATGCATTTGTCGTATCTGATCGCACGGGTCTGACCGCCGAAGCGATGGCGCACAGTCTTCTCAGTCAGTTTCCGGATGTAAATTTTCAGACGCGACTGGTACCGTTTACCGACGATGAAAAGAAGGCTAAACAGTTAAAGAGTGAAATTGACCAGGCTGCTAATCTGTCAGGATGCAAGCCCTTGGTATTTCTTACGCTGGTTGATCGACAGATCAGTGAGATCGTGAGATCGGCTCATTGCGTCGTATACGATCTATTCGATACGTTTATTGGCCCAATGGAACGAGAGCTTGATCTGGAATCTTCGCACTCAGTGGGTAAATCACATGGGGTGACAGATACGCAGGCTTACACATCACGAATAGCTGCCGTTCACTTTTCAATGCAAACCGATGATGGTATGGAAACCGATCACTACAACCGTTCAGATCTAATTATCACTGGCGTATCAAGGAGTGGGAAAACGCCGACTTCTTTGTACCTGTCGTTACACTATGGCCTGTTTGTTTCCAATTACCCGCTGACGGTACAGGAGCTCGAAAAGAAAAGGTTGCCAGAGGTATTGATTCAGCAACGTTCGAAAGTCTTCGGTCTGACTATCGACCCGATGCGGTTGCTGCAGATTCGTCAGGAACGCTACCAGGGCGAAAGTTACAGTTCGGCGCAAATATGCCAGGCCGAAGTCGCACAGGCAGAGAGCATTTTCAGAACAGCGCGACTACCTTATGTCAACACCACCAAAATGTCGGTAGAAGAAATAGGCGCGACCATCATTCACAAGGCCGGTCTGAGACGAAAGGTAAAAATCTAGACTTTGTGTGTAGCCATCGGTTTATATATCCATTGATCACTTGAAATGAGCTGACATGTTAATTTTATTAGGAGTTCTGTCCTTTGCTGCAGCAGGAATAGTCCGGTGGTGGATGACTCGCACCTATAATAAATGGCGTCAAGTCCCCAATGCGATTCGTGCCAACGGCCACGATGTTGCGCGTCACATTCTGGATGTGAACGGCCTGCAGACCGTACATCTTGAAGTCTCCGCCGGAAATCTCTCTGATCACTATATCCCCAGCCAGAAACGGCTGCGTTTGTCCGAGGCGGTCAATAGTCAGCCTTCCATAGCTTCACTCGCGGTTGCCGCGCATGAAGTAGGTCATGCCCTGCAAGATGCTGCAGGCTATAAGCCCTTAAAGCTGAAGGCTGTGATGATGCCCCTGGCAGCGGTGGGTAATCAGGGCGGAATTGGATTGGCCATTCTTGGGTCTGTGATGGGTAGTCCTACCCTGGTCAATACCGGCATGCTAATGCTTGGCTCGGGCGTGCTGATGCAACTCCTGACTTTGCCGATAGAGTTCGATGCGAGTAAACGTGCGTTGCAGGAACTTGAGCGCTTGAAAATGGTTGACCAAAAAGACTACGCTGGAGCCAAATCGATGTTGTGGGCTGCAGCGCTGACCTATGTCGCGGGGGCAGCTTCCTCTTTTGCGTTCTTCGCTTTCATCTTTTTACGTATGTTTCAGCGTTAATCGCTGCAGCCTATCTTTGTTGTCAGCTTGGGGATACTGGTTGGTTTAGTCCGTTACAGGGATAAGGGTAAAAGAGGATAAGGGTAAAAAAAGAGGATAAGGGCTAGAAATGATCTAAGCTCCTGGTTGTTAATTTTCTGCTGTGATATCTGGTGCAACTAAAACCGGTTAACCAACAGAGATTAAGTATACGTTAAGAACGAAAGTGCCCCAAAGTGATCATGGGGCACTTTCTCGTTGTTGATATTGTTCAGGTGACTAGCCTGCCTTACGAATTGCCTCACCTTCGTTAGAAATTATCTCGCCAATAATTTCCTGCAGTGCAGCATCGGCATTATCGTTTTCTACCTGGCAGGTGCCTGCCGCATCGTGTCCACCGCCACCGTACTTCAGCATCAGTTCGCCAACGTTGGTTTTACAGCCGCGGTCAAAAATGGATTTACCCGTAGCCAGTACCGTATTCATCTTTTTCAATCCCCATAATTGGTGGATGGAGATGTTGCATTGCGGGAACAGGGCGTAGATGACGAATCGATTGCCGGCGTAAATGGTTTCTTCATCACGCAGATCGAGTACCACTAAATTTTCGTACACTTTCGAGCAACGTTGTAGTTGCTCTTTAAACTTCTCTTTGTATTGTTTTCTATTTATCACTTAACACTCCTCAATGCAAGGATTGGCAACGTTGTGGGTCAAAGAGAGTATGCTCAGTCGTGCATAGATGACGGGCTTGCAGTAGTATTGCACAAGGAAGGCGTTTTTCAGAGTGAGATAGAATTGGGTAATTCCCTTAGTCCTCAAAGCAAGATTGAACTAAAGCGTATCGATTGGGGCATTTTCGATGTGGGAGTAGTAACATACAAAAGCCGCCAGGACACCCAAGTTCGTTCCTTCTATATTGGAAACAGGGCAAGCCTCCCCTATTCATTTTACTTCGCTGATAATGGAAAACCACTTACCATATTTGGAAACCTGTCTATTAGTGGTGGAAAAATTGCATTACCAAAATCTGGTTTCAAAAGGGAGTATGTCAAAGGGGAAAATAGGCCTGTGTCTAATCCAATGAATGGTAAAGTTCAAACGAGTCAAGCTCGTCTTCCTGAAATTGATCCGCCTTTAATCCCAATTGAAAAAGACTATATTGATTCTAACAGCGATAGTTTGATGAACTCGTTCAATAATAGAACTGTCGCAGTTAAGCTTAGGAATGCGTTCATATCCGATTTTATAAAGGGAAATGTTCTAGTTGAAAATGAGGGTTTGTTAACCTTGGGGGCTCAGTCTTCAATCAACTCATCTTTGTTGGTTACAGATTCTCTACACATACAATCAGGCTTTAAAGGAAACTGTCAAATATTATGCTATGGAAAGGTTTACATCGAAGAAAATGTAATTCTAGAGTATCCTAGTTCTATTACAATGTTAGAAAATACTTCAGGATCCAATCTCTACTTGGCTTCAAACTCTTCTATTCATGGAGCCTTAATCAGTACTAGTGATAATCACACAATCTCATTAGCAGAGGGCTCTTCTATTGAAGGATTGGTTTATTCACAAGGTAGCATCGAACCAATGGGCGAAATATTTGGAAGTCTGTATGCTAAGAAGTTTATACGAAAAACGGCTTCCACTTTTTATACCAATTACTTAGGCGACAGTAAGGTTAATTTGAACGAGTTGTCGGAATTTTTCTTGTTTCCACCTATGTTGGGTCATGACGATTCAGAAAATAAAGTGTTAAAATGGCTAGATTAAAACTTCCGTCTTTCACACTGATAGAAACGTTAGTTGCCATGCTTATACTATCAGGAATAATTTCACTTGGTATTGGGATTTTTTTCAATACTACTAGAAATGCTTCTGTTCAGTTTATTAATGAGTCAAAGTCAATTATTGATAGTTTACACCAATCAAACAACTTCCCTATTGGATCGAACTTCGAAAACGAAAGAATCAGAATCAGTGCGATAGTTCATAAAGCTGAATCAGGTATCAGCGTCATTGAATATCAAGTTATATCAAACGAAGATAAAATACTGCACTTCGAAAAAAGGCTAAGCCAAAATTAGCATGAGAAAGATAAACGCTTTTACTTTTGTTGAAATTATGGTAGTGATGATTGTAAGCGGCATAATTATTTTGTCCAGCTATCAACTATTAGATGTTTTCAATAAAGAACTCCTAGTATTTCAGCATAAAGAAGGAAGGCTCTTAGATCAATACACCCTAGAGCGCATCTTGCATCATGATCACGCACACGCCGAATTCATACTAATAAAGGGTAATAGAATTTCTTTCAACAGTATAAACTCATTGCAAGTTGAGTATGTTTATGATCAGCCTTATCTAATAAGGTTCGCTAAATCCAGAGCCGACACTCTTTCTACTGTACTAAATGGTGTATACTTTTTAACCAATG
>CAYTJF010000306.1:0-5940 GCA_964437945.1 uncultured Granulosicoccaceae bacterium
CGTTAGTGCAGGTTATGGGTTGTTCGGTGAGGGCACTCGGGGAATAAATTCGTTCGTTTGCGCAATGTCAGATTTTGTTGCGCGTCCCTATTTATTCCGGAAAAGCGGCGGTGTGATCGCCGTGAATGGAGAAATGGACATTATCAAATTAAAGCCGAGCGTGATTATGTGTCATTACACTTATAGGCCGCAGCTCCGCTTATAAGCTGTTTTTACGTCTAAAAACAACCGCTAAGCATCGTTTTTGCTGCTAAATCGGTAGCTAGTGCTATAGTTTTCAATCACTTGGGGTGGTCCGACCCCGTTCTTGCGTTCTTGCAGATGCAATAGTTTGCAATTCGAATCTTAAGATGGCTTGGTAATGCTTTTCCCGCTCTGCTCAATGCACTACACTCAGAGCCAGAGGTCAGCGTTGGTAAGCGGCGTCTTCAACTTTGCTCAGCGACCCGGTCTGGGGTTCTGATTAATCCTGCTTTAGGGGAAGGTATGAAAATAAAATACTTAAGCGCGCTTAACCATGCGCCAAAACTGTTTTGCTCGTTGATGTTATCGGCATTCCTGGTTGCCTGCGGTGGAGGTGGCAGCAGTGGTGAAGAGGTTGACGCAGGTACCACGACGGCAGACTCTGGTGATGATGGCTTTGGTGACTTGGGCCTGGACGATGGTGGGCAAAATGGAGGTGAGTTAACTTCTGGTGACATTGGCTTAGCTGATGACGGCACATTAGACGGCGGCGACCTGCTGAATTTTAATGGCGAATTGGACTCGGACGGTGACGGCATCCCGGATGTTGATGAAGACGATTTATGCAAAGGTCTGGGGGGCACTGACCCTGGATCAAATAACGGCGAATGGAATGACAATTGTTTTTTACAGGCAGACATCAATCCAGGCCAGGATGAAGTTGTACAAAGCCCGTTTTATTTCTCCACCTATTCAGAAGGTGTTCAGCGCGTACTTTTTTGTCGAGGACATGCTGGCGTTGTTGATGACATCGATACTTTCGCTGACGGTTTTTTTGGGCCTATGACGGATGCGGCAGTGCGTGAATTCCAGGACGCTGAAGAGTTGATTGTCGACGGTATTGTTGGTCCGGAAACCTGGGGAAGAATGCAGGAGTTGGTGGAATCAAATGGTGTTTTCACATCTATTGTTGAAGCTTCAGATGCAGATTACGATGCCTTCGGCATTGAAGCGGTATCAGCAGATTCGGAAATTAACTGTGAACAACAAATTAACTTCTTTGGACGGTTTAGACCCAACCCGACCGATGCCGAGTTATATGAAGGTTGGGAGATGGCCAGGGTAGCGGGTCAGCCAGAGAGAGGCTCGTTCTCAATAGCCACACCACAGTAAGGTACCGGCTACGCCTGGTCGTACACATTCGCATGATTAGCTTATACTGTTAACCATGCGATTCGTTAAAACAGCACTACCAATCGCGGCCACATTGGCCGCGATTGGGGCCACGATTTTTATCCTCTACACAACTTATTTTTCAGGTTCGAAAACTGACGCAAACTCCGTTGTCGACGGCGAAGCCAGTGCCCCTGTTCTCGACAACCAAAAACCTCTAGAGCCGAGTGCTGAAAATCCAGCGCAGTCAATCAATTCAGCCGATAGTATTAACTCGGTGTCTTCACTATCGTCAGATTCCGATAAGTCCTCGGTCGTAAAAGATCCTGACCCTACAACTTCCACCAGCGCGCAAAGTACTCAGCCTGACTACCCTGACTTAGCCGGATACGAAGTTGGCGTAACAGACATTAGCGAAGAAGAATTTCTTGAACTGGTAAAAAGATTGCGTAACGACCCGGCGTTGTTGGGTGAGGTGCTCAACGAATTGCGTGCCGAGACAGACCCAGCACGCATTAAACGCTTGACTATAATGCTCGGTGCAACCGGAAGTGCAGACGTATTGCCTGTCGCAGAAGAGCTGGTTTATTCATCCAGCCTCGAAAGCCGAGAAACTGGATTGGATTTGCTCAGTCGTGTAGCACCGCAAAACCCGGCAGCTTATGACATTGCAAATTCTATCTTGGGCAGTGAAGCCGACCCCGACGTGCTGGTGTCAACAATGAATGTTCTGGCTCGGCCCGAAAACGCTGGACCCGAAGCCAGAGCTGCTGCAATATCGCAGATAATGCCGTTGGCGAATCACGACGCCGCAGCCGTTCGTCGTCATAGTGTTGGCATGCTCGTACGCTTAACAAACGATGAAACTCTGTCGCCGGTTTTATTCAATGCATTATCCGACTCAGATGTATCTGTGAGAAAAGCGGCCGTGTATGCCTATGCCAGATATCCATACCAGACAAACGAGGCGGTCCAGCGTTTGATGGACATTGTGAAGGACCCCACAGAAGAGCGCGGTGTTCGCCGGGGGGCCATATTGGCTGTAACTAAAATGTCGCCAGATGAAGATACAACCGAGCAAATCAATGCTGCAAGAAAACAAATGCGCGAAGCTGGTCGGTAACAGTTGTGCTGAGCACAGGATATGAGCACACTGGCATTTAATTCTCAATCAACAGATAAAATTCAGGCTCAGGCGCAACAGCTTGTCAGTGAACGCCAGTTCAGCAGTATTGAATGGTCTCTTGTACAACATGATCAAGTACTAAGTAGCGGATTAATCGCAATTGATTCAGGTTCGCTTGGTTCAACAGTGCCAATTTACCGAATCTACTCAATGACAAAGCCTATCGTCTCGTTTGTTGCTATGCAGCTGATTGATGAAGGCAAGCTGAAACTCAACGACATGGTCAGTCAGTATATTCCAGCCATGGCTGGTGTTCAGGTACTGCGCCAGGATGGCTCTGTTGAGGCGCTGAAAAAACCGATCACTATCGAGCATTTGCTGACCCACACCGCCGGGTTCTCATACGATTTCCTGCCTGAGTGCCCTGTTGCTGCGCGTTATCGTGAAGTGCAGCTCAGTGGTCAGGCGAGCCGATCATTGGCAGAAGTGATTGGCATGCTAACCACATTGCCACTGGTTGACCAACCCGGTGAACAATGGCGCTACAGTGTTGCGACTGATGTGCTTGCTCATGTGTTAGAGAATGTCAGTGGACAGGACTTACCAGAATTGTTGCGCACGCGAATATTCGAACCTTTGAATATGCAAGACACTGCGTTTTACGTACCAGACGATAAACACGATCGATTATTACCGATGTTCGGTTCACGTGAGCTGGGACAAATAATGACCGAGTCTGATGAGCCTAATAAGTTGGACGTGATCGATGTGGAACCTTCATACCCGGCAGAGCAACAAAAGCATTTCTACCGAGGTGGGCATGGTTTATTTTCAACGCTTGCGGACTACATTAAATTTATGCACGTGTTGCAGACGGGTGCTTCATCTGATGGTCAACAACTGTTGACTGAAAGTGCCTTCGATTTAATGTGGACCAATAGAATTGGCAGCGCTTTACAACCATTGGTACTGGGGTTCAACGTGCTGGGTGGCTATGGTTGGAATTTGATGGGTCGTACCATGCTTAACCCTGAACAAAGCGAGTTTCATTCAGCAGTTGGTGAAGGTGGATGGGCTGGTGCAGCTTCTACTTACTTCTGGATAGATCGAGCCAATACTATATCGGGTATTGTGATGGCCCAATACATTGGCTCAACCACGCATTTAGGCGCAGTTATGCAGAATGCTGCATATAGAATGTTCAACGCAGATTAAAAATCCAGTTCAGCATTATCGGCCACTTCTTTCATCACAAAAAAACTTCTTATCTGACGAACACCTGCCTCGACTTTCCGAAGCCGTTGGCGGCAAAGTGGAAATCTACGCAAAAAGAGACGATTGCAACTCGGGTCTTGCCTTGGGCGGAAACAAATTACGCAAGCTTGAGTACATTGTCCCTGATGCCATTGCATCGGGTACCGATACGCTTGTCTCCATTGGTGGTGTGCAATCAAATCACACCCGAATGGTAGCGGCTACTGCTGCAAAGATTGGTATGAAGTGCGTTGATATTCAAGAGAGTTGGGTACCACATGAAGATGCCGTTTACGATCGGCTTGGCAACATCTTGATGACACGTTTGATGGGTGCGGACAGCCGACTGGTTGATGAGGGATTTGATATTGGCATTCGCTCGAGTTGGGAGGATGCAATGCAATCGGTGCGCGATGCTGGCGGTAAGCCTTATCCTATTCCGGCTGGCGCCTCGGTGCATAAATACGGTGGATTAGGCTACGTTGGATTCGCCTAAGAAGTGCGTGAACAGGAAGCCGATATGGGTATCACATTCGACTATATTATTGTTTGCTGTGTGACCGGCTCAACACAAGCTGGCATGATTGTCGGCTTTGCTGCCGACGGACGAGCTGATCGGAGTGATTGGCATAGATGGTTCTGGTGCGCCTGAACAACTCAGAGACCAAATGCGCGGGATTGTTGATAATACAGCTGAGCTTGTAGAACTTGGTCGAAAGGTTCGTGAGGATGAAATTGTCATTAACCCTGATTATGCCTATCCAGCCTACGGAGTTCCAAGTCATGAAACCAATGAAGCCATCCGCCTGGCCGCTCAAACTGAAGCCATGATTACTGATCCGGTTTATGATGCAAACTAAAAAACAGCGAGGCACTTATCAAGGATGCCTCGCTGTTTTGGTGGTTACAGTCGAGAATATTCGAACTTGTGTTAGTGAACGCGCGTGATCTCGATTTTTGCAACTGGGCCATCCCAAGTGTATAGAGCCGCATCTAAATCTGCGCCACCGTGAATACCGTTGGCTATATGAACGAAGCCCTCTCCATCGTCATTTGGTGACAGTCCTTCACCTTGGCACATTGGGCCAGGGATGGATGCACATTGCTCATCATTAGTCTCGCTTCCAGCATCGTAAGCCTTTGCATGATAGGTATTAGTTCGACCTTTTTTACGTGGCAGAGATACAGAGTTCAGAGCAACAAAGCTGTCGTTGGTGGGCAGTATCATAGCGGCTATGCTGAAGAGTCGTGTCCGTGCGAAAGCTTTTACTTCAAAAGTGACGCTATCCCCGGCAAAGAGAAGGCCATCTGATGTCGCAGTTGCCGCAACAGCAGGGCTACCATTAAGTACTCCTTCAAGCGCAGCTACACTTCCTGATTCTGCAACATCGGCAAGTGGTTCAGAGGCTTCTTCGCCTAATTCGAAGAAGGCGGCAGCCCTACTGTGCGTGGCACCGATAAGCGGTGTGAACGCAGTGGCTTTGGTAATGTTAGTGACGGTAACACTATAAGTGCGATTTAGAGATTGAGCGTTAGCCGTTGTGGATAAGCCTGCAAATAGAGCCAGTGCTGTTACCAGCCCAACTGATCGCATGGTTTTGGAAAAGTACATGGTTTTTCTTCCTTTACTAAGAATGAGTAATATCTTGGTGGTATCGGTAGTGGACCTCACCCACATCATCTGTAGTAGAAATGGGTTGATCAATCCAACGGTTAGGAAAGTACCTAATGCTTGGGTTGAAAAGATCACGAATATCTAACGATTCGGTACTTTTTTAAGGCTTATGTGTCGAGTGTGGCAGGACTGATTACCGTGCAGATATATTTGTTTTAAGTGAAGCTAAGAAAACCACGAAAGGTGCACAAATTCAGATTATATCCGAACGCTAAATACGGGAAAAAAACAGGAAGGCGCGTCAAGACGCGTTGCGAGTCGCGGCTCATTCTATATTGAGCTTGTTGTAGCTGTTAATGATTCATAAGTACCAGTTAGCACATGTGTCTACTGGCTAACACAGGCGTAACCGTTTCAACCGACTAAGCCGGCGCCGGCAAATGGAATGTAAAACGAGTACCTTTACCTGATTGGCTTTCAAGCAATATTTCACTGCCGTGTAGAGTAAGGATTCTACGCACTATTTGTAAACCAAGACCACCACGAGCCCGATAGTCGCGCTTCCATTGTGTCAGCGTTTGTTGTGAGG
>CAYTJF010000307.1:0-5938 GCA_964437945.1 uncultured Granulosicoccaceae bacterium
TGAAGTGGCTCTACGGCTCTGAACCCGAATGTATCAAGTGGATGGACCACTAGTGGTCCAGTGCACCCAACGGCACCAGACCAATTTCTACTTTTCCACCCGATAGCCGTTCGCACAGCATCGATCCCGCACCAATACCAATAGAAAATGCTGCCAATAGCAGGGTGTAGACATCGCCGTTGCCTCCTAGAATGTCTCGCGCATATATCGGAAACTGGGCAAGATAGGTTGCACCCATAAACCAGAACCACGAGATACCTAGAATGGACTGGAATATGACACGGTGTTTTTTCGAGTAGGTCACCAGCTTCCAGGTTTCAATTGCTGGGTTAAAACGCACCTTCAATGTTGGGTCTGATGCAGGTGCAACAGGAATTTTACGACTAGACCAATAACCAATAATGGCCACAACAATAATCACAATACTAATGAGCAATATCGTTCCGCCAGGCGCTTTGACTATCAACTGGGTACCCAGAATGGTGCCCAGTAAAATCGCCATAAACGTCCCAAGCTCGACCATTCCGTTACCGCCAATAAGCTCTGATTCGTGTAAGTGCTGCGGGAGAATGCCGTATTTGATCGGACCAAAGAACGCTGACTGGACACCCATTAAAAACAGTATGCCCATCAACATAGGTACGCTTCCGATCCAGAAAGCGATAGCACCCAGGCACATGATGCCAATTTCAGCCAACTTGATTCGACGAATCAACATCGACTTTTCATACTTGTCGGCTATTTGTCCACTGAATGCGGAGAAAAGAAAAAACGGCAATATGAACAGACCCGCAGCCATCGCAATCAGCGAACCGGCATCATCGGTGCTTAATTTGAGGACACCAAAACTGAGTAACGCCACCAAAGCGTTCTTGAAAAGGTTGTCGTTTAGAGCACCCAGAAGTTGGGTTTTGAAAAACGGTGCGAATCGTCGATCTTTGAGTAGCGCAAATTGACTGGTCTGACTCATGAGCTCATGGTCCGACCACAGTTTGAGCATTGCCTGGGCGCGCGCTTAAGCTTCGCGAAGGCTGATTTTTATTTTCACCTCGCTTATCGCCTGGTCTGTTACCTCGCCGCAGCGTACTAGGAATTAGTCGCGGTAATTTATGCGGCGGATACCTCCGATGCCTGCCACCCTTTGTCGCCACGAGTGGCAACAAACTCCACTTTCTGGCCTTCAGAAAGCGAACGATAGCCATCACCAACAATGGCTCGGTAGTGTACAAATACATCTTCACCTTCTGGACTAATAATAAATCCGTAGCCCTTGGCATTATCAAACCACTTAACCGTTCCGCTCTTTCGTTCTTCAGACATAGCTTCACTTCCTCTTGCTTGTACTGCGTTATCCCAACATCAATTGCGGGGAAACTTGTTGCAAGTTGAAATTAGCATGTCGTGTCTGTTCATTCAGAATCGCTAAAGGGCATTTCATGTTTGTTCACAATGTGGCCTTGTTTAGGTTCTCAATACCTGTATGCATGGGTTTCAACAAGCTCGTTAAGGTGCCACAAACACATAATAACGGTAAAAAAACGCTATTCTTAACTGCACAATCAGGTTGTAGTTCTTCAGATATTACTTTAAGTAGTCGTGACACTTAGCGTTTTACCAGATAGTCAATCTTCCAGCGCTTTGTTGACTAATTCATAGAGTGCCGGCGACAACGGCTTAACAGCAGCCATTCGCTCGAGAGACTCGCGCATTAGCCGTTGTTGCGGTTCGGCAAATCGTCGCCACTGCAAAAACGGTGTAACCAGTCGTGCTGCCACTTGCGGGTTGGTGGCGTCTAATTGAATAATATTATTTGCTACCAAAGTATAGCCAGCGCCAGTATCAGCATGAAAGTACACTGGATTGCCAGAAGCAAACTTGCCTATCAATGAGCGAAGTCTGTTGGGATTTGAGGCATCAAACGCTTCGTGACCGGTTAGCGCAATAACGTCATCTATAACCTGTTCATGTTGGGCACCAGCTTGAACTGAAAACCACATATCAACAACCAGCCTGTGTTCAGACCATCGTTCATAAAAATCGGACACGCACTGATCTTTAGTACTGCCCGGAATATCACACAACACCGCCAACGCCTCGATACGATCAGTCATATTGGTTGCGTTCTCGTATTGCGCCACAGCCAGGTGTTGCCAGTGTTCGGCTGGCAAATAAGTTAATAAAGCCAAAGCGGTATTGGCCAAGGCACGCTCGCCAGTACACTCAAGCTGATCACGATCAGGCATTGACGTTACCCAGGATTGCAAGGTTGATTGATAACGCGTTGCCAAGGCTGTTTTTACAGCACGTAAGGCCTTTTCAATGGCTTGTATATCAATCACTGCTTGCTCGTTCGAAATGGTTTTTATACCGGGCATGCCGAGCATGATCGCCTTAAAAGCGACGTCGAGACCATCATCATCGATCAGTGTTTTGAACGCTTCAACAAAGCTATTGGGCACACCGGCATCTGAGTCGTCAAGCAAACCTTGTATGACACGACTCGCCAATCGCTGACCCGCTTCCCAACGGTTAAAGCTGTCCGTATCGTTTGCCAGTAGAAAAGCTAGCGTTTGATCATCATAGTCATAATCAAGCACCACAGGTGCTGAAAATCCACGTAGTAACGATGGTACTGGCTTGGTGGCAATGTCATTAAAAACAAATTCGTGTGTATTTTCAGTAAGATCAAGCACATGGCTTCCATCATCATCTGCTCTGCCACAGCTCAATGCCAGCTCATTGCCATCTGAATCCAAAAGTCCCATGCGAAGTGGAATATGCAACGGAGGGCGCAATACTCCTGCTTTATCCGGATTACTCTGCGTAACGGTTAATGTGTACTGCTTACTATGTGCATCGTAACTATCCTGCACGCGAATAGTCGGTGTTCCCGACTGCGAGTACCATTGACGAAAGCGCGTCAAGTCTAAACCGCTGGCATCCTGCATTGCTTGCACAAAATCATCACACGTGACTGCCTGACCATCATGGCGTTCAAAATACAAATCGATTCCTGCATAGTACTGCTGCGAACCTAGCAGGGAGTGGATCATGCGAATGACTTCTGCGCCTTTTTCATAAACAGTGAGCGTGTAGAAATTATTGACCTCAATATACTCATCTGGTCTTATCGGGTGCGACATGGGGCTGGCATCTTCGGCAAATTGTTGCGCTCGCAATAACCGAACATCCTGAATACGTTTAACGTTTCGCGACTGCATGTCTGCGCTAAATTCCTGATCGCGAAAAACAGTGAGACCTTCTTTTAAGCTCAGTTGAAACCAGTCACGACAAGTAACGCGATTACCTGTCCAGTTATGAAAGTATTCATGCGCTACAACCGCTTCTACACCAAGAAAATTATCATCGGTTGCCAGCGACGCATCGGCTAAAACATATTTTGAATTAAAAATATTCAGCCCTTTGTTTTCCATTGCGCCAGCGTTGAAGTCGTCAACGGCTACAATCATGAACAAATCAAGATCGTACTCAAGGCCATAAACCTCTTCGTCCCACTTCATAGAACGTTTTAACGCATCCATGGCAAATTGGCATTGATCGATATTGTGGTCTTCAACATAGATATGCAGATCAACAACGCGATTTGAGCGTGTAGTAAACGTATCTTGTATACGCGACAACTTGCCTGCTACCAATGCAAACAAATAACACGGCTTCGGGTGGGGGTCGTGCCATTGCACCTGATGCCGACCATCATCAAGCTCCAGAGAGGACTCCAGATTACCATTGGACAGTAACACCGGACAGGCATCACGATCGGCAACAATACGTACCCGGAATACTGACAACACATCAGGCCGATCAAGATAGTAGGTGATTTTTCGAAACCCTTCGGCTTCACATTGCGTACTGAAATTCTCGCTACTGCAATACAATCCCTCCAGGGCTGTATTGGCCTGAGGATTAATGTGGACCACGGTCGTTAGCTCACAACGCTCTGGCAAACCATCAATGATCAAGTGATCATCACTGACCGTGTACTGACTTTCATCCAAAGGCAAATCGTCAACGCTGATCGATTGTAGTTCCAGGTCGCTGCCATCGAGCTGCAAAGCACCAGTACCAACCCGACGCAAATGTAATCGACTTTGTACTACCGTCAAGCTGGGCGCTAGCTCGAACACCAGCTCAGTTTGATCTATGGTCCAGTTAGGAGCCTGGTAGTTTTTGCGTGCAATGGTAACTGGGTTGGATTCTTTCATGGCGATATTTGGGTAACTACACAGAGTTTGCCGTTGATTTTAAAGGTAGCAGCACTTTGTCCCGAAACAGTGTCAATGGGCCTGCCATCTTTTTCAAGTGTTCGAGTGACTGTACTGCTCATCGTACTGCTGTGCGTGGGTTTTGTTAGTTTGACACAACTGGTTTATACGCGGAACTGGAATCAAACGCTACAGGTGACCGTTTTCCCTATCAATGCTGATGGGCATTTAGCCACCTCTGACTACATAGATAACCTTGATGCCAGTACGTTCTCAATTATTGATCGCTGGGCGATAAGAGAAGCTCGACGATACGATCTGGATTTGCAGCAACCATTCAAAGTGTCGCTGGGCGAGCAGGTACAGAATCGACCACCACCCTGGCCAGAAAATGACAATGAGATAGCCGTGCTTTTCTGGGGTCTGCGTTTTCGCTGGTGGGCCTACCGCAATACACCGGATGACGATGGCGGCATCACCCGCATTCGAATGTTTGTTATGTATCACTCAGGTGAGAGCGACAAACCGCTGGCACATTCGCTGGGTCTGCAAAAAGGTTTGATGGGGTTAGTGCATGCATTCGCTATCGACGAACAAACATCACAAAATAACATTGTGATTGCTCATGAAATGCTGCATACCGTGGGAGCGATCGATAAATACACCGAATTTGGCAGTCCAATATACCCAATTGGTTATGCCGACGCTCAGCGCGAGCCGCTTTTTCCGCAACGCTACGCCGAAATTATGACTGGGCGTATACCAACCTCCTATGGCTCTTCTTACATGGCCGTAAGCATGCGCAGTACCCAGATCAATGAATTCACCGCTAATGAGATCAACTGGTTAAAATAGGTACTTTCATCATCGGTCGGTAACCATGCCCGAACCACTGGCAATTTGGCTGTCGCAAAACACCAGTATCATTGCAGCACTGGCTGGCTTCTCTTTTTTGCTGTTAACAACCTCTCTGCTGGCAACACCATGGGTGCTTGCCAGATTACCTGCAAATTACTTTTCAAAACCACCAATAAACAAGCCGTTTTCGGCACGTCGCCTGTGTACCTCTGTAGTAAAAACAGTGGTGGGGTGCATCATGATACTGGCAGGAATAGCCATGATGTTCACACCTGGGCCTGGACTGGTATGCCTGGTGCTGGGCATGGCCCTGTGCGAGTTCCCGGGCAAACACCGCCTGCTCAAATGGATAGTCAGACGTCCAAGCGTTTTCACAACCTTAAACTGGTTGCGCAAGAAAGCCCATAAACCGCCGTTCGTACTACCTGCTGCCCCTGACTAGTGGTCCATCCACTAGTAGTCCGTCCACCAGATAAATTAGGATTCAGCGAGTCTGTCTGTGTTCGTGGCAAGGCATCCTTCCGAAGGCATATTGGGCATACGTCGAGGAAGGGTAACGCAGGCACGGGCGCAGACAGCCTCGCCCGTAGGGAGTTCACCAGCCACCACCCTGACTGCGTTACGTTTGTTCGACGTATGCCCAATATGCCTTCACAAACGTGCCTTGCAGGACGGCGGCTGGTGAACTCTGAATCCTAATTTATCTGGTGGACGGACTACTAGTTGCAGAGTTTCCCATACTGGGGACACAAGCAAACTTCACGCGCACGTTAAACTAACAACAGTATCGTCATCCAATCAAATGAGGATTCTGTAACTCTACGCATTCAACCCCAAACTAGCTAATCCCAATTCTC
>CAYTJF010000308.1:0-5915 GCA_964437945.1 uncultured Granulosicoccaceae bacterium
ACCGATGTATTTGTTTTAAACGAAGACGATGGCACAGCGCAGGTCGCTAAAGTACCGACGACACGGCCTGATCAGTCCGGTGGTTTTCTGCACGGAATCAAACAACACAGTGATCGCTTGTCTGATATCGCCGTAGTGGTGCACGGTACCACCGCTGGAACCAATGCCTTGTTGGAACGCAAGGGGGCAAAAACCGGTGTGATCACTACAGAAGGGTTGCGTGATGTACTCGAAATGCGGCGCCGCGATCGGCCGCATACCTGGGGTTTACGCGGTAACTTTGAACCCATTGCGACAAGACAACACCGAATCGAAGTGCCCGAACGCACTTTGGCTGACGGCACCATACGCACCGCAGTCAATCTCGAATCTGTGCGTACCGCAGTACAACAGTTGTTAGCGTCCGGCTGTGAGTCAGTTGCCATATTGTTTGCTAACGCCTACGCCAATCCAGCCAATGAAATAAGTGCAGCTTCTGTGGTTCGCAAGCTATGGCCCAATCCGCATGTTGCCGTTTCATCTGAGATTTTGCCGGAGATACGCGAGTTTGAACGCTTCTCTACCACTGCGTTAAATGCCTATTTACAGCCTGAGGTCTCTGGTTACTTCCATCGTCTCGAACAGGCGCTATCACAGGATGGCTTTGCTGGTGAGTTTATGATTGTGCAATCCAACGGTGGTGTGATGACCGTAGATAACGCGTGTAGAACACCAATACGTACGGCGTTGTCTGGTCCGGCGGCTGGTGTTATCGCCGCTGCTTACATTGCCCAGAATGCGGGTTTTAATAATGTGATAACCGGTGATGTGGGCGGCACCAGTTTTGATGTGTCATTAATCTCTGATGGTCAGTCAATGTTAAGTGCACAGACATCGATTGATTTTGGCATGGTGATAAGAACGCCAATGATAGAAATCACGACCATTGGTGCCGGTGGTGGTTCGATTGCATGGGTGGATAAGGGGGGACTGCTTAATATAGGTCCTGAAAGTGCCGGTTCCGATCCTGGTCCGGTGGCTTATGGACTTGGCAACGAGCGACCAACAGTCACTGATGCCAATGTTGTTCTGGGTCGAATAGATTCATCCAGCCCTATTGGAGGCAACCTTAAAGCGCTTGATCGAGAAGCCGCAGCTTTAGCCATTGATAGGCATGTTGGTCAGCAGTTGGAGCTGGACACCTCGGCTGCCGCAGAAGCCATTCTGCGAGTGGCAAATTCTCGAATGGCGGGTGCGTTAAGGCTGGTGAGTATCGAACGAGGTTTTGATCCTAAACAGTTTGTCTTTATGCCATTTGGCGGTGGAGGTGGTCTGCACGCAGGCGCCATGCTTGCCGAGGTCGGCATTGCACGTGCGCTTATTCCGCGTTATCCGGGTGTTACCAGTGCTATGGGTTGTGTCATTGCAGATATGCGTCAGGACTTTGTGCAAACGGTGAATACCACCGTTGACGGCCTGGATGAAAACCGGCTTACCTTATTTATGCAAGCACATGTGGACGATGGTGGCAAATTACTCGATGCATCCAATACGCGCTTCGATTCGCGTGATGTAAGCTTTGAGCTCGATATGTCCTACGCGGGGCAAACACATACTGTTGCTGTGCCGGTACCGGTGCAAGTGAACAATGGCTGTGTGTTGCCACTAAGCCGGGAAGTCATTGCAGATGCGTTTGATAAAACTTATAAAAGAAGTTTCGGTCGTTTGCTGCCAAACGGTGTGAGGCGCATTATTAACCTTCGCAGTGCGGTGACCGGCAAACGGCCAAAGTTTGATTTGCGAACGCTTGCGCCCGATGCAGGTACTAAAGTAGTAAAGCCAAAAGCAAAAAGACAGGTGCATTTCGACACTCAATGGTTTGAAACAGCGATTTATAACCGATTGGAGTTACCTGCCGGATTAATTGTTGTCGGACCAGCAATATTGGAACAACCCGACACCACCGTATTAATCGAACCAGGGCTGCAAGGTCGCATCGATGAATATGGCAATACCGTCATAGAAGCATTGGAGAGAAGCGGTGGAGAATAGTTAATGGATGATCCAAAAAATTGGGAATTGGCAAAAACTGCACTGCTAACAATAGATTTGCAGAATGACTTTCTGCACCCGAATGGCGCCTATGGCCGTGCGCAGCAGGGTAGTGATGCCATCAAGGTTTTGCCAGAACGCATAGCACCTTTGATCAATGCACTGCATAAACACGGGGGCAGTTATTTTTCAGCGCAGTTTACTCTGGTACCAGGACCTGATGATGAACCGTTAATTGCGCCGCACCTCAAAGCGTTGCGACCTTTTTTAGCTAAGGGTGATTTTGCTCCGGGCAGTTTCGGGCACAGCCTGGTAGACACGCTGACCCCGGCAGACTACACAATAGAAAAAGTGGCGTACTCCGCGTTTTATCAAACTCGACTTGAGTACATCATGCGAGCAATTGGTGTAGAACATTTAATTGTCGGTGGCATAGTGACTAATGGCGGCGTTGCGAGCACTTTGCGTGATGCACACCTGAGAAATATAGACACCATCATGCTCAGCGATGGCTGTGCCGCGTTTGATCCAGCCGTGCACGACGCAACATTGTTGTCGCTGGCAACCGTTACCCACCAAATGAATTGTAGCGATGTGCATAAATGGTTAGAGAGCAACGTATGAACAACCTTGCAGCAAGACTACAGCAACAGGATATTTTGATTGCCCCCGGAATTTATGATGCACTGACTGCCAGCATCGCTGCAAAGGCAGGCTTTGAAGCATTGTATCTGAGCGGCGCGGCAGTGGCTTACACACGTCTTGGCCAACCGGATATCGGATTAACATCGGTCAGTGAAATGGCAGAAACACTTGCCTTAATAGCTGATCGAATTGATGTGCCAATAATCATTGACGCCGACACAGGCTTCGGCAACGCACTGAATGCACAGCGCACCATGCGCCAATATGAACGTGCAGGCGCTGCGGCATTGCAACTTGAAGATCAGACTCACCCAAAGCGCTGCGGGCATTTAACTGACAAAAGTCTGATCTCGTCAAGTGAGATGACGGGCAAGATCAAGGCAATGGTTGATGCACGTCTTTGTGAGAAAACGCTGGTCATAGCGCGAACCGATGCCATTGCTGTTGAAGGATTTGATGCAGCACTGGACCGGGCAGAAGCGTATCTGGCGGCAGGTGCTGATGTACTGTTTATAGAAGCGCCACAAACGCGCGAACAACTCGCAGCGATTTGTGTTCGCTTTAAAGATCGCGTGCCGTTACTGGCGAACATGGTGGAAGGGGGATTTACTCCGATTACCGGTGCGGATGATCTTCAACAACAAGGTTTCTCGATTGTGATTTTTCCAGGCGGAATCGCAAGAGCATTGGCGCATACAGCACAAGACTATTATGCAAGCCTGCATCGCCACCAGTCGAACCAGCCATTTGCAGACCGCATGTTTGACTTTGATGGGTTAAATCGCGTGCTCGGCACCAACGAGATGTTAGAACGTGGCAAACGCTATAGCGGTGACAAGTGAATCCAAACGTCGCAGTAAAGATAACAGCGCCTCCGCCAGATGGGTTCGATATTGAAACAGAAACACTCATCATTGGAGCAGGTGCCTGTGGTCTGGTGGCCGCATTGGCAGCCGTTGAGGCCGGACAGCGAGTATTGGTTGTTGAAGCTGACCCGCTACCGGCTGGTTCTACTTCACTCTCAGCAGGATTAATTCCGGCCGCTGGTACCTTGTTACAAAAAGCGGCTAACATTGCTGATTCTGCAGAACAATTCGCCGCGGACATACAAGCCAAAGCACACAATGAAAATGACCCAGAACTCGTAGTCGCATTTGCATCAGGCGCGAGTGTGGTGATTGACTGGTTAAGTGACCAATACCAATTGCCATTTTCACTGGTGCACGACTTTGACTATCCGGGGCATACGCATCGACGCATGCACGGACTGCCGACCCGATCTGGTATTGAGCTTATTGATGCATTGCGTACGAGTTGTGAACGCGCAGGGATAGATATCATTTGTAATCGTCGTGCACACACTATTTATAACGTAGCTGATGTGATGCACGGTGTAGCTGTGGTGCACCCAGATGGTCAGCAGAGCGAAACTATAGCGTGTCAAAAGCTGATACTGGCTTGTAATGGATTTGGTGGCAATCGCGCTATGGTCTCACACTACATGCCCGACATAGCTGATGCGCTCTGGTTTGGACATTCGGGTAACCTGGGTGATGCTGTCGATTGGGGTAATCAACTTGGCGCATCGGTTAAACATCTTGGGGCTTATCAAGGCCACGGTAACGTAGCACATCCCCAGGGCATACTGATTAGCTGGGCGGTTATCACAGAAGGTGGCGTGCAGGTCAATACACACGGAAACCGTTTTTGGGATGAGTCACAAGGTTACTCTGAAGCCGCGCGAGCCGTGTTATCGCAACCCGAGTCAATCGCAATTGCAGTATTCGATGAGCGCATCGCCGGTGTAGCAAGACAGTTCGAAGATTTTAAACAGGCAGAGGCAGTAAACGCCGTCGTTAAAGCAGATTCTCTTATCGCGCTGGCAGCACATTTCAATCTACCCGTTGATCGGTTTATCGGCACCATAAGCAAGATTCCACTCAATGGTGAGGATCAATTTGGTCGCACGTTTTCGGGCTTAGGCGAATTAACAGCGCCGTACTATGGCGTTCGCGTTACCGGCGCGCTGTTTCACACACAGGGCGGTCTGGATGTCGAGCCGAATGGTCGAGTGCGCAAAAAGCAAGGCGGCACGTTCCCCAATCTTTTTGCTGGTGGCGGAGCGGCCTGTGGCGTGTCGGGTTCGGCTGATAGTGGTTACCTGTCGGGTAACGGATTACTCAGTGCAATGGTATTAGGGTATAGCGCTGGAGCTGCAAGCGTTTGACTCATTAAGTATTCGCCGAGTATTCGCCAGAGAGCCATGGTGACTGGCGTTGTATACCAAACGAAACAGCGACTATATTGTTGCGATATAGACTCCTTGATTTTATACTTGTACAATTGTACAATATGATCATGAAAATCATAGCTGACACCAACATCTTCCTCTCAGTGGCTCTAGAGGAGGAAAGCAAAAAGAAAATCATTAAGCTATCACAAGGCTGTGACATTTACGCCCCTGAGATATTGCCCTATGAGATAGGGAATGCGCTATCAGCTATGATCAAGCGAAAGCAGATAGATAAAACAGACGCAATATCAATCTTCAGTATCACGCAGAAAATTCCGGTAAAGCTGGTAAAGGTAGATATACCAAAAGCTCTATCAATTGCGCTAACCCACAATATATATGCGTACGATGCGTATTTTCTCCAGTGTGCAGTAGCGGCATCTTGCTCTATTCTTTCATTGGATAAGAAACTGACAGAAATAGCTCAAGAAATGAACATTGAGGTAATAGAATAATTATGAAAGTTTATTCGTATTCTGAGGCACGTCAAAAGCTCGCTGAGCTCCTAGATGAAGCGCAAAATGAAGAAGTGCTTATTAAAAGAAAAGACGGAACCGTTTTTTCGGTGAAGTCCAAGCGCGAGAAGCGGTCGCCATTTGATGTAAAAGGAATAAAGAGTGGCGTATCAAAGAAAAATATATTGGATGCAGTTAGAGAGTCACGGGAACGCTGAGGTTCTGGGCTTTGTCAAAATAATGTAGCTAACAAAGGCTTGCAGAGCATCATGGGGCTGATGTGGTGCTCGGTGTAGCCGTGGCGCACCCGGGTGGCCAGCAGTGCAAAACTATAGTTTGTCAAAAGCTAATACTGGCTTGTTATGGATTTGCCGGCAATCGTTCTATGGGTTCGTACTACCACTACACCCCGACATTGTCGATGCGTTAAAGCAGATTCTCTTATCGCACTGACCGCACATTTCAAACTAACTTTTGATCGGTTTACCTAC
>CAYTJF010000309.1:0-5874 GCA_964437945.1 uncultured Granulosicoccaceae bacterium
CCCTAAAGGGCATAAAAACGCAGACAGTCACGCTGAACTCGAACGTATCAAGTGGTTAATAGGTAGGTGGCAAACTATTCTGCAAGTTTTATTAATAAATAGGTAATGACCAACGCGCTCTACAAGTCCATTTGCAATTGCGACTGACTGATGATTTCGTCCAGGTCAACACCTTCATAAAAATCGAAAATGGTGTCTATGACAAATTGCGGATCGTCGGTAACGTGGAATAAATCCATATCCTTGGGGCTGATGGTCCCTTCTTCAATCAATGAGTCCTTGAACCATTCAAGCAGGCCATTCCAGAATGTTGAGCCGAACAGAATGATCGGTACTTTTTGGGACTTGCCGGTTTGAACAAGCGTTAGCACTTCTGCCATTTCATCCAGAGTGCCAAAACCACCAGGCATCACAACATAAGCTGAGGCGTATTTTACAAACATGACTTTACGGGCGAAGAAGTACTTAAAATTAATACTGATATCCTGAAAGCCATTCCCGGATTGCTCATGTGGGAGTCGAATATTCAGACCAACGCTTGCAGACTTGCCAGCCAGAGCACCCTTGTTTACTGCTTCCATAATGCCAGGTCCGCCACCACTGACCACAGCAAATCCTGAGTCTGACAAGAGGCGGCTAATCTCTTCCGCTGCCTGGTAGTAAGTATTGTCTGGTTTGAACCGCGCCGAGCCGAATATTGAAACTGACGGACTGATATCAGCGAGTTGCTGAAATCCGTCAACAAACTCTGCCATGATCTGGAAGATTTTCCATGAATCACGGGTTAGTGCCCGGTCTCGCGCATCTGCGCTCATTTGGTTGTTTTTTGGTAGTTCTCGCATGTGATTCCTTGAAACGGGTTAATCGTGTTGACGTACACTATCGGCTTCGAAGATTTAAGAAGTTGAACGGTATGTCCGCTGCTAAACCAGTTATTTTAGTTGATGGTTCGTCTTATCTATATAGGGCGTTTCACGCTATGCCGCCACTGACCACAGCTAAAGGCCAGCCCACAGGTGCCATTTACGGTGTGGTTAACATGTTGCGTCGTCTGGTCGCTGACTACCGACCGGAGATAATGGTAGTGATATTTGATGCGAAGGGTAAGACTTTTCGCGACGACATATATAAAGAGTACAAGGCCAATCGCCCATCCATGCCTGATGATATGCGCACTCAAATAGAGCCATTGCATCAGTTGGTGGAAAGCATGGGTTTTCCGATGCTCATCGTACCGGGTGTTGAAGCTGATGATGTGATCGGCACACTGGCCGTGCAGGCAACCGCCGCCGGATTGAATACCATCATTTCAACAGGCGACAAAGACATGGCTCAATTGGTCAACGCCAATGTGTCGCTTATAAATACCATGAACAACACGACTACTGACGTACAAGGTGTGCAAGACAAGTTTGGGGTAAAACCTGAGCAGATAATTGACTATCTGGCTTTGGTAGGTGATACCTCAGACAATATTCCCGGTGTGCCCAGTTGCGGGCCAAAAACAGCCGCAAAGTGGCTAAGCACGCATGCATCGCTAAATGAGGTTATTGCAAATGCTGATTCGGTTAAGGGCAAAATCGGTGAGAAGCTTCGTGCCAGTGTCGAATTCCTACCGATGTCGTATGAGCTTGCAACAATTAAAACCGATGTGCCGCTTAATAAAAAAGTTAAAAGCTTAAAGCTTGCCGAACCAGATGTAGAAAAGTTAGCTGATCTATACAACACACTTGAATTTAACACCTGGAAACGCGAACTCTCCGAAGGAAAGTCCCCACTGTTGCCAACGGGTGACAAGAGCGCCTCGGGTGTCAGTGCGGATTCGAGCCCAGGTGCAGATGCAGCCGTTGTTGCACGCAATGACCAGAATTACGAAACCGTTCTGACCATGAAGGATCTCAATGCGTGGTTGGCGAAGCTTAAAAAAGCGAAACTGTTCGCGTTTGACACTGAAACCACCAGTCTTGATTATATGGTGGCAGAGGTGGTCGGTATTTCTTTTGCAATTGAGCCGGGTACGGCAGCTTATGTGCCGTTTGCACATTCCTATGATGATGCGCCAAAACAACTTGATAGAGATAAGGTGCTTGCCAAGTTCAAGCCGTTGCTTGAAGCCAAAGGCGGACAAATCATAGGCCAGCACATTAAATACGACATTAATGTGCTACGAAAATATGACATTGTGTTAAGCAATGTTGCCCACGACACCATGCTTGAATCCTATGTGCTCGATTCAACCGCTACCCGGCACGACATGGATTCTCTGGCGAAAAAATACTTGGGGTTGAACACGGTGAAATTTGAAGATATCGCCGGCAAGGGAAAAAAACAATTGACCTTCGATCAAATACCCTTAGAGCAAGCGAGTCATTATGCAGCAGAAGATGCTGATATTACCTTGCAGCTACACCAAGCGCTTTGGCCAGAACTTGAAAAAAACAAAAAACTGAAAGCTTTATACCTCGATACCGAACTTCCGTTACTGCATGTGCTGTCCCGCATAGAGTGCACAGGTGTTGGTATTAATGCGGCCATGCTCGATACTCAGAGTACAGAGTTGGCGACCAAGCTTGAGCAGATTGAGGCAGATGCTTATGCTGATGCTGGCAAGGAATTTAATCTCGGTTCACCGAAACAGATTCAGGAAATATTCTTCGAAGAAAAACAATTTCCGATCATTAAAAAGACGCCAAAAGGACAACCCTCAACCGCTGAAGAAGTTCTGGTGACGCTAGCTCAAGATTATCCCTTGCCTCAGTTAATTCTGCAGCACCGAACACTGGCAAAACTTAAATCAACTTATACCGATAAGTTGCCACTACAGATTAATCCGTCCAGCGGACGAGTGCATACGTCTTATCATCAGGCTGTTGCATCGACAGGAAGACTATCGAGTACCGACCCGAATTTACAAAATATACCCGTGCGTACCGAAGAGGGTCGCCGCATTCGAGAGGCATTTGTGCCGAGAAAAAAATACCGCATTCTGGCAGCTGATTACTCTCAGATTGAGCTTCGAATTATGGCGCACTTGTCTGGGGACGAGGGATTGGTAAGCGCGTTTGAACAAGGCCTTGATGTACATCGTGCGACAGCTGCCGAAGTGTTTGCCGTAAACGTCGCAGACGTGGATGCTGATCAGCGCCGTGCTGCGAAAGCCATAAACTTTGGACTCATTTATGGAATGTCAGCATTTGGGTTGGCGAAGCAATTAGATATTTCGCGTGGCGAAGCGGCAGAGTACATCAATTTGTATTTTGAACGGTATCCGGGTGTGAAAATTTATATGGACGATACGCGCACGAATGCAAAAGAAACCGGTTTTGTTGAAACGGTGTTTGGCAGACGTCTTTATTTACCAGATATAAACGCTCGTAATGGTCAAATGCGACAGTATGCAGAACGCACTGCTATCAATGCGCCTATGCAAGGTACCGCTGCCGATATCATCAAGCGAGCCATGTTGCTAGTTGATAAGTGGTTAGCTACGGATAATATTGATGCGCAGGTGGTCATGCAGGTGCATGATGAATTGGTGCTGGAAGTTCCTAAAGGTGAATCCGATGCTATTGGTGCGCAAATAAAAGATCATATGATTGCGGCAGCGACATTATCAGTGCCATTGGAAGTGGATGTAGGTATCGGGGATAGTTGGGAGGAAGCTCACTGATTGTCGTCTGCTCACGGTTGTCTGACTCGGGTCAGACAGTCTGTTTTATGGTCTGGGTGAATATTTAACAGTTCTGTAAATTTGACTCGCAAATGCAGCTATCAGTAGCAGCAATAACATCAGATGATTACCTTTTTGATCGACGCTGCACCCTCCGCCAGTTTTTACGGAAGACTCGAAAACGTTTGTTCGCGCAACTTGTACGAATTCTTCATTCTTCACTTTGTTACTGTGGGCAACAGCCGGATAAGCCTGCGCTATTAACGACGAAACCCGAGACCATGCCTTGATGCCGATTTCTTCACCCATTTTGCGGCCAACCAAGTCATCTGCTGGCGGGTGGATGCCACCCCAGATTCTGGACAGGCTGGTCTGATCTGCTGCATCTCGATAGGTTGCCCATTGCAACCTGACATCTACGCTTGGTCCTTGCTCAAATACGAGAAACGTGTTTTTCAATGCCACAAATTCTGCCATACCGCCTGGAAAAAACTCATCGCCGGTAGCTGCGGTTAACACCTCTGCTGCAGCGCGGGAAAATGTTGAATGACCTGATACAAAGCCAGCAAACGGGGGAGTAACGAAAGTAGGTCTTTGGTATGGCCACCATTTTTCCAGCAACTGCCAGCCGACACCAGCTGTATCAGTCGCAGGGTTGTCTATTTCATCTGGACCCAGCCAGATATAGGCTTTAATCTTGTTTATGTTCTCACCATTGACGCCGGCAAGTTCGTCACCGGCTTTAACAAGCTCAACCCTGTCGGGTACCAAAGGTACACCTTGTACATGATAATTGGGAAGGTCCGGGCTGGTACTTTGTCCAAGCGTCGCCATGTAGCGAATAGCAGTAATTGGTCGAGCATAGTCGTAGGCCCGTTTAGCGCTCCAGGCGGCAATCGCACTGTCATGCAGGGCGCCTCCCAGTGCAAGATAAACGATAACATCGTAAGACAGTGGGTCCAGCTCAGATCCCAGACCGCTAAGTTTTCGTTGGTGTTGCGGGTGCTGCGCAACCTCGGTGTTATAAATGTCAAACCAGTGCCCGGGCGGTGTTTCGCTGTCGGGTCCATCAGCCCAATATTCAGCCAACACGCGTGAGTAGTCTCCAAGTGGTACTACGTTGTTCTCATAGGGAAATGACGTTCTCGGATTAAGCTCGTGGCCGGTATTTCGAATCATTCCCCCGTTAGTGCTGTTGTATTCATTTAGAATTAGCGCTTGATTATTTGGAAAGTCATCAAGCGGTGGCAGGTTGCCAAGTGCACCTGGTGAAATGTCGATAGTTTGATCGCCGAAAGGGTCTAGATTTGCGGACCAAAGCGCTACCGATAAATGATTCAGTTGATAAATCCTGTTTAAATTTTTATCGTCACTTAGCAGTGGGGGTGCGCCTGGGTCCAGCCAAACCGGCACAGTGGTGCCGTCAATGGTAATGTCAGTTTTATCAGTGGCTTCCTCCAGAGCAAACGGTTTTAACTGCCCCCAGTCAGCACCGAGAAACTCTGGTGTGTCCGTTGCGTTGCCTGACTGGTCGATAAAAATGGATAGCTTTAGTGGTTGCCAACGGTTGGGATTAATCCGACCTGGATTCCCTGGCGTTGTCGGGTCTAAAGGTGGATTTACTGGTGCATAGTCCAGGTTGCTGTAGCCCTGTTCCTCGTTTGAACCATCCTCCAGGCCGTAGGCAATGATACAGCGACCGACCTGGGTACCTAAATATTGAGCTGAAGCAATGTCGTCCGGATCGAATTCAGCGTTTGCCAACCCTTGAGCCTGCGCTGTTTTCTGAAATTGCGCCAGCATCTGCTTACTGTTTTTACTGTTTCTGAAGCGATGTTCTAGAAGAGTCCATGCCGCCATGCCAACTGCCTGATTTTGGGCAAGTGCTTTGTCTCTTGCTGACAGGTTCGCCATTGAATTGTTTTGGCTGGAATCAACGCGAAAATCGCTGACCAGACGACAGTCTGCAAATTCACTTGAGGTCAGTGTAAACAACGATGATACGTCGGGTTCATAGATCGCCCAGGCATCAAACATGGCTGCAGAGAGGTGATATAGATTTCGAGCATGGACAGTGGGTCGTGCAAGATCGCGGCGAATGGCAAACAGCAGAGCTTCTGTCCATTGTCTGGCAGTGCTGGCTTTGTCGGTATTGTTAACTTCCTGAGCAAAACTGGAAGTTGTTAGGAGAATCGTGAAACTGA
>CAYTJF010000310.1:0-5870 GCA_964437945.1 uncultured Granulosicoccaceae bacterium
GACCGCTTTAGGGAAATCAGATAGCTATTTAAAAACTCGATCGCGGGATATTACTTGGACTCCAAAGTGCTTTAACCGGTACTTGGAATGTTTGGGACGACGCTATAAAAGAAATTTCCAAATCTGGAGAATGAGTGTCGGACAGTAGAACTCGCAATGCAAGTTAAAGGACATGAAAGGATAATCCCTGATCCCTTCGCCCCTTTATTTATTGTTGATCTAGAGTGGTTATAATTCACTCAAAAGATCTGCTATCACACTGTCTCCAATTGACTCTCTAAATTCGAAGGGAGTTTGTTGATTCTTATTTTTGGCACTGGAGTCAGCGCCTGCTGAGACTAGCACCTCTATCAGCTCGGTACAGGTGCTGTGTTCGGGTTCATCGTGAAGCCACGAACCAATCACGTG
Source organism: uncultured Granulosicoccaceae bacterium (assembly GCA_964437945.1). Taxonomy (GTDB): domain Bacteria; phylum Pseudomonadota; class Gammaproteobacteria; order Granulosicoccales; family Granulosicoccaceae; genus Granulosicoccus. The sequence continues at coordinate 409 of CAYTJF010000310.1, forward strand.
CAGTACGCTATTACCTTTAGCATCTTTCTGGTTTACCAAATCTGGTTGACTCGATAACAACGCTCGCGCCCGTTCAAGATAAGCGCAGCTCACGATTGCCAGTAGATTGTCGGATTCATCCAGCAATATACGCATCACCTTATAGAAACCACTGTAGGCTGCAAAACCGGCAGCAGTGCTTTGGTAAGAGGTATCAAGAATATCTACTCGAGCACCTTGTTTCAACAGATACTTTATCTGATCCGGTTCGTTAGTTAGCGCATAATGATGTAGCAGTGTTTTGCCATGTTTCGACTGACCATTTATATCAAATCCCTGCTCAATAAGGTACGTGACCAGTTCACCACTACAATGCTCAGCAGCAGCGTGTAGCAATGAAGCATCATCTTTCAATTTTGGATGAGCACGTAACATTTCCTTGATTGTCGTGAAATCCTGACGAATGCAGGCGACTCTGAATTGCTCAGGCACGACGAGCTGTTCCGGCGTAGAGCCTGAGTCGAACAGCAACTGCGCAATGGCCTCGTGGCCGGCAAGCAGTGCATTGGTATGTAACGCGCGGCCATTGTAAATATTGAAACTGTTAGGGTTTGCACCGGCGGCTAGGAGAGTTCTGACTCTTTCTAGCCGATTGCTATCTACTGCTGTAGAAAGTTGATAGTTCAGTGTGCCGATTGTGCTTTCACCGTCTCCTGTATCCCAATCAAGGCGGTGCTCCGGACCCAGTCCTCGACTAAGCAACAACTCCAACCACTTGTCTCCGCTATCGGTGAACATGGTGTTATACAGTCCCTGAGCCTCATTCGGGTTTGCCCCTGATTCCAGTAATAGCAATGCGATTTGGTCGGCGTATTGATGCGGGGGCTGATTGACACCTTGCTCGCCTTCACCCATCGCCCCCGTGAGTGCAGAAAAACGGTAGGTATTGCCCAGTAACACATGGGAGTTCGGATCAGCACCTTTTTCAAGTAGCAGTTTGGCAATCTCCAGCGAATGCCGGGTTTCCTCGGCTTCCGCGACTCTAGTGTAAGTCACATACAATAATGCTGGCCAACCTAGAGGACCGCCTGAGCTAATTGCCAATGCGTGATCTGACTCGATGTAGCTAACTACTGCTGGAAGGTTATTGGCGACTAGTGCAGAGTGGAAACTGGTCTCGGCAATATCAGGATTGGCTGCCAGTAGATCACTGGCGCGTTGATAATTTCTCAACGTATCGTCACCATTGTATTGCACGCAACCCATTTGAATGAACAGGATTGCTTTCTCTGACAAGGTTTTAGCTTCTAAGCCTTTAAGCGCAACTGCTTCGTCAAGTTCCTTCCATCCTGGGAAACCGTAGCTGCGAGCCACCACCAATTGGGCGTCTCGCAATCCTCTGAAGGAAACAGGCTGCGGATGATATAAATTAATCTCAGAAAGTGCATCGGCGCTGTGCTCGCGATACAACTTGAGGAGTTTTTTAGCCTGTTTTCTTAGCAGACTAATGTCAGGTCGAGCGGGAAGTGAGTAAGCCATTAGAGCCTCCTTTCATTATTGCCCGGGTCCGCGATACAGGCTGAAAAGAGGATGCTGTCAATTGTAGTAAATGGTGGGATAATCCCTTGCCGCGGACGGGAGGCGCTCCAAATGCACTCTGAGTTCTACAATAGCAAATTAGATATCGAATATCTTGTACTCGTTGGTAATTTTTACGAATTTTCACCCTTGCTGCTTATCTCTAAGTTTCCCCGATTCGCAAAGTCCAGGTTATCGTAGCGAAACGAAAAGCAACTTCCGTTTTGGGCACCGAAAAGTATTTTCTTCTCCAACTAATTTTAAATTTTCTAAAACTAAATCAAAGACCGCTCCGAGGACTTTGCCCGCTTTCCCAGACGCTGAATATCGAGTTCAAGCAACATCGGCATTGTCGACACGGTAAATACGAGTCAAACACGCCATCACCTGGGAATAGGAGTGCCATCTGGCCGCCTGAACATCAACGCGTGCTGTCCGACTGCCGAGCCGCGGGGTTACCCATTCGTTCACGCTGCTTTTAAGTTAGTTAAAGTGGCAATGCCGCCTCGTTACTTAATCGCTATGGTGCAGACGAAAAAACAACATCAGTAAATTGCCAGGGGCTTCCATCACCTAATTGAAACCACAAACGAACATGTACTGGCACATCGCCATTGGGTAAATTGCCGTTCACCGTTGTATAGCTTTTCGCCCCGAACAAATTACCGCTATTCTCGTACTGGTTACCACCAACATCTGAACCAACGTACAACCACCAGCTTGTTACTGAATTACTTGGGTCTGTCCAACTAAAGGTGTCGTTTGGGCTGTTGAGTACATTGTTGCCACCGGAAGCAGTTATAACCGGGAGCGCATCCACTGCCGTATTTTCCTGATCAACGTACAACCAGTTTCCATTACCGCCGAAGCGGTACCACAAACGTATCCAAACATTGGTACCATCGATCGGCATGCCAGTCATTGAAACGCTAGTAGCTGCGGGAAGGTTGCCACTGTTGAAGTATTGGCTTCCACCACGTTCTGAACCCGCATAGACCCAATAGTCGGTCGCATCAGGAGCGTTGTGAGTCCAAGTTAAATTCTCAATTCCATTCAAACTAGTGAGGTCACCAGACGCCAGTAGGCTGGTTATCGTTGGGGTGCCTGACGTATCCGTGCCAGCTGTATAAACTTCATCTATGTACAACCATTCTCCTATACCGGCAATCTGATACCACAAACGAGCGTAAACGGGCGTTGTGCCGTCCGACGGTAAACCGTACGCGATAACGCTTACGTCGGTACCACGATTTCCACTGTTAAAATAATCTGGTGCACCGACAGAGGAGCCTAGATAGAGCCAGTAATTCTGCGCGTCCACGCCGTTGTTTTGCCATGTGAATGTTTCTATATCGCCGGCTAGTGAAGCGTTTGCTGCCGGACTGACGATTGTCGGGGTAGTCTCTGGCTCGGGTGGCGGGTCATCCGGAAGCTCGCCATTGTAATGCGTATTTGGCCTGATAAAATCCAGCCAGTGTTGTCGTGACACCGCATCGTTGCGAAGCGATGCAGGCGCATCAAATGCATCCAGCAGCTGTTCGTCATCGGCACCGTCCAAGCTCCAGGCATTGGTCATTCCGAGATAGTTCTGTCCACCATAGCCGTACTTTAATGCAAATGAATTGGCTGCATAAGAGCCTTCAGCATCACTGCCTGATTCCCATACATGGCGGCCTAACCAATAGTCCTGACCTTGAATGGGGTCATCGTCTTTTTGTACTCTAAGCCGGGTTACACCATGCTCACCGCCTCCAGCCATCAGTAAAGCACCGCGAGGATCAACGGCAACCAGCCATGGATAATGGGGTGCATTGGTTGCACCACGCTGGCCCCATCCATCCGGATAAAGCCCGGTCTCTCTTGGAAACAAGGCTACGCTTTCACCGCCGTCGGGAGGTAACCAGGAGAAAACCTCATTAAACATTTCACCCGGCAGTGTGCTAACAAACTTACACCAGTAAATTCCATCCAATGGTCCGGCATTGCCATACCGATCTACATCCAGCCATGCCCAGCCGCGAGAAAATTGTCGGTGTTTCTGTCGTACCTCGCCCAATGTTTCGGTGACGCCGGTTAGTGGATCGATTCGTCTGATCGCACCATAGCCGAGTTCTAATAAAATGAGATTGCCTTTACTGTCTACGCGTATGGCTTGAGGCATATAAATATCAGGGCGTACGCCTTGTGCGGCTTGTTCCTGGGAAACCTCGATTACAGATACAGAGCGGCTGGCAAGTTGATCATAGATATCGATACCTTGTGATTCAATCGACTGGCGCGTACCTGGTTTACCAAATGGGGTTGAGACTTCACCTGATCGAGTAATGCGGCGGATAGCATCGTTTTCTTGATCAGCGACATACAAAACGTCATTAACCGGATCAAACACGATCGATGAGGGTCCATTGAAGCGCGCCTGCTGACCGTTGCCATCGGCACTGCCTGCACTGTGATCCGGATCGCCTGCGAAGACACTGATGGTTGCCTCTTGCGTTTTAAGGTCTTCTGGTAATTCAACTTTCCAAACCACATGGTCTTCATAGCTGACGACATACCAGATACTTTCATCTTTGGGATCGATGGCGATGTCCAATGGTGTAAAGAATTCGCCACGCCCGCTTAACCAGTTGCCGCGTAGCTGCATATTCTGCCGCACCTGCTCGGTTGGCTTTTCCCACCACAGAGGATCCTTATCGGGGTGAACTCGCCAACCTGCGACTGTGATGATTTCACCGTCGGGCATCATGTAGCCGATGCGCCCACCAGCTTCTGCGAACGCGAACCGGCCTTGTGAATCTACTTGTCCTGAAATATAAGGGCTCATCCAACCGATGCCTCGCGGGCCATCAGTCATGGGAAATCGCTCATGTTTATCCTGGACACGAAGGAAACGATGGTCCTCTCCATGTTGTGGTGTCATCCCCCGCACATAAGGTGCATCCGGATGGGCAATGTGTTCCCACCACATTTGCACGGCATGAAACAGTTCTGTATGTGGTCCCATTTGTTCCTGATACAACGATGCTTCTAATGGCGGTTGCTGCCATGGTGTTACATCAGGGCTAACCGGAAACGCAACGTGATTACGTTCGTCCGGGTTGACGTACACAACGCCGGGCCCAAAGTGAGGTTGTGCGTTAGAGGTGCTTTGCCTTGAATTGACTATGGGTACATCTCGGATAAAACCGAACGGCTCACCGTCACTCAAATCACGTGATAGATGGACGAATCCTCTTCGTGGTTTAAAGTCGGCTCGCGATGCGCCCCTGACATCAACACTCAAGTCATGCACGCCGTCTTGTAGTTGTGCCAACGCAGGATTGTCTATTTTTAACTCGAATCGAAATGGTGGGTCGAGCCAGTCTGAAACGGGAATGTTCTTGACCAGGTAGCGAAGTTGAATACCGCTGTCGGACGGGTCCAGCTCGGTGGCACCGTTGACGATAGTAGGAGCAAGCGTATTCGACAACGCATCTGCGAGGGTAGGGTGTCCGCGATGCAGATGCATCCACGGCAGGTCAAAAGGTTCGTGTGGTGGTGGATTGGTGTTGATGTCCTTTTCGATGACGATGGCCCATTGCGCGTTATGTAACGGCCAATCCTGTGCGTGAGCCGAGACGGTGAAGCACCAACACAGTATTAAAATTAAACCGAAATAACCATACCAAACTTTGGTACGCATCATTTGCTCCTTTAGATAACAGCGCGGCGAGCAGTTGAGTTAATTGTTCATTTATCGAACTGCCACGATGTAAACTTACAATTACGGGAAGGAATTCTACGCTATGGAAATAGCTTAACCAGGTTAATAGTGCATGATGTTGGTTACCATACATACACTGCTAGTTTGTGTTTGAGAGCGTTAAAGGAATTATGTTGGACAGTTGAAAGGTTTGTAAAGCGTG
>CAYTJF010000311.1:0-5765 GCA_964437945.1 uncultured Granulosicoccaceae bacterium
ACCCACCGATCTCATCGTTGTAGGCGATCAATATGGGTAGCATCATTGCAATAGCTGCTGCCGCGGTTAGCCCGGGAAGGGCACCGAAAACGATACCGACAAAAGCCGCAAGTACCACGAAAAAGACTGCGTATGGGTCGTTAAACAGAATGACAAAGCCGCAGGTTATATCGAAGAAAATCGATAAAAAACCCAGTGATTCAAAAAACGTTTCTACGCCTGCACATTGGTTTTGCAACTACTTCGCTCCGGTGATCCAGTTTGTGTACGGGCGCATATCCACAATCGCGCCTTTAGGATCGTTGAGCAGCATTACGCCCATAAAGACCCACTGAAAGATAATGGCTAATACGATCGCACCAAGAATCATTGCAATCCAATTACGAACACCAAATGTTAGTAGCATGGCAATTAAGGTGACAATGACCGCTAGAAAGTAGCCAAAGCCCCAAAACGTGGTTACAAAAAGAACGCCACAGGCTACTACCAGTGCAATTCTCGCCACGTCGCTTTCCAAAAAACCATAGCCATCTTTTAGTTCACCAGCTTTACCTAGAAATGCTCGCAGCGCCAGCCAAAGTCCGCCTAGTACTAATGAAACTGCCAGCAGCATTGGCAGCGTGCGCGGCCCTACCGCCTCGCGTGTTGTTTCAATTGTGAATGCCTGATAGATAAAAAAGAGGCCAACCAAAAGGACGACGGCGCTAACGCCGTACTCCACTTTGTTTTTATATTCCTGGCTGCTCATGTGCAAATTCCTGGATCGATCAAGTGTTCTATCAACTGGACTAACAAAAACCGGGCAGTGATCGAGCCGGCACCGGACGCAAAAAAGAGGCAAACCCGGATGGGCTTGCCTCAGATGCAGCTTACAATCTTATTTTAAAACGTAAGTTGTAAACTAAACAACAAACTTACTGGTTTGCGATGATTTCCTTTACGACAGGGCCCATGACTTCGAACATGGTGTCTTGAGCGGCGGTAGCAGCTGCGGAGTCTGTGTAGAAAGATGCCAGATCGTTGCCTTTCATATACTTCTGATAGCCTTCGATATCGGCAATGTGTGCAATGGCTGCACCGACGTCTTCCTTCACTTCATCAGGTACACCTGCTGCGCCGAACAAGCACATCAGACCGGTGAAGTCGATGCCGTCAGTACCTTGCTCGCCAAAGGTCATAAGATCCGGTGCCATCGGGTCACGCTCGGCGCCTGCGGATGCCAGAGCGCGGATGTCGTCTTCAAATCCTACAACGGTATTCACACCACCAAACACGGCCTCAACTGACTGTGATACCAGAGCAGCACGAGCTTTTGAACCGCCCTTGAACGGTACTTTCTTATGCGGGATGCCGTGAGTGTCGAAGAACAAGTGCCCAATGGTTGCGTGCATGGTTGCAGCGCCAGAGGTGCCCCATGTGATTTCTTTGCCAGACTCTTTGGCGTTGGCGATAAATTCTTCCATAGTGGTTGCAGGGTTTGATGAATGTACCTGCAAAGAGGTTACCAGCTGTGATGCGCAACCCAGGTTCACAAACTCTTCAGGGATGTGATATGGACGTTCGTCGCCCTTGGCCAATTCGCCGGCGATGAATGTACCAATGTTAATCATATAAAGTGTATAGCCATCGGCGTCTTCACCTAGCACTTCCTTGGCGGCTTTTTGACCAGATGCGCCGGGTAGATTGACGATGAAGGCTGGCATACCATTCATGCTGGGTGCTTCATGCATATAAGATGCGAATCCGCGTGCAGTGGTATCAGTACCACCGCCGGCTGAAAAGCCAACCATGATCTTAACGGGTTTTTCAGGGTAATCAGCCAAAGCAGCTGTACTTGCGAGCATCGCCGATGCTGCGACGCCGATAGCAATTTTCTTTGCAAACTTCATTATTTCCTCCAGGATGGTGCAATTATCACGCATCGCGTTTTAACTGCTTGAGAGTCGATTGTAAACCCGATACAGGGCTTTCGCTTAGCAATATTCGACTTGATATTCAATTCTTGAGAGATTCGTACGAGTTTTCACTATTTTTTTAGATAAAGCAGGGGTTGAATTTCGCAAAAAACATACCGTCGCTGGTTAGTTTAACCTTGTTTTTACACTTGTTTTGGTCGGTTCGGGTAGCTTCTGATAACCACAAACCCTTGACCGCATTGCAGGCATAATATGAATATGATGTTTTCAGCCTTGGCCTTATGCCAATTTGAGCGCGACCTTGCCGAATATTAGTCGCCCGAATATCCTGTTGTGTGTATTTGATTCACTTGCGGCGGTTGATGGTAGTTCGTTGCATGCAAGGCCTGCCACACCCGCACTAGACAAATTTCGTCGGCAAAGCTTTGAATTCTCCATGGCCTATGCAACAAGCCCTGAGAGTTCCCCGGCGCGGGCAAGCCTGTTCACCGGGCTCGACCCTGCGGTGCATGGTGTTTGGACAAATGGAGTTTCGCTGCCATTGCACGAACTTACTTTCCCGCAATTGCTCAAACAGACCGGTTACACCAATTGGCTTGTTGGACGCAGGCAATTGGCCGGTGTCTCGAATTGGACAACAGAGCACTGTCGAGCAGATGAATTTGATCAGTTTGAATGGGCGCATGGGCCACTTCACCGCTCACGACAAAATGCCTACTTACATTGGCTTCAGGAAACAGCACCTGAACGATACACAAAAATTTTTCCGTTGCAAGCCGATCCTGATAACACCACAATCCCACCAGAACAATTTGATGCTATTGCGACGCTGCCAGATGAACTGAGTTTTAACTACTGGGTGGGTTTGCGCGCATGTGAATTGATGTCTTCAGCTAACAATCCATTTCTTGGCCTAATTTCATTTTCTGTTGGTGCATTAATGGGTACTGAACCCACCCAGGGCCATAACAGTGAAGCGTTGAACACACAAGCATTGAAACAGGCAGATGCTGCGTTGGAACGGGTGTTAACGCACTTGTCTGAACAATCACTTTCCAAAGATACCGTTGTAGTGGTAACAGCTGCACGTGGCAACACACCATCTACAAACATTGAAAGTACAGATAGCGCAGATGTTAAAATTAGTGTGGATAGTGCAATGCACGAGTGTGCTATCAAAGTACCTTTGATGGTGCGCGTACCAGATCAAACACCTCAAGTGATAGGCGCGCCAGTGTCTACAATCGATGTTGCTCCTACTATTCTTGAATTAGCCGGTGTGCCATTGCGGTCGCGCATGCAAGGTACTTCGTTAATTGCCATGCTCAATGGCAGTGAACCATTTAGAAACTGGGCTATAAGTCGACTTCGTGCAGGTGAGTTAACTGAACCCGATCAATTGAATACACAACGCCAGTGGCAAACTGCATTGCGGGCAAACAACATGAAGTTAATTGTGCATCATGGCAATCTTCAAAGCGGTAAATCGATAAGCTACCAATTGTTTGATCTGGTGAACGACCCGCATGAAAAAAACGACTTGTCAGCACAAAAAAACCATACGACAGATCTTGAAAATATGATTGACATTATGATTGATGCGCGGTGTGCGTTAGAAGACCGGACCGAACCACGTATTGCAAAATTCTAAAAATCGTTAAGTCATGGCAACTGTTAAACGGCGCCCCAACATATTGTTTCTTTGCACTGATCAGCAGCGCGGTGATAGCCTGCGCTGCACCGGTGCCACATGGGCGGTAACGCCCAATCTTGACAAGTTGGCGCAGGAAGGTGCGTTGTTTCGAAATTGCTATGTGCAAAACCCGGTCTGTAGTCCGTCACGAGCCTCGTTGTTCACTGGAAAATACGTGGCTAATCATGGGCTTTATGCTAATGGCGTGCCATTGCCAGCAAACCAACATATGTTCACACGCACGCTTGCCGATGCCGGTTACGACTGCGGCATGATCGGCAAACAACACTTATACCCGTGCGATACATGGCATACCGAACCGCGTCGGGATGATGGTTATCGTGTTTTTGAGTGGGCACACGGGCCGAATCATCGTGCGTTGGAAAATGATTACCACCGTTGGATGCGTAAAACGCAGCCCGAAATTTATGCACAGATTTTTCCAGACAAGGGAGCCAATGAAAATACCGAGTATGGTAATCGTGCTAAAGCCGGTACACCGATCGATCGGGTACCTAAGGAGGCGCATTACTCGCATTGGGTAGCGCAGCGTGCAATCGATTTTATTAAGCATCCGCGCCACAACGACCAACCCTTTTTTCTGGCTGCTAACTTTTTTGATCCGCATCATCCGTTCGGTGCTCCACAGGAATTTCGCGACATGATTGACGCGGATGCTATACCTGCGCCCACCACGCGACCGAATGAGCTACAGAACAAACCACCAGAACACGAGGCTTACTCGAAGAAGAGTTACAGCGGCACCGCACCAGGATTTCAGGATTACACCGAGGCAGAAATTCGCGAAATACGAGCGCAATACTGGGCGATGATAGCGCTTATTGATGATCAGATCGGGCACATCCTGGTTGCCCTTGAGCAAGCAGGACTAGCCGATGATACGCTGGTAGTGTTCTCATCTGATCATGGCGAGATGCTGGGCAATCATCAACAATTACTGAAAGGTCCACAACTCTACGATGATCTTACTCGCGTACCGCTGATCATACGTTGGCCTGAAAAGGTTCAACCTGCAACTGAAGTTGAAGAGTTAGTACAGTGGATAGATCTTAGCGCAACGTTTCTTGACAGCGCTGGATGTGCACCGGGTAGAGGAGTGCAGGGACAATCACTGTTAGGTTTGGCTGAGGCACAAACTGCCAGCGCGAACCACCATTGGCGTAAGTGGGCATTGAGTGAATATCGTTATTCAGGGTTTGCAACCGACCCACTGATCATGACGACCATGATTCGGCACGAGAATTGGAAACTGATTGTCTGGCATGGAGCACCAGCCACCAGTGGTGAGCGTGATGGCGAACTATATAATCTGGATACCGATCCTGACGAACTGTATAACCTGTTCCACGATCCTGAACATGCGTCTATGCGTCTAAAGTTAAAAGGTGTTCTGCTCGAAGCCATGGCAGAAGCTGAAGACCGAACTGAGCCACGGGTACGCATTTATTAGTAGATGCAACTATTAGCAGATGCAACGTTAGTAAATGGAACGGCTGTTGGACGGATTTTCGACAGGAACAATACGAATTATTTCAGGTGCGTTCGATTTCATAGAGTTCCATACTTGCTAATTCCCCATCACGATCTGGTTTTTTCTCTGTTTTGTAGTGCCTCATTCCGATATTCTGCATGACCCTGCCAGACGCTGGATTAATAGATAGATGTTCCGCATAGACTCTGGCGAGGCCAAGTGACGAAAACCCATATTGCACTAGCGCCGCTCCTGCCTCAGAACAATATCCATTGCCCCAGAATGGTTCACCGACCCAGTAACCCATATTCGCTTCACCATTCTCGATGGATACTAGTCCGATAGCACCAAATAGATCTGTTGTTTGCTTTGATGTTATTGCATACGATGCACCAGTTCCAGATTCCCAACTTAGCGGGTGGGTTTTAATCCATTCCTCGGCCATGCCAGGCAAGTATGGATGCGGAACGTTTATAGTCATTTTTGCTATGTTGAAGTTGCCAGCCATCTTCTGCACCAAATCTGCATCATTAATGTGAAAGGGGCGGAGTATGAGTCTCTCTGTTTTTATGTCTGGTTGTTTCATATTTCACCTAACGCCGCACTATGCCTTGGTTGCGAAAAATTCATAAACATACTTAGTTTTCTGGTATCGGTCTATGCT
>CAYTJF010000312.1:0-5699 GCA_964437945.1 uncultured Granulosicoccaceae bacterium
AGAATGGTGACGCCAAGTGACATAACAGAGACTATAAATACAATTAAGCCAGCTCTATTGAGTGGTTTTCTCAAACCCATTTCGTCGCAGAACGCCCAGGCACCCATGACTAAAACAAGTAAAGTAACAATACGAATGGGTACCAATTCTGTGTAGGTTTGATTAAAGACGTGAAGCAGCACGGCACCTAACAGAATGCAAACCGCAGATACTCTTGCATTAAGCGCAACCAATTTTTTCATTATCAATCCATCCCACAGTGCGAAGTCAAGATATTAGACTTTTTACCATACCCGATCATGCTGCATTACAACTATTCTCGTTCATGAATTGCGTTAGTGAATCGCGTTAGTGAATCACGCAATTGATCAATAAATACAGATACCTCTCCTTTGCTGCTTAGCTTATATTTTTGTTTTCCCGCTGGCACCCCATCGTACAAACGTTGCATTTTTTCTTGTTGGGTGTGGCGAGTATCCCAAATCCATTTGGCGAACTCCCAGTTGAATCGTTCCGGACAACCCTCTGGCAAATCGGGTCGATTCGTTCCTCTATGCTTCATGGTTCGACAAAACACTCGCCACGCTCGTAACGCTAATGACATATCAAGCCATATTAATACATCGGCTCTATCCAGTCGCTCTGGCCAAGTAGATGATCGACCACCTTCAAATATCCATTCATCCTGTGCATGAACTTCTGCACAAAGAATATCTTTTTCTGGGCCAGACCTTTCTACCCAGCCAGATTTCCAATGAATAAGATCGATATGTATTACGGGTAAATTCAGAATCGAACCTAATGTTCGCGCGAGCGTAGACTTACCTGAACCAGGTTGCCCAACGATCATCACTCGTTTGACGTCTCTCATAGAAACAACCTAACGTTAATAATCTATATACGAATTTGCGGGATTACACAAACATGCCCTGCCATCCTTGTACCTGTTTGCTGTGCTAAGGGCACCAGAATATGACCCATTAACATAAACACTATCATGTCAACGATATCAATGCGGCTAAATATAAATTGCATTGGCTCGGACTCTGCTTGAAACAATGCTATTTCCAAGTTAATGCTCATTATTGTCCAAAATTGACACCGAAAGGAACGAACAATTATTATGAGGGCTTAACAAAGTCGTTGACACCAATCTATATTGACCTAGTACTAACCCATGACCTCGAGCAAGCCATTCTTAATGCCAGAAACATGGCGACCCGAACATAAGTTATTCCCCTATCAGGTCGGTTTTACCTGTCCACCCTTTGACTACGACGCAGCACCGAGTGATTTTTTGCGCATGGCGCCAGAATCTGTTGGCGTCCATGGCTGGATGTTACATGTGCCTGACTACAAGCACGGCCTTGATCAACGACAGCAGAATTTCGGGATGATGGAAGAGTTTGTACACTGCATGTCGCGGAACGGTGTAGACGTGTGCGGGCAGGTCGGCTCTAATTGGGTTCACGCAAGTGGCTTAGGCGTAGAAGGAATCAGAGACCATTGTGAAAAACTGTCCGATAAGTACGGCACTCGTTTCCACATGGCAGGTTACGCAATGGTAGAAGCCTTGCGAGAATTGAATGTAGAAAAAGTGGCGTTGAATGCTGCTTATCATTGGCCACAATGGTGGCAAGGTACTGTTGGTTTTTTAAAAGAAGCAGGGTTTGATGTGATATGGGCTGGTAACTTCCATGACCAGGGTTGGTTTGAAAGCCAGGAAGCAATCAATGAATGCCGCTGGGTTTTCGATGCAGAGCTTGCGAACAAATCATTTGACTATGTTGCCGAGAAAGCACCAAACGCGGAAGCCTATCTCATTAATGGCATGTGTAATTTTCGAACCGGCCCAAATGGCGTGCCACAACGACCACTGCATCTTAGCTCCGCGCTGGAAGACCGTTTAGGTAAGCCTGTGATCGGTCATGACACAGCGCTGTATTGGCGCATATTCAAATCTCTTGGACTCGCACCCAGCACACCGCAAGGGCAATTGCTGGAAAAACTCCATGCATAAGATCGTCGCACTCTGGGCAATACCTCGCTCAACATCTACAGCATTTGAATGGATGATGCGTCAACGCGGTGATTTTGATTGCCTGCATGAACCGTTTGGTGAAGCGTGGTATCAAGGAGAGCAACCGCTATGGCAACGCTTTTGTGAAGGCGATAAAACAACCAAAGGCCTGTCTCTTGAAAGTGTTTGGGAAGACATACAGGTGCGCGCATCCGCCGGCCCGGTTTTTCTTAAAGACTTTCCGCACTACATCAATCACCTGTGGGACCCGGATTTTCTTAACCATTTCACCCATACATTTCTTATTCGCGACCCGGCCAAGACTATTACATCAATGTTCAACAAATGGCCTGATTTTGATGAAGGAGAAGTTGGATTTCCAGAACAACGCGCACTCTTTGATTTATTGTGGGCTCTGCAGGGCGAACCGCCTCCAGTTATCGACAGCGACGATCTATTGGAAAACCCGCAAGACATGACCTACGCATACTGCAATGCTGTGGACATTCCATTCAAGCCAGAAGCATTGCATTGGGAACCGGGGGGAGACCCTTCCGAACACAGCTGGTGGGATGGTGGTTCGTTTCACCACAACCTGGCAAAGTCGACAGGGCTTACACCACAACCACGCCGCTACGTGGAAATGGAGTCTACACCCTTGCGTGTACAACAAGTCTATCGCCGCATGAAGCCGCACTATGATCGGCTACATCAATATCGAATTGTGCTGTGACAATAATCTATGTGAGATACGACTTGTGAAAAGCGACTTGAATTTTTGATTTAATCATTACTCTATACTGTTGCAATAGAGGATTATTCAAGAGTAGTTATATGCCCGTCTATATAGCGCTACTGCGCGCAGTCAATGTTGGTGGCACTGGAAAGCTACCAATGAGCGACTTGAAATCCAAGTGTCAGGATTTAGGTTTTGAATCAGTACAAACGTATATTGCTAGTGGTAATGTGATTTTCAAAAGCACCGATTCGGCTGCTAGCGTCAAGAGTGCGTTAGAATCAGAACTAATTGCCTATGCAGGTAAGCCTGTTGGCGTGATGGTTCGTACCACCACCAATATGAAATCTATTCTGAGTGCCAACCCTTTCGCAGACGCAGAACCCAGCAAAGTGACAGTATTGTTTCTTGACCGCAAGGCTAAACAGTCAGATATTTCTGAATCGACTGGCATAAAAAACGAGGTTATTTCAATGGGGGTGAAAGAGCTATATATTCACTATCCTGATGGAATCGGTTCCAGCAAGCTAAAGAACCCTGCAGCAAAATCCGGTACCGCCAGAAATATAAATACCGTAAGAAAAATTGTCTTAATGGCTGAAAAGCTATAAAACAGTACTGAAAATTCTACCCTGACTTGGTGGAGGCCAGTATTACAGAGATTGTTTTCCGATACTCAATCAAACATTGAATCGGCCGTTCAGTCCGCCATTCAGTCGGCCGTACTTTCAACATGGTTATCTAGACCGAAAACGAGATCTTGTATTTTTTGTAGATTACTCAACAGGCGCTGCGACTCTGCTCCATCAGATTCATCTCTCGCCTGAGTGATCAGATATTGAAATTCATCCAGCATTTGCTTTGAATTTAGGTGGACTTCGAATTCAGGATCGACGCCACCGTTAACATGTACCATGTCACTGGCAAGGAATTCAGGTAGAAACGACAAACTTTCGTTTGGATTAATCTCCAGTTGGGCGCTGAGCGTTTCGAGCACCTCGATTAATTCATCGTCCGGAATTGTCAAATGCCGATCGGCGAACTCTATAATTGAATGTGCCAAAATCACTCCAGATAAATAATGGTTTTACTGTTATCAATGGCCTCGAGACCCGCCTCAATGTTGGACTTTAATTGCTGGCGCTGAATTGGCGACATATTTAAAGTATCTACAACGATCGTGTCTGTTGCAGAGTTAAGTTTTACATCTTTCAAAACAGACTTTGACAACCCTTCAACCATTTTACTATTGATTTGCAAATCGGTGCCGGTGGTTCCGTTAATTAATGGCCCTTTTAAACTGATCGGCACATCACCAGCATAGAAATCGACACCTAAATCGGTCGTTTCGGGCATTCGGATATTACCATCCAACACCGCATCTGCTCGCGCTGTACCAATCCCTTCGGCAATGTTAGGCCGACCCGTTTCATGGTTGAAGCTAAAACGATCTATATCGTCAGGATTTAAGTCTGCACGAGGGGGTGCTTCGACCGTTTCGATTCTGGTTGGCAAATCATCGCCTAGTTTGAGCAGATCGTCAGCAACATTGTCAGAAGCAGCAGCCAGTTCATCCGCTTGCTTCACTGCTATTTCAGCCAGTTCATCAGCATTTTTAGCCAGTAACTTGGCACCACCGGTGATTATGCCTTTACCAGCCATAGCGATATCAACAGCAAAGCCTATCGTTTCGCCACCTTGCTGCGCGCGGTTGTCTATTGAGAATTCTGGCACGAAGTCTTCCGTTAAAGCTGCTTCATGTAACTCATCGCCCAATTGCGATTGTTGCTCTGCCAATTCCTCATTACCAAACAATGCCGAATATCCTGCGGCTTCTCGCTGCTGAGCAGCAGCTTGCATGGTAGAACCTTTCACAAATAACTCACCAAGTGCAGAGAAGCCATTGGCAATTCCTTTAAGAGCGCCTTTTCCTCCATCAATTGGATTCTCTAAAGCAATTTCAATGTTCTCGGCAATGGATGCGTTACCGCTGATTATCCGGTTAAGGTCAGATGCCTGGTCAGCGTTGAGTTGACTTACAACCTCTAACCGAGAGGCAACTGCTAATGAAGGGCGCTCTTCAGACAGTTTTTCTATACTGTAGGCGAGGCTATTGACATCAATGACCGTGCTAGTATTGCCACCGCGCCCACCTGAGCGCGTATGGGTATGTGCTTCCAATAACACAGTTGCACTAGCAGCAGCCGCTTCGGGTGTTATCGCTACGGGTTCAGCACTTCCGAGTAGTTTCGCATCTGCAACATGTTCTTGCGTCAGCTCTTTGTCCACAGCGGTTTCGAGTTTAGATGAGTCAACACCATCTATATTTTGTGCAGCATTGTAGACAGACCCTGAAAATGCCAGATCATCAGTTCTGGCGATATGCACTATGTCTGCTGCAGTCCCTTGGATATTGATGTTTGTTGTTGATCCACCACCACGTTGGTTTCTGGTACTTGTGTTTGCCTCGACAATGTCTTTTGCAACCGCCTCAGGATCTCGCGTATCTTCTATTTTGCTTTCATTAGCAGGTTGCAGATTTAGTTGTGCCGAATAGAACTTACGATCGCTGGCATCAATTTGAGTTTGATAAGTATTGCCTGCATTGTTTGAAATGTCGTTACTACCGTTGTCAGTGTCTGATTGGTTCGAATCAGAGCCGGCGGTATATGTAGGAACTGCCGTCTCCAAAGCCGTAGGCGTATTGGTCAGCTTCTCTTCGGTAGTACTCTCGTTAGTACTTAAAGAGCTCGAGTTATCACTTGCACTGCCAGACGAGCTGCTACCGGAGCTTTGAGAGCTGCCAGATGTACGCGAGCTACTGGTAGTACTTGAGCTGATTCCTGGAGGTGACATATCTACGCCTCAACTTAAATTTAATTCAAGGATAATAGAGTTTTCACGCTGCTGTAATTAGGGGTTACCCTAATGGCACTTACTTAA
>CAYTJF010000313.1:0-1533 GCA_964437945.1 uncultured Granulosicoccaceae bacterium
TTCAGAATAAGTACCTCTGATAATTTCAGGAATAAAAACAAACCCATTTTCACTAAAGTTCAACCACGCCTAAATGATACGCTCGCCATCCAACGTCATAGGTCTGCGGTTTTAATGATAAGTGACGGTAAACTAATGTCCCTTATTAAAATTCCAAGCTAAAATAGGCTGAACACAACTTTGGAGTGATACATGTCAGACCCAATCTCTACCTTTTTCGATGCCTGGCAACTCGAATCAGCGGATGCCCGACTTGAAAAAATCACCAGCGCTGTAACACCCGGCATTCAATACGATGATCCTCGCACACCACAAACCGTAAACAGCATAGAGGCATTAGCTGAGTATGTAGGTATGTTCAGCTCAAACGCACCAGGCTGGACCGCCAAAGTTATCAAAAGCGACGCCACAGCCGGAATGACTCGCACCACAGTCGCCTTCGGTGGAATTGGTCCAGATGGTAACGAGATGGTTCAGCTTGGTCAGTATTTTATTGAAATGGATGGCGATCTTATTTCCCGTATGGTCGGCTTTGTTGGTACTGGTGAGCAGAAATAAATTACTCATTTGAGTTTGGCAGCTAACGTTGAATCTATTGTTGGAGCTGACTGCATAGCAGCATCAGCGCGGCTTGTTATTTCATCGCGTTCTAACAGCTCTCCGTCAACTATTACTCGATCAAAGGCCGTGCAGTAGAGCCCAAATAATCCTTTAATACGGCTCACGTCGGTGCTGAAATCCAGCCACGGGTCGGGGTAAGACCAAACCACGTTTTCTTGTACTCTATTCGCAAGCTGAATATTGTGATAAACCGCCTCACCCTTGTAAGTGCAAACTGTTTGCCGTTCGCTGGGCACCAGATATTCAACATTTACATCAGAAACAGGTACATAGTGCCTGGCAGGCAAACCGGTCTCATACAACATTACCCATGAATTGGAATTCACAATAGTCTCACCGCCCAGCTCCATTTGTAGATGGGCTACCTTGGGTTCTGTTCTGATGACTTTATTTGGATCCCGAACATGGCCACGAACAAGCTTTCCATCGACAAACGTATCCACCTGGTTAAAATTAAATGCAACGTGACCGTTAAGTTTTAAGAATGCCTGAAGCGGGCATTCATAGGCCCACATAGCATCATTCGCTTTCGACTCACCAGCACGAATGGACCAATAGGAAGCTTCGCCCTTGGCAGGGCAATGCGCTGTAGAGTCAGTTTTTTCCAGTAGGCTCATATCAATATCTTCGAAAGGTATATAGATATCTGGCGCGCAAGATTCGATCAACAGAAGTGATCGGTCGGTATCAGCAAGGCATTGCCCCTCGAAGAATATGCGAACGTGTCGCTTATGGTGTTCGATTGTTATATTTTTATCTGTAGCCACAACCATCCCCTGCTAGCCGAAAGCGTAACAAACCTGATATCGGTGCGCCCCTTGTCTGACCAGACCTGCACAGAACTATTCCATTTTGCTGCAGCCAAGCTGGTTAAGTACATCAGCGTCCAATGCAGATCGAGATTTCATCATA
>CAYTJF010000313.1:1633-3647 GCA_964437945.1 uncultured Granulosicoccaceae bacterium
AAATCCCAAACAAGGGTTAGCGTATCGCCACTGAGATTAAAACTGATTAGATAATCCCGTTCCGTGTCCTCGCCACAGATGGCTCTTGCGATCGCCCTCGTACCATCCGCTGTCGACTGTGCGGACGTCCAGTTTAATCGGCAGAAAACATCTCCATACTCAAGCCAGTCGGTCCGAACATCAAATGGTGCTGCCCGTTTTGTACCCTTTGGCGTAATCAAAGACCCCGAACACTGTGCATCAGTACCCCACTTGCCGATTAATGGTTGAATTTCCTGTGCAAAAGCCATTGGTGCAATGAGAACCAGAACTAAGAGCAAACGCATAAAGCTTGTACCATTGTATTATTATCCTGCGTTTTGGCGCTTTATCGCAGAATCCAAAAGATCTATGATTAAATAAATCAGGTTTTTTCTATCGTCATTAAAATCCAGTCGGTGACCAATCGTTTTGTCAGCTCACCCACATGCACTCCCACCATCCTGGTCTAACTCTTGGGCCATTGCCGTCCAGTCACAACAGACCATCACTATTTTAATGCACGCAGATATCATTAGACTATGCCATAACAGACAATATTTTTTCGGATAGCAAATTGGGCTCACTGACACTCACCCAATGCGTTGCGTGATCGAGAGTGATCTTTTCAATTGGATTTTTCTTCAACCACTCCAGAGTACTCTGCGGGCAGTTGTCGGGGTTGTAGAAGTATGTTGCGTTTGCTGATGATATCAAAAGCTCACCCGGAACCTGCTTTGACGAGAAGCGATGCGCATCGCTTCCAAGCTGCCAAAGCGCAATTGGGTCGGCTTTAGACACGACACTGTGGTACCTTTTTATGATCGGCTGCGACTCACTCATTTTCTTAAGCCTTGCAAGAAAAGCAGATTTAAATGCATTGGGATCATCGTAGCCAGCAGCAGTGCCTGAGAAATACGCATCATCTGCCGTAATATTGCCCTCCAGAGACAGAATGGTTGTGATCGGGCTATCAGGTTCGTTAGCAGCTAGTGATGCAATAATTGATGCTACTGAATGTGCAACAACAACCTCTGCGGCAAACTCCGTTGCCTTTGCTGAAATATATTTTCCAAGCGAATCAAGTGTTGTTTCTGCGTTTGATCCAGGAGCACCAAACCCTGGAAGATCGATGGCAATCAGGTCGTATGCATTAACAAGGCTTGTCTCCGACAGGCCTGTAAACATACTCGAATCATCACCAAAGCCTGCGATCAAGAGCATTGCTGGCCGGGGTTGTTTATCCTGATTCTGTCTGCAATCCGTCAATGCAATCTGTGACAAAGTAAATCCTAAATTGAGCTCCAATACGCTTAAGAAATATATGTACTGGTCGACACCATACTATTTGAGGTATTTTATAATCTACCATGTCTGGAATAATATTATTAATATCAGCAGTTTCCACACTGCTGTTTTCACTCGTTGTAATGATTAAACTTGGTGTTCCAACAATCGTTGCTCTACTACTGGCTGTTTTTATCGGATACATATGGTGGCGATATGAGCGTGACGACGACAATGAAGACCGTAACTGGTCAGATTATTTAGGCTCGTTGATGGACATCAAAGACATAGCGAAGTACGTAAACAAACTTTTTTAACTACCCATATTAGTATCTCACCACTACAAACGAAATACAGTGCCTTAGAACATGTAAGCAAAAGTAATGAACGCGTAATTCTATATTTCAGCATCCAAAACTCGCCGTAAGTTAACACTCACGATGACAATACTGTCTATGCAGATTTTCTCCAAACGGATATGTGTGATTTTGAATCAGATGTGAATTCAGACTTATCCCAATCTCCCCATCTTTCAAATAACTCCATTCCAGCAATGCGAGCCCATCAAATCATACTCAGTGAGCCAGGCATATCTATGCATGAATTGAAACATCTCAACCACCCCTGACTCCATCCAATAGTGATGTGAAACAACCGATTGCTTTGCTATATCAAACTCGTCAATTCCAATGTGTTCTTTTGTAGCATC
>CAYTJF010000313.1:3747-5623 GCA_964437945.1 uncultured Granulosicoccaceae bacterium
CACCGGGCTTAGCAATTAATTGATCGATCATTGGTTATGACAATTCAATGCCATGAACTTCCGTACCACGCGCCTGTAACGCAAGTGCTACACGTCCTGTACCAATCGCAAATTCCAGGGCAGGGAAATTTCCGCAAGTGCTGCTAGAAACAAAGATGTAACACTTAACCTATCCCTATCAAAAAATAAACGATTTGAATAGTCGTATTTCGTGGCTACTTTCTCATCGAAAATGTTTTCTGGCATATAGAAATTCATGGCCTAAAACAGGCACAGTCCCCGAGAGCGATATTTAATCTAGAAATAGTATATTTCCACATTCCGATCATATTCAAGCACCAGGAATGCAAACCAAGCCAAGTGAGAGCCGCAAAATCTGACTTACGCAGAAAACTCGTAAGCGGATTTTAAATTACTGTCAGTAACTCATTTTTACAGTAATATAAATCCCATCAGTGTTCAGCCAGAGCCGACTCGCTACAGTTGATCAGTGTCTACCGATACCGAAGTGAGTTGATTAGTGCTAGCAATAGCGATGTCAAGCAGAATTATCATCAAGACTATTAGTCACCATGAATAAGATCGACAGCATCGATAAAGGGCACGGCGAAAACACATTAGTTTTTGTTCACGGGCTCTGCTGTCACCCCAGCGACTATCAGTGGCACATCAACTCCTTTTCAAACTCACTACGAGTTATCGCACCTATTTTGCGCGGACATAGCAAAGACGGATCTCTTGCAACTGACATGTCCATCGAGAATCTGGCCGCAGACGTTGTACAGCTATTGATTGAAAAGAATGTGCAACGCACTATTTTGTGTGGACATAGTTTAGGCACTCGAGTCGTACTTGAAATACAGGCCCAATTACCTGAAGTGGTTTCCGGACTTGTACTGATTGACGGCAGTAATTCAGTTTCAAACAACCTGGACGCAGCACTCAAAACGTTCGACACAATCACAGAAGACAAAAAAATAAAGTCCTGGATACAAGACTCGTTCGACCAAATGTTTCTGCCAGATACATTTGCAGAAGAACAAGCAATGTATCGGGAGCGTATAGCACAGATGTCAAACTCTCACCTCGCAACACTTTATCGCAATCTGATTATCTGGGACGCAAATAGGTTTGTTGACTGCATACAACAAGCCACGCCAAAACCGGTACTGATATTACAATCCACGATACGCGCAGCAGATGCCTCTCGTCGTTCGCTGGAACCTGAAGAGATCGGTGATTTTCCAAAGCTGGTTGAAAGCCACCATCCGGGCACTCAAACCATCGCTTACCCCAACCGAAGCCATTTCATTCATCTTGACGAACCAGAGTTACTCTTAAATGATATAAATAACTGGATGAAAACTAATAACCTGTTTTGAATTCACTCGGTTATGTATAAGCTGCTAAAGGGCATTCGCGTTCTCGATCTTACATCTGTTGTGTTGGGTCCTTTTGCCACACAATATCTAGGAGACTTTGGTGCGGACGTTATCAAAGTGGAACCTCCTTCTGGTGATAACTTTCGCTATGTTCGACCTTCGCGCTCAGACAACATGGGCGCTGGTTTTCTAAATTTGAATCGCAATAAGCGCTCAGTCTGTCTCGACTTGAAAGATGAAGACGAACAAAAATACTTTCATAAATTGTTAATCGATGCCGATGTGCTGGTGCACAACATGCGTTCTTCTGCTACCAACCGGCTGGGGCTCGACCCAGATAAATAACCCCAAAGCCATCCCGGCCTTATTTATTGCGTCGCGCCAGGTAACGGTAATCACGGTCGCTATGAGAACAAGCCTGCTTACGTTGACATTATTCAGGCTGCTTGGGGCGTTGCAGCGTTGAACAAAAATAACGATGGTGAACCACTCAA
>CAYTJF010000314.1:0-5586 GCA_964437945.1 uncultured Granulosicoccaceae bacterium
CGATGTACCCAGTAAAAGTGAAATGAATACCAGATACCGATCAATGGAAACCACAACACAAACCACACAGGGTTACCAGCAAGTGTCACCATGAGTGCAATGTCATTGGCATAAGCCAGCCACATCAAACACTCATAGGCTGTCCATAGGGTGACACCGCTCGCCAGCGTATAAAACACGTTATCGCGCAATTGCTGCCCACCAAAAAACCTGCTTCCCTCGGCCGTCGGCGATGTTCGCATATATCGAAACTGATCACCCTGCATTCGCCAGCGATGCAACCACAAGTGCAGCACTGTTGCAATTGCAGTCATCATTAAAACGTTCCGCAGCCATACTGCACCAATCCACCCGGCCGCTACGGTTGTCGTATCTTCTAACGATGGTTGCACCAGGGACCAGATAGCAATGGCCAAAAACAAATAGCAGGTTAACTCTGTCAGTCGTCGCCATGGCAAGAAATTCGCGGCGGCTAACGCCTTCACGCTGGCTGCCTTCGTTCAGTGCAACATCCTGAAGCAGTTCTGGCAGAACATTGCCGCCAGACTTAAAGAATTTCATGTTTTTCTCCCGTGATCTGGCTGTAGCCTAAGCTACACACGGAGTATGTGAGAACTGAAAGTCTTTGAGTGATCGTCAAGTATTGCTAACCGATGTGACGATAGTTGCAATGAGTGCTACTGGTGGTCTGGTATATGCAGTTGCCCGTATTCGAATACTCACCATGAAATTCTAACCGGTGCCATAGCCCATACCATCACTGATTCGTCCTCGGTATTATTATAGAAGCGATGCGGTACGGTGGATGGATAGGAAAAGCTGTCGCCTGTTTTTAGCGTAATATTTTCATTGTCCAGCACCAGTAGTACTTCGCCACTGACTATAAATCCGTGTTGCTCACCTTCAAACGCATAGGTTTTCGTGTCTTTTAAACGCTTTCCCTTGCCAGCAGGAAAGCGGGACAGCAAAAGATAACAGTGCCCGTCAATGGTGCTTGAAAGTAACTCATCTTCAAACCCGAGTTCTGCGGGTGTTCTTGTATACATTTTGCTCAGCGGGCGCCGACAATTGGCTCGCACAACATGGCTGCGCTCCAACGGACCATCACCGCTGACTGTCGGAAAGAACCATGCCGTATCAACCATTAGCGTCTGACTAATTTTGTTCAGCAACTCAACGGTGACTTTGGTTGTACCCCGTTCAATTCGACTAAGGTAAGTAACAGAGCAGCCTACCTGCTGGCTAAGCTCTGCCAGCGTGATACCGCGAGCCTTTCTGACTTCACGAACTTCCCTGCCCAGACGTTTTGCGTCCGGGTTCGAGTTGCTGGTTTCTGATCCAACGGATTTGGGCATAACAGGTTTAAAATAGTTAGTTTAAAAATGCCTAATAATTATCTTGACAGATAATATAACAGCTATATTATACTACGACATCGAGCCCATCCACCGATATTGATCGCGGGTTCTGAGCGGGTTTTGCGTAGTGATCCGCGTCCAGACGAATGACCGCCGTGTTGGTGTTCTTGTGTGTGGCTATTTAAAAAACCTGTGTTGTCGAATCTATGAGTATTTATGCGCTTTGACCTTATACCCAACTTCAGCCCCGGTGAAACTATCGCCTGGACACGCTCACTGGAGATGATGCGTGAACAGACCGGTTTGGCGGAGCAGGCAGGGTTCACCACCGCGTGGTTTACAGAACATCATTTTGCTCACAATGGCTACATGAATGCTCCGCCAAATCCGATTCAGATGTGTACTTACATGGCAGCACGATTCGACAAGATTCGTGTTGGCACATGCCCGGTGGTTTTACCAGACTGGCATCCGTTACGGGTAGCTGAAGATGTGGCAATGCTCGACAACATGTCGATGGGTAGAGTGGATTTTGGCATTGCCAAAGGTATAAACGAACGCGCCACTATTCAGTTCAACCGCAATGCAGACAGACGTGATAACGATAAAGTCATGCGCCTGTATCTGGAGTCGCTGGAAATCATTCTGAAAGCCTGGACCAATGAAGCGTTCACTCACAAGGGTGAGTTTTATCAGTTTCCGGTACCGGGCTGGAAAGAAACCAACCGGTTCTTTGAACCACTTGATCCCCGCTATCACGATGAAGACGGTGAGTACAAAGCGATGTACCTGCACCCACGACCGTTTCAGGATCCGTATCCACCGGTGTGGTTGATGTCTAATGCGCCACCCGCACATGACATTGCCGGTACGCAGGGCCAAGGGGTAATTTCAATGGCGTCTGCACCGAAGCGAACACTGGCATGTTGGGAGCCTTATCGCCAGTCATTGTCAAAGGCTCGCGGATTCGAAGCGCCACTGGGTGAAGGAGTCGGTGTGTGCATTGCATTTTATGTAGGTGAATCTATGGCTGAAGCTGAGCGTACTATTCGCCCTGCCATCAACGCATATTATGAGTTTTTAGGTGGATCAAGGCCTGCCGGAGAATGGACCAAACACGGTTATCTTGATGTTGATGAGCAAATGAGTGCAGAAGATGAACAATCAGACTGGTTTGACTTCCTTAACAAGCGCGGAATCATTGTGGTGGGTGATGCCAGTTTTGTTGCAGAGCGGTTTGCTGAAAAGCAGCAAACTATCGGACTCGATCATCTTGTGCTGATGCAGCAATACACGGGCGTTCCGTACGAAAAACTTCTTGCGAGCTGGCATCGTTTGTTTGAACATGTAGTGCCACAATTTGGTACTCAGTCCATTGCACAGAAACAGAGAGCTTGAGCATGCTTGAGATATGGGGACGCCCCTACTCTTCTAACGTTATCCCTGTGATCTGGACAGCTAACGAGCTGCAGTTGCAATATACGCTACAGCTTGCAGGCGGAAGTTTTGGCAAACTCGACACAGACGAATACGCCAACATCAATCCAAACCGCATGATACCTGCAATCAGAGACGGAGAGTTTGCACTCTGGGAAAGCCTTTCAATAGTGCGCTATCTGTGCGATCAATATGGCGCAGGCACACTCAGCCCGGCAGACCCTAAAACTCGCGCCATTGCAGATCAATGGATGGAATGGTCGGCAAGTAAAGCGTTTACGCCAGTAATTTACCTGTTCTTTGCAACCGTGCGCACTGAACCTGCCGATAGAGATTCGGCAAAGATTGAAGCATTACGCGACGAAGCCCATACCGCATTAACACTACTGGATGCACATCTGGCGAACCGGCCTTTTGTATGCGGTGACAGTTTTACCATGGGAGATATCCCGATTGGCTGTGTTGTGTATCGATACTTCAATGTCGATGTAGCACGTCCGCCTTTGCCTCACCTGGAGGCGTGGTACAAACGTCTGTGTGAAAGATCTGCTTATAAGTCGCATGTGATGAGACCTTTCGGAACTAACCCTGATGAGTGGGCTGCTCTAGAAAAAGCTTGTGCATCTGAAGGGGTGGTTTAAGTGAGCGCGAAAAGCACGATAAACAGTATGTGCTTATCATCAATATCGAGAAGTATTCTTCACAACGATTCAACTGGAGGTCTGTAGTGGATGATGTATTAACCTATCACACTCGCTTTTCACCAGAAGAGTTTGAAAGCCAGTACAACCTGAGACTTGGCAGACCAGACTATGAAGAAACAGTGATTCCCGATTGGCTCAGACGCAGTGAGACAGCACGCTCAAAGATCAACTGCACCCTCGACGTCAGATATGGCGACGGTGAGAAACAAAGATATGATGTGTTTACCTGTGGCGATACACAAGCACCTGTGCTGGTGTACTTTCACGGCGGCTATTGGCAGCGCGGCGACAAATCCATTTACAGTTTTCTAGCTGAGCCCTTTGTGGCAAAAGGAGTAAACGTTGTTGTTGTCGGCTACACCTTATGCCCTGAAGTCACGCTTACCAATATTTCTGAACAGGCCCGCGCGGCAGTGTCTGATATCTATCGACGAGCCGATGAACTGCAGTTAAACCAGAATAAAATTAGTGTCATGGGTCACTCGGCTGGTGGTCATATAACACAGATGCTAATGGGTACAGAATGGAATACCTATGCAGACGGTTTACCGGCTGATCTGGTAAAAGCAGGTATACCGGTGTCACCGTTGAGTCTGCTCGAACCTGTTCGTCTTACAGCTGGTTTAAATTCCGGTATTCGTATGGATGAGGCTGAGGCTGAATCGCAAAGCCCGATGATAAATCATCCGCCGGTAACCAATGCACCACAGATGGTGGTGGTGGGTGGTGCCGAGACAGATGAATTCCATCGGCAGGCACAGATGTACTACGATAAATTCAAAACTGATGACAGACCAATGGATATTTACGTGGTACCGAACGTAGATCACTTTGACGAGCTAAACGTGTTGACGGATCCTGAAAGCCCGTTTTTCAAAAAAACGTTGGCGCTAATCAGTTAGCAGGCTGGAACGTTTGGCAGGCCTTTCTCGGCTATTGTCCATTGAAAATAAATAAAGGTTATCGATTATGACCGCAGTGACGAAAGAACTTGTAGATGCCATAGGCACTGCTTTCAATAACAATAACATTGATGAAGTCATGGGCTTTTTTACAGACGATGCTACATTTGATCATGCAGCTGGCCCGGACATTCACGGTAAGCGATTTGAAGGCAAAGACGCCATACGTGCTGTCTTCGATGGCTTGTTCCAAAACGTGGAGAATGTCCATTGGGAAACAATTGATTGCCACTTGTCCGGCAACAAAGCGGTGTGTGAGTATCGCCGGGTAGCGAAACTTAAATCTGGTGAGGAACAGGACTTTCTGAGTGTTGATATCCTGACATTCAAAAATGGCTTGATAGTCCACAAGGACACTTACTATAAATCACGTTCTTAGCTTAGGAGTTCTGCGTGTACGATATTGTTGGGAAAGTGCCCACCTTATAGTCCCAACAGTTTACCTGTGGCACATCGCTTTGACTGCACACTACGCCACGCTCTAAACTTAATACGTGCATCGTCGCCGAGCCACTTAATAGCCCTCTATTGACCAATAAGGTTCGTCTTGATGCCACGGTGTAGAAAACTGCGTGCCGGGGGATTTTTGAAAATGTCAGCATTGGCGACAATGGCGAATTATCCATTCAGGCACCACTGGTCGCCGCCGGCGAATGTATCGCCCTGCTTGCCGACCTCGACATCATATTAGTACTGTCCTGCTGCCCCATGGATATAGCATTAACCAACGGGCCTGATCGTCGATCAAAACCAGTTAGGGTGGAAATGGGCTAATACCATCCTGCTATACGGAAGACTTTTACTTCGTTATACCTATTTATCGCGCTGTCCATTCGACCGGGTAGTTGTGTAGGAGAGTTGTGTAGTAAGCTTGATCATTTTGTATCCATTGTCATACAAATTAGGTTCCGTAAAAGTAGTTGAACAACAACGCTCCAAAAAACCCATCTTCGCAACGTGTTCTTTTAGCATACATACTGGGTATGCTCTTTTTCGGTTATGCCTTCGTACAGCGAGTCGCTCCGAGTGTCGTCACTGAAGAGCTGATGCGAGACTTTGGCGTTGGTGCAACGAGTCTTGGAATACTATCAGGCGCCTACTTCTACACCTACGCGGCAATTCAAC
>CAYTJF010000315.1:0-5514 GCA_964437945.1 uncultured Granulosicoccaceae bacterium
CCCTTCGTCGCAGTCGGTATTAACAATGTTCACGCAGTTATCAATCCAGCGTTGATTAACCTCGCGGTTCCAACCGCCAAACCAGTCGCCATGGAGCGAATACCCGTGACCGTTGATCGTGGTTTGATCTTGCATGTTGACATCTGAGGACAAAATCCAATTCTCAGACCCCTCGTGGTTGTGAAAGAAAATACGGTATTCCATTTGCGGAAGCTTATAAGGATGGCTGGCCGGGCACGACCCGGAAGTAGGCCAAACGTCGGAGTAGGCCGCATTGTTCCGGTAGTTGCTCGGATCCTGTTCGTTCCAACAGGTCTGGAATTTTACGTTCATCTCAAGGTAGCGATCGCTTCCGCAGTCAGGAATGGTGACCGATTTGGTGTTGATTGGATTGCTACCACCAGTGCCGGGTTTGTAGCAGCGAAAGAAAAGCTCTCGAAAGCCATCGTGGCCAGGTTGTGGTGCAGTTGCCATGGCCATGCCACTGATAAGGCGCATGCCTTGTGGATAAACCTGCGTCAGGCCAGGACTTGAGTCTGGTCCGTAATAAGCTTTGTAGTAAATGAGTGCATCATTGGGAATTGGCACGTTTCCATTAGTATCGATAAATGCGGGCACCCAATAAGCAGTGCGATTCAATTCTTGACCATTACAGGTACTTGACCCGCTGTTAAGCAGGCTGTCTGCCGTTGAGTAGGCGTTGGCGTCCGTATTACCAAAGAACATATGCAGGTGAGCAGCACCGGGTTGGTTGGGTAGAACGATAGGATCATCATAGGCTAAATGTGAGAATTCACAGAACACACGAAATGATCCGGATCCGGCAATCGGGCTTGTGATGCCGCCGGCTGCCTCATAGTCTCTCCACGGAACCAGCAGATTGTTGATTGGTAAACTGGCTGATGGTGTATTGGTGTTCGGGCTGTTGTCGTGATTGGTATTGCGATATCGAGTTGCTTTCAGCATGGCCAGGTTCGCTGTGTAGTCACCTGGTACAGCAGGTGATGGAACATCAGGATTTGAGTGTAATGTAAATCATTAGCACGAGAACAATTTTCATATTTGGCTCCTTTAGCGCGTACGATTTCCCATTGATTACGGAAATAACGTTGTGCAGGCCAAATAGTTTGGGTTGTTACAGTTTTATATTAAGAACGGTGTTGGCAAGGTTAGTGGCTGTAGCTAACCGAAAAAACAGTTTTCAGATTCACCCAACGTGATACCTTCATTTAGAGCAGGAATGGCAACCTATGGGGCTGGAGAATCATGATTTTGTCACAGCGTATTGCAGTTAACATTCTAGAATTTATTGGCTCACATCTCTGGGGCTTTAAACCTAATATGATGCGGCACTTTGTGCTCGAATACGGCTCATTAAAATCGGTAGTGTGGTTTGTTAAACACATGCCCAAGTATGAAAAAATACTAAAAAAATGGGGCCCTGTTCGTACTCACCTGGTTTCAACGGTACTTTCAACGCTGCGTGGTTGTGAATACTGCACGTACGGGCATGCCTATGCATT
The DNA here is from genome assembly GCA_964437945.1 of uncultured Granulosicoccaceae bacterium. GTDB lineage: Bacteria > Pseudomonadota > Gammaproteobacteria > Granulosicoccales > Granulosicoccaceae > Granulosicoccus. Next base: position 1,524 of record CAYTJF010000315.1, read on the forward strand.
GCAGCTTCAATATTTCAAGCAAACCAATAAACTCTTTCCGTTAGATGAGTCTGCTCTTATCGAACTGCATGCATTGCCTGAAGAGGATGTATTCAGGCGTATAGCTGCGGCTCTATCTGAGGCAGGGCTGGATAGTGAAATGGAATTGCTTGATAGAATCGGTCCTCTTCGCGATAAGGTATCAACAGCGCAGCAAAATCAAAACGATGAATATCTACTCCATTTAATGAGTATGTTCTCGGTGTTAAACGCTTGCGGTATCAAGCGTCAGGTCGTGCCCGATGAGGCGCATGACCCGATTAATAAAGATAAACCGTTACGTGAACGCTATGCAGTGGCACGTGCTGAAACGGTTTCTTAGTGCGACCCCTGTCACCGCATATACATTTGGAAACAAAGAACTCATCAACTTTAAATACTATTTCTGCTTTATTAAGAGGCTAAAAATCGCTGTGAAAACTAGTGGTTGGACCACTAGTCTTTTGTATTGTTTAACTCAGGAAATAGATCATGTCACTCATCCGAACCAGAGGAAAATGCGGGTTATTGTTTACGACACTGATATTGAGTTCAGCCCTAAGTGGCTGTGCATCCACGATGGAACACGCAATAGGCTCAGCGTTTGAAGCTGTAGTGGAAACGACGGTAGAATTTGTAGTTGATACAACAGTTGACGTGATAATAAAGCCAGCAGCAGAGGCAGTAGTTGATTCAACAATAAATGCAGCCATTGCCTGCATCGACAATGATAAGCCGGTTCTCAGAGGCGCACTGCCTAACCCAATCCTGAATCAGGAATACGACGGGTTAATCAACGTAAGCATTCGTAATGAGCCCTACGACAATTCTTATGACTATAATTTTGAGTTGTACGGTGATATCCCGCCAGGCATGACGACCAAAAACAGTGGTCGACAGATCAGATTGATGGGCATTCCAACGGTGCCAGGAGCATACAACTTCAGCGTTGGAGTGCAGGTAGACGATGGGCCCTATGGTGCGAACAAAACTAAAGGGCTTTGTTTTACAACCGATAAAGAACACTTTCAGTGGACAATACAGCCAATACAAGCACGCGCGACCAACCCACAGAATGTAAGAAAAAGACAAGCCTATCTGTAATCATTTGAGGCCTAACACGTCGATACTCTTGGGCCTGTTTAGCGAAACAGCTGACAAAACCATCTGTGGCCAGGGGATTGTGTCCCAACGTCGTCATTGAAGCTGTCCACAAGCCTCCGTGAAGTTGCCCTTATTAGGAACCCGTAACACGTGTTTGGAGCCGAATTGGCGATACGGCTGCAGTCTGGCCGCACATCAAAAATGGGGCTGAGTCACCCAATTTGGGCAACAGTAAGTGCTGGTGGACAGTTTGTTGCGTTGTCTATCACGTATTGCGTCTCAGCTGATCGGTGGCTGCGTGTTAGAATTAGGCCAATTAACGAACGCTAAGTGGTTGAAAATACATGCTGGATGCCGTGGTGTTCAACGAAGCTGGTCTAATTCCGGCAATCGCTCAAGATGCGAGCAGTAAGGCGGTCTTGATGGTTGCCTGGATGAACCGTGAGGCGTTGCAGGAAACGGTGGAAACCAATCGGGCCGTGTATTTTTCACGCTCTCGATCACGACTTTGGCGAAAGGGCGAAGAATCAGGACATGTGCAGCACGTCAAAGAGATTCGGCTTGACTGTGATGGCGATGTCATTTTGTTGCAGGTTGAGCAAATTGGTGGCATTGCCTGTCATACCGGTCGTGCGCACTGTTTTTATCGAAAGCTCGACCAGGATGGCCAGTGGCAAGACACTGAACCGGTCATAAAGCCTGCGAGTGAAATATACTCGGTAACAGATAAATAACCTTTATATTAATAGGGTTAATGTGCTATTGACCTTGAGATTGGTCAGACGCGTCGCCATCTTGAGTAATTGGGCAGGGTAAAGCTGAGTAGGATTAGGCTGGGTAGGGAAAAAATAATGAGCAACAACAACGTACTGGCCAGACTGGCAGACACGTTTGAGCAGCGCAAGAGCGCGGATCCTGCCAGTTCTTACACCGCCGCTTTGCTCAGCGAAGGTGACGATGCCATTTTGAAAAAAGTGGGTGAAGAGTCAATCGAATTTATATTGGCAGCCAAAGGTGATGACAAAGCACACTTGATTGCTGAAGCGGCCGACGTGTGGTTTCACATGCTGGTACTATTGAGTCATAAAGGGCTGGGGCCCGATGACATTTTGAGTGAATTGAACCGGCGCGAAGGCGTATCGGGGCTTGAAGAAAAAGCCAACCGAGCCAAGGTTTAGAGGAGATTAAAGATTATGGGTATTCCAGGCCCAATGCAGCTATTGCTGATACTTGCCATTGTTATTGTCATTTTTGGCGCAAAACGCCTTAAAAATCTCGGTAGCGATCTAGGCGGTGCGGTTAAAGGTTTTAAAACGGCTGTTAAAGACGAAACAGAAGAGGGTGCGGCGAAATTAGAAGACGCCACCGATGATGCCAGTGAAGTCGCCACCGATGCTGTAGAAAGTACGGTTGCGCGTGAAAGCGACGAAAACAAAGTCTAACCATTGCCGCTGCCGTTTTGCGGATAACCTGTAAGTACTGACTATGTTAGACATCGGCTTTTTGGAAATGACAACCATTGGCATTGTGGCGCTTGTGGTTATCGGTCCTGAACGACTACCAGCAGTTGCGGCCAAGGTGGGCCGCTTTGTTGGTAAAGCGCAGAAATTTGTTCGCGGTGTGCGATCGGATATCTCCCGCGAGCTCGAAACCGGTGATCTCAAGCAACTCATCGGCGATCAGAAGAATCAGATCGACGAGCTAAGGCAAATGGTCAATACGGCTACTAAAGATATCCAGTCGTCCACCAAAGAGACATTCAAGGGTGTGGAAGAGTCAGTTAGCGAGTTGAAAAGCACCGTCACCGATACGGCTAACAAAAGTCTCAACGATGAAAGCGCAACTGCATCGAACAACACTGACTCAAACACCGTAAATAACGATCCAGAGCTATTAAATGATTCGGCTGTGGCCGATGAAGTTGCCGCTAGTGAAACGCTTGCCAGCGATACTGTTTCTGGTACAGTCGATTCAACGGCTGACGATCAAAGTGTGTCACAACAGAACAATAAAGCTTCTTAGCACATTGATTTTTACTCCCCGGGTCAACATTAAAGAGAACATGAGCATTGGCCTCATCTAATGAAACCGTACACCAGGAACAGGGATTTCTATCACACCTGATAGAGCTGCGCGATCGTCTGTTAAAAATGTTGTTGGCTGTGGTGCTGCTGTTTATTCCGTTGTTTTTAATTCGTGATCAAATCTATACGCGTTTAGCGGAACCTTTGTCCCGATTCCTACCAGAAGGGACAGAGATGATTGCCTATGAAGTGGCGAGTCCGTTTCTCATTCCACTCAAGCTTTCTTTAATGCTGAGTGTTTTTTTAGCGATCCCCTTTTTGTTGTATCAAATTTGGGCTTTCGTAGCGCCTGGGCTGTATTCGCATGAAAAACGGCTGGTTGCACCATTGCTGGCATCCAGCACACTGCTTTTTTATGCGGGTGTGGCGTTTTCCTATTTCGTCGTATTCCCGCTGGTATTCAGATTTCTGATTAACGTTGCACCGGAAGGTGTTCAGGTTAGCCCGGACATAGCGCGTTATCTCGATTTTGTCATCACCATGTTTTTTGCGTTTGGTATTGCGTTTGAGGTGCCGGTAGCCACAGTGCTGCTGGTGGTAACGGGTGTAACAACGCCTGAGAAATTAGTAAAAATGCGCCCCTACGTTTTCGTTGGTGCATTCATTATTGGTATGTTTTTAACACCACCAGACGTTATCTCGCAAATTCTATTGGCCGTGCCGATGTACTTGTTGTTTGAAGTGGGCGTTCTGCTATCGTCGCGTTTTAAAGTGTGGATAAAAGATGCCTCTGATGCGCGGGAAGAGATGCTGGATGAAGAAGCGGTAGCGGAGTCTACTGAGAA
>CAYTJF010000316.1:0-5426 GCA_964437945.1 uncultured Granulosicoccaceae bacterium
ACTATGGTGCTGTAGCCGCTTTCGCGAAGTTACCCAAAGCACCAGATACTTTGCCGAATACTTCGTCACACCCTTCTGTTGCGTGGCGGTCTTTCAGGTAAGCAGGATCGTTGTATCCTAAATAGACCTTTCCATCTTCAGCTTGCCATACCAGCATTTTCTGTGGCAAATCTACAGCGATGCTTTGACTGCACAGCATTAACGGAGTGCCAACTTTCGGATTTCCAAAAATAAGCAGTTGTGTGGGACGCAGTTCCATTTCGGCTTTTGCGGCATTTGCACCGTGATCTACACGTGCCATGACCGTCATGCCTTTTTCAGTAACCACTGCCTCAAGCTTGTCCATCGTGGTGGCTACATCGTGTGGGCTGGGTACAACTGTGAGACCCTGCTGCGCCTGCGCTGCACCGATACCAGTGAGCAATCCGACTAAAACTGCGATTACAATCAAGCCTACTTTCTTCATCTAAATCATGCCTCTTATTTGTGTTGGGTAATATGTTGAAGGGTACCATTTAAAATATCCACAACGATATATCCATAATGAGATATCCGCAAGGAACTCTTCTCGGTCTGGCTGACCGCCAAACACTATTAAAGTTCATACTTTCAAGAAAATCGCTGTGCAGATCTGTGGTCAGAAAGCCGCTACACTATTCTTATGCATAAATTATTGCTCAACCGCGACATCTACACTGAATTCGTGCAGACCGAGCTACAGAACGTGCGCCGCTTCCTATGGATAGTTACCGCTGATATCAAAGACCTGCATGTCGACATCAACGGTCACTTTCAACCGCTGCTTGAGGTCCTGAACGATCTCGTTGAACATGGCGTAGCTGTTAGACTGATACACGCTAAAGAACCCGGTCCGCGTTTTCGTCAAGAATTCGACCGATTCGATACACTCATTAATAGCGAGAGTTTCGAACGCATTCTGTGTCCACGCGTGCACACCAAAGCTATTGTGGTGGACGGCAGACGAGCGTTTGTGGGCTCAGCTAACCTCACAGGTGCTGGCCTTGGCAGTAAACATGCCGATAAGCGCAATTTTGAAGCAGGCTTCATGTTTGACGAGCAGGAACCCATCCGAGAATTAATGGAATGGATAGATTCTCTGTATCTTGGTGAACACTGCATCAACTGCAAACGTCGCGAGTATTGCGATGACCCGATAATTGATCACATTTAATCGCTATTGTTTATTTGCTTATGAAACGAAATTCAGCCGTAGCGCTTTCTCGCGATGCAGCAGAGCTTGCGATACATAAAACACTCGCCCAATTCAAGATACAAATAGAGCATCCCGATGAATGCCTGAAAGAAGCTGCACAACGCGCAGACCATCCTGGCTTCGATGACTCCACCCTGGAACAGTGGCAAGACCAGGCGTTTGTCACTATCGACAATCCAGACTCTCGCGACCTTGATCAGGCATTGTTAATTGAACGCGTTGAGAACAACGGTTACCGAGTTCGCTACGCTCTGGCAGATGCTGCTTTCTATGTGGCGCCAGGTAGCGCTTTATTTAATGAGGCATTAAAACGGGGTGTGACTTATTACACGCCACTACTTGCAGCCCCCATGCTGCCCACATCACTGTCTGAAGATTTGGTGTCACTAAATCCGAATAAATTACGCCGTGCATTGGTGTTCGACATAGCACTAAGTGAAGACTCAACAGTTACAAGCGTAAGTGTGATCCGGGCTCTGATTATATCGCAGGCAAAGCTATCTTATGCTTCAGTGCAGGCATTTCTCGATGCAGACGCCAAAGAACAACAACATGAGTATCATCAGCACAGCTGGGCGGTATCGCTAAAACTGTTATGCGAACTTGGCGAAAAATTGATTCAGCAAGCCCTGGATCGAGATGTTATTCCGTTTAATAGAAGTGAAGCACAAATCGAATTGTCCGACACAGGCTTAAAGCTCTCTAAACGTACACGTGTGCGTACAGAGAAATACAATGAACAAATCAGTTTGTTATGCAATATGCAAGGTGCGCAGATACTCTCTGGGCTTAGTCAGGATAACGATGACTTGCAAGCCATATTCAGAGCGCATGATGCACCCTTAGCCGCGCGTTTGAAAGGGTTGCGATCGTTACTTTCTGAATTCGCTGACAATGCAGGCTTATCAGACCAATGGCGCTGGCATAAAGATCAATCGCTGGCAGACTATGTAACCGCACTACCCGACTCTGATGAACATCGCGGCAAGGTACTGGCGATTGAACGTCAGATACTTGTATGCAACCAGGCTTCAGAATACAGAAGTGAACCGGGGCGGCACCATGCCCTGGCCGCATCGAGTTACGCGCGATTCTCTTCACCTATGCGCGAAATTGTCGGTATCTTCACTCATAAGGAATTACTCGAAGCAATGAAGTGCACTGTGTCAGGCTATGACATCAACACCGCAGCGTTACAGAATGACAATACCCTTCGAAAGACCATTATCGATATAGCAAACCATTCACGCCAGACACAAAAACAAATCAACAAACGAATCGAATATATTGCATTGTGTTCTGTGCTGGGCGCAGACTTGGAAATGGCATCTCCACCCGCACGTAACGGGATTATCATGGGGTTCAAAAAAGATCGCATTTATGTATTTGTTGACTCTATTGCAACCGATTTGAAAGTCAGTGCCAGCGATCTGGAGGAACATTTTGGAACGCACTACGTATTCAGCAATCTCACTGCGGTTCCAGACAACGAGCAAGCACCGCTTTGGCGGCTAGGAGATTCAGTACGCGTCAGCACACTCGGGTTTGACGCTGAGAAAAACCGGTTCAAGCTCGGTTTATCTCATTAATAAACTAACCACTAATCGACAAACAATAATCGGCAAACAATGATCGAAAAACCGATGACCGAAAATGCATTGATCGATTCATGACCAACAGGTATTGGACAACGGCGCGGCCGGTATTTTTGCAACACTTTGTTTGTGCCATACGGGATAATTCAGTGTAATGGTTTCTGATAATCTTATCTGGCTTCGCCATCAACTGAACAAACGACTCATCGGTAGTATATTACCGGCTGGCTGGTTTGGGCCAAAGCCACCAACAGATGCGCAACTCAGTATTGCTGCAGAGCCGATGCACTTGCAGATAGTCAGCCACTGCTGGCAGTACGCTCATATGCTCAACTTTCAGTTGAGTTCAATTATTAACTATCCGCCTAAGAACCTAAAAGTCACCTATACCCTCTATCACGCGAGCGAAGACGTCAAACTAAAACAGTTGATCGCGCGAATTGACAAGGTGGACGTACCCAACGTCACCTGGAACTGGGTTGAAATAGCACGGCCGAAGCTGTTCCGTCGCGCTATTGGTCGCAATCAAACTGCCCTGACTACGCAAGCAGACTGGATCTGGTTTAGCGACTGCGATTTGATTTTTCACGCCGGATGCCTTGATTCGGTAGCCGCAGCCGTTAAAGGCTGTCGCCAACGCATGGTTTTTCCGCAACAGGAATTCATCACCGAGTTACTGGATGCATCACACCCCATGCTCAATCAAGATAACGAGGCATGTGTTGATATCGACACATCGCTATTCAAAAAGAATGCTATTCAAAAAGCAAAAGGCGCTTTCCAGATTGTTCACGGTGACGTTGCTCGAACCTGTGGTTATTGCCGTGACATGAAAATGTATCAAAAGCCAATGCAGCATTGGAGTAAAACCTACGAAGATTCTATTTTCCGCCAGCTCATTGCCAGTGAAGGTAAACCGGTATCAATTGAACGCCTTTATCGCATAAGGCATATCGAAAAAGGGCGGTATGTGAAAGACTCACAACTATCAAAGTTAAGGCGAAACATTCGGGTAGTTACTGATGATTCAGGAAATCAGGCATGAGGCCAAAGCGGACCTTTGTGCAGGCCATAAGCTGGTGGTGGAACACACGAGTTAAGAGTCTGTGGAGTGTAAAGTTGCCAGCCGCAATACAAGCCCGGTCGCAACAGTCGCAATTTGTTTTTGAACACCTGGCCGATGAATTGTCGCCACCATCTGACCAAACGGTTACCGCCATTTTAACGGTATATAAACGCGGACAATACTTGAGTGCGCAGATTGATGCACTACGTGAACAGTCTGTTCCACCCACTGAAATCTGGGTTTGGTGCAATAGTTCAGACGTTCCCATGCAAGACTATTCAAATCTTGCTGATCGCGTAGTGGTATCAAATAGTAATTGGAAATTCTGGGGTCGCTTTGCGTTAGCCAATATGGCAAGAACACAGTACGTTTGCCTGTTCGACGATGACATTCTGCCGCAAATTAACTGGATTAAAAACTGTCTGGACACCATCAGTAATGGAACCAACGGTATCCTTGGTGGTTCTGGTGTTTTACTGCCAGCAACTGGTGGTTACTCTTCCAAACATAAGGTGGGCTGGAATGGACATCACTACGATCAAACAACCCAGGTAGACCTGGTTGGCCACGCCTGGTTCTTCGACAAAAACCATTTAAAATACCTATGGGAAGAACCACCGTATTCGTGGGAAAACGGCGAAGATATTCATTTTAGTGCCATGGCATTAAAGCATGGCGGCATAGGAACATTTGTTCCCCCACATCCAGAGAAAGACCACTCGCTGTGGAGTTGCAGGCCTGATTTTGGCAAAGCGGTTGGCCGAGAATCTTCTGCGACGTTTAAAAGCGAAGGTCACCACAATGTTCGCGATGATGTAGTTGATGCTTGTCGTGCGGGTGGGTGGCGTATTGTGGCTGACAAGGCTACTTAATAGTTTTCACTTTATCTTACTAAAACCAGCCTTGACCCCTGTCAATCGATGAGCTGATAAACAACGTCGAATAAATCCAGATAACTACAATATTGCTCGATAGGCCAAATAGCATCGCATAAACTGGTGTCGAAATATCTGCAATATAGCCTAATAGTATTGAAACGAAAGAAAAGAACAGGCTACTTGTCAACGACACTTTCGCCCAGATACCCTACAAACGCAAGACGATAGTCGGTTAAGCACCAATTATCTCCCATAAAGCTAATGCCGAGCAGACTCAGCGCGAACAATGGAAAATGGATGAGGGCCATTACCACTGACTGACTATCCGCCGCTGAATCCACAAATGGCCCGGGTAGAAAGACAACGTAGATGGAGCAACATAACAACACTACCACGGCAATCAATACCGCTCGATGCACAGCGTCTGCCGCAATGACAAAATAAAGCATCAGACCAGAGATAACAATGACCAAGACATAACGAGGTACAAACCAGTCATCTACAATGAAAGGCAGTGCACGCATCTTGACCAACAGTCCAACCACTATGCAAAGCAGCAGTAATTGCATGATGGAAACCTGTCTTTTTCTCTCAGGCGCCTAGTGGTCCATCCACTTGATACGTTCGAGTTCAGCGTGACTGTCTGCGTTCGC
>CAYTJF010000317.1:0-5369 GCA_964437945.1 uncultured Granulosicoccaceae bacterium
CCTGACGTTCATTACCATTTTCAGAGCTCAGACCAGGCGCTTACACACTCGACCCAGAGCATGCTTATGTAAATTTTCGAGTAGGGCATCTGGGCCTGTCTACTATTGTTGGCAGATTTAATGTGGTTGCCGGTTCGCTGGAATTTGACCCGGAAAACATCACCGACCTGTCACTACAGGGCATTATCGAGGCTGCCAGCATTGATGTGAACAACGCTGACTTGGAAGACACATTACGAGAAGGTGCCTGGTTTGACACCGACTCTTATTCACAAATCAGTTTTATTAGCACATCGGTTGAACGCACAGGCGACAATACGGTAAATATTGTCGGTGACTTATCACTGCGTGGTGTGACCAAAGAAATTGTCGTTGAAACCCGCTTTAATGGTGGCGCTGATAATTTTCTGACTGGCAAATACACGCTGGGGTTTTCAGCTAACTCGACAATCAAGCGATCAGACTACGGTATGGATTCGTTCGCGGCATTAGTAGCGGATGATATCGATATTGAAATGCACGGCGAATTTCAAAGGAACTAAGCAGTATGCTTCTAAATTTATTGGTGAATGGGCAGGTTGCTGTTTTTGCAATGATCTTGATTGCAATCATTCTGTCTCTGTCTTTTCATGAGTTTGGGCATGCGTATTCGGCAAAGCTCTATGGCGACGACACGGCTCAGAGACTGGGCCGGTTGACAATCAATCCGATACCTCACATTGATCCTATGGGATTACTAATGATCGTGTTGGTCGGCATTGGTTACGCCAGACCAGTACCGTTCAATCCGAATAACTTTAAGTCCATGTGGGGTGTCGCCGGTGTGGCACTGGCCGGCCCACTGGCAAATTTAATTATTGCTTTTGTTGCAATCAATTTCTTTACCTTTGCGTATAACGCTGGTTGGGCATTTTCCAGAAATCCAGATGTTTTACTGTTCTTCAAGATTTTGGTAACAATCAATCTTATCTTGATGGTTTTTAACTTAATTCCACTGGGCATATTAGATGGACACCATATATTGCCTTATTTTTTACCCAAGACTTTAGCGGCAAAATACCGTACTCTGAATGCACAATACGGTATGTTCGCGTTGCTCGGATTGTTGTTGCTGTCGATATTGGGAATACCCGTGCTGGGTTTTATAATCCGCACAGCGGATTGGATAGCTGCTAAGTTGGTGGTCTTGTAGCAATCTCAATGGTGATTAGTTATCACACAAATTGAAATCACTAGAAGCCGTCGAGCTTGAAATTTTATCGGGCTTAAAATTTGTCGTATTTAGAAGTTGTCGTATTTAGAAGCTGTTGAGCTTAGAATTTTGATGAAAAAATGATAATACTATTGTCTCCAGCCAAAACCCTGGATTTTGAAACCCCGCCCAGAACCAAAAAAGTAACCACGCCTGCCTTTCTGGAGGAATCGGGGAAACTGGTTGATTCCCTGAAAAAATATAAACCCAAACGGCTTGGCAAACTGATGAGTATCAGTGACGACCTGGCGCAGCTCAACGTTGAACGTTATAACTCGTGGGAAACACCGTTTCCGGAAGGCGCGGCTCGTCCCAGTATTCAGGCCTTTCGTGGTGACGTTTATCTGGGGCTGGATGCCGATACCATGAGCCTTACTGATATAAAAAGAGCCCAGAAGCATATTCGTATTCTCTCAGGTCTGTATGGTGTGCTTAAACCTTTGGACATGATGCTGCCGTATCGATTGGAAATGGGTACGTCATTGAAAACCCGTAAAGGAAAAAATCTGTATGAGTTTTGGGGTACGCGTATAACAGACAGTCTGAATGAAGAGCTGCAAACATTCGACGCTCCATTGATGGTTAATCTTGCATCGAACGAGTACTTCAAGGCTGTGAAAAAACCGTTGCTTAAAGCCCCGCTGATTGAACCGGTGTTCAAGGATCAGAAAGAAAGCGGTTATAAAGTCATTGGCTTTTTTGCAAAAAAAGCGCGAGGTGCTATGGCGCGCTACCTTGTAGAAAATAAAGTGAGCGGCGCTGATGAATTACTCGATTTCAATGCTCTGGGCTACAAGTACAGCAAAAAAGAGTCTTCAGAAGGGCGTCCAGTATTTTTGCGAAGCGCTAAGTCAGCAGAAAAGGAAGCACAAAAGGTAGCTCAGCAGCATGCGTAATACATCGTGAACACCATCCTCAAGCGTAACACCGAGGCATAGGCATGTTTCCGATCCACGATGAAAACCCTGTCCGGATTATACCTTACGTCACTTACACGTTTATGGTGGCTTGTATTCTTGCGTTCGTGTGGCAGATAACCCAAACACCTGGACTCCAGAACGTCATCGTCTATGCGCTGGGTGTTATTCCGGCAGTGTTGTTTGGTGGGCTTGAATTAGACCCGGAGTTGGTCTGGGTACCGCCCACACTGACTGTTTTTACATCCATGTTTCTGCACGGTGGCTGGATGCACCTGATAGGCAACATGCTCTATTTATGGGTTTTTGGCAACAACATCGAAGCCGCAATGGGGCATATAAAATATTTCCTGTTTTATGTGCTTTGCGGTGCTGCTGCAGTCCTGGCGCAAGCGTTGCCCGATACTGGTTCTCAGATACCGATGATTGGCGCTAGTGGTGCCATCTCAGGCGTGTTGGGTGCCTATATGCTGCTTTACCCGATGGCCAGGGTAACGGTATTTATTCCGATCGTTATCATGCTGTATCGAATGAAAATTCCAGCTTTGTTTGTTTTAGGTGTCTGGTTTCTGATGCAGTTGTTCAGCTCATTTACCTCCAGCTCTGAAGGTGGCGGAGTTGCCTTTGGCGCGCATATTGGTGGCTTTATAGCCGGTATGATATTCATTCCGCTGTTCAAATACCCCAATATTCCGCTGCAAATTCCGTTTGTGCATTTTAATCCGCTACGACGCTAGCATTACATGCATTAAGTCACCCCTGCTCGAAAAGGCTGCATGGCTTAACATTGCTTGCTGCAATGGTGCGGTATAGTGGGTACTCGAGTCAAAATCCAAGGGTAGTTCAATGATTGATGCACGTGTGTTTGACGAAATAGCCGAATCACTGGGAAAACTTTTGCCCCCTGGTGTAGCCGGGATGAAAAGTGACTTTGAACGCAATGCGAAATCTGCCGTTCAGAGCGCGTTGGGCAATCTTGATCTTGTAACCCGCGAGGAGTTTGATGTACAGGCAGAAGTGCTAAAGCGCACAAGGGCGAGATTGGAAGCGCTTGAAGCGCGAGTAGCAATGCTTGAGTCTGATCAGTAACCATGCTGATCAATGGCAGATACTGTGTAATATTAGGTGTAAATAGCAATAGAGATAATTTGGTTTGGAAAATTAAAGCGTAATAGTTAAGGGCGATAGCTAAGAGCAATAACTAAGAGCAATAACTATTTGAGTAGAAAAGCGTGTTAGGACAACGTAAATGAGAACTGTGTCACGTACGTGAGCGGCTAGTGGGTAAGTTTACAAAAGGGTATGTTTCCGGCAACACCCCAGAAATACTGGCCCCCGATACTGTTCACATGGAGACGCACAACAGCGACCCCAAGTAACTTAACACTTAAATTTTACTTAACTTAAAAGGCTATTTACTATGAAAACTTCAATCAAATCTATCGTTACTGCTATTGCTCTTACTGCTGTTTTTGCAGGCCCTGCTTCTGCCATGATCCCACAAGGTGATCTCAACCGGGATATTCAATCATTACTCGGCGGTGCTTCTAACGTAACTGCGACAGTTAGTGGTAACACGGTAACTCTGCGTGGTTATTTCGAGGATGCCGGTGAAAAGGCCAGAGCGTTACAGGCGGCACGAAGCGCGGATGGCATTTCTCGTGTAATCGATCTTTCTTTTCTGTCTAGCTAAATTCAGCGCTAATTCGGAAAAGAAACTAAAACAATATGTGTATCGCTGATCGATTGTGAGAAGCGATGAGAGAAAGGACTGATCATGGAATCAGTCCTTTTTTGATTGTGCGCCGAGCGTGGGCGTACCCATTCCAGTGAGAAAATTCATTCATTAAATTGTGCTTTGAGAAACAACTAAGTGTGCACCTTTTGTAGAGTTGCCCATTTCACTCAGGCGCGCTAATCTTTAACAGATAATCAGAACAGAACAAGGACGTTCTTCATGTCATATGCATCCGTGCATTCCTGCACGTTGTTGGGTATCAAAGCCCAGCCGGTCACCGTTGAAATTCATATTGGTGGTGGGTTGCCTGGTATGTCTATTGTGGGCTTGCCGCAATCGGCTGTTCGCGAAAGTAAAGATCGGGTCAAAGCTGCAATTATGCACGCCGATTTAAAATACCCGATGGTTAAAATTGTAGTGAATCTTGCACCTGCCGATTTGCCAAAGCAGGGTGGGCGTTTTGATTTGCCAATCGCCTTAGGTATTCTTGTTGCCACAGGTCAACTGCCCGAGTCTGCGTTAAGAAATCTGGTTGTGGTGGGTGAGTTGGGGTTAACAGGACAAATCCGGCCTGTGTCCGGTGCGTTGCCGGCAGCACTGGCTTTTAGTCGCTCAAGTTTTGGTTTGCTGATGCCAGAGGCTAATCGCGAGGAAGCCATGCGTAGTACGCGCACCAAGTTGTTTCTCGCTGATGACTTGCTGAGTCTGTTTGTTCAGTTAAAGAAAGGCCAGCTTAAACCGTTTAGCCGCGATGCGACTATCTCCGAAAATACCGATGATTGCCAAAACACCAAAGCCGATATGTCTGATGTACGTGGCCAGGAGCGTGCAAGACGTGCATTGGAAATTGCAGCGGCAGGTGCGCATAACTTGCTTATGGTTGGTCCGCCGGGTACCGGTAAGTCAATGCTGGCCAGTCGTGTGCCGAGTATTCAGCCAGTAATGACAGAAAAAGAATCTATGGAGACAGCTTCTGTACATTCAATTAGTCATGCAGGGTTTGACGATACCAGTTGGGGTATTCGACCTTTTAGATCACCGCATCATACGGCCTCTGGTGTGGCGTTGGTTGGCGGTGGCTCCAAACCGATGCCCGGTGAAATATCTCTGGCTCACAATGGCGTACTTTTTCTTGATGAACTCAGTGAGTTTCCGCGAGCTGTATTGGATGTATTGCGTGAGCCAATGGAAACCGGACGTATCAGTATTTCCAGAGCCGCAAGGCAAAGCGAGTTCCCGGCACGCTTTCAACTAGTGGCTGCAATGAACCCATGCCCCTGCGGTTATCACGGCGACCCTGATATCCAATGCCGATGTACACCCGATCAAATAGCCCGCTATGCCATGAGAATATCAGGACCCTTTTTAGACAGGATAGATCTGCATGTGCAGGTTGCAAGGTTGTCGCGCAGTGTCATGCAATCAACAAAAGCAGAAGAGTGCAGTGCCACAATACGCAAAC
>CAYTJF010000318.1:0-5354 GCA_964437945.1 uncultured Granulosicoccaceae bacterium
GAAATCAATACCTTCTTGTGGTCCGACCCCGGCATCCTCCCGGCATCCTCCCGGCATCCCTCTACGTCCCCAATTATTGAGTATCATTTTCATTCGTTCTAACGACGGGTACACCTGTATGCGTTTGGATAGCCATCAACATTTTTGGAATTACGAAGCAAATCCCGACGATTTTTCGTGGATGAGTAGTGAATTTGACGCGCTGAAAAACAACTTCATGCCGGATGATCTACTGCCATTGCTCATACGCGAAGGATTCGATGGATCAATTGCCGTGCAAGCGCGTGAGATGTCGGTAGAAACCGATTTTCTTCTGGGTCTTGCAAAACGACACTCGTTTGTGCGCGGAGTAGTTGGCTGGGCAGACCTTTGTTCCGATGAATTTGAACAGGCAATCGAGCCATATACAAGTGAACCGTTGATCAAAGGTTTTCGCATGCTGGTGCATGATCACCCTGATGTTGATTTTGCAGATTCCAAAGAACACGCACGCGGAGTTGGCGCGCTAGCCAAATACAACTGGACTTACGATCTTCTGTTAAAAACCATTCATATGCCGTCGGCAATCAGACTGGTTGATCGATATCCGCATCAACCGTTTGTGGTCGACCATATCGCCAAACCAGTACCGGATGAATCGGATTGGGTTTCCTGGCAACAGGGTATAATCGAAATCGCCAAGCGCCCTAATGTGTTTTGTAAACTCTCAGGAATGGTAACCGAGGCGGATTGGGCAAATTGGCGCGCTCCGAACTACGATCGTTATCTTGATGAAGTGCTGAGCGCATTTGGCGCCCAAAGATGCATGTTCGGTTCGGACTGGCCCGTATGCACCTGCGCCACCGATTACCACAGCATGTACACAGTAGTAGACAAGTGGGCTGAAAAACTTAGCACAACAGAACAAGAAGCCATATTCGGTCATACCTGCGCACGTTTTTACAACGTCACCTAACCAGTAATTATTCATTTGGCGCACAACACACTAAATTCGTTATATTGATTCCTAGTAGATAGACAGGATCCGGCTATGGCGAAAATCGAAAGAGTAGAGCTATTCATGGTTGAGCTTGTGCCCAAGGTCAAACGCACCGATGCTATCCAGTCATTTGATAGCCAGGAAACCCCCATTGTCCGAATAACTGATAAAGACGGAGCTGTTGGCATTGGCTACTCCTATACGATAGGGCAAGGCGGACCTGCCGTAATGGCACTGCTTAAGGAAACTTTAGCACCACAATTAATTGGTCAAGACGCCGAACGCATAGAAGGACTCTGGCGCTCATTGTTGTTTTCAACCCATGCCACCAGCGTTGGCGCTATCACCTCGCTTGCACTTGCAGCCATAGATACCGCCCTGTGGGATTTACGTTGTCGGCGAGCACAGCTACCACTATACAACCTTGCCGGTGGGGCAAAACAGAGCGTACCGATGTACACCACTGAAGGTGGTTGGTTACACATCGAGACTGAAGACTTGGTCAGCGATGCACTTCAAGCACAAGCGAGTGGTTTTGCTGGAGCCAAGATTAAAATTGGTCGGCAGCACTTATCAGAAGACAGAGAACGCTTGAGCGCAGTTCGTAACGCAGTTGGGCCGGGGTTTGAAATTATGGTCGATGCAAACCAGGCGTTCAATCGGTCAGAGGCCATGCGTCGAGCATCCGTTCTAGAGACCTTCGATATCGCCTGGTTTGAGGAACCCATGCCAGCGGATGACATTGTTGATCACGTTCATCTTGCTAACAGTACATCGGTACCTATCGCAGTAGGCGAAAGCCTGTATTCGATCAGTCAATTTAAGGATTACCTTAATTTGGGAGCCGCGTCTATTGTGCAGGTTGACGTCGCGCGCATTGGCGGAATTACACCCTGGCTCAAGGTTGCGCACATGGCCGAGGCGTATAACGTAGCCGTGTGTCCACACTTTTTAATGGAGTTACATGTCAGTCTTGTTTGTGCAGTACCTAACGCACCCTGGCTTGAATACATTCCGCAATTAGACGACATCACCATCAGCGGCATGCGTACAGAACATGGTCGGGCGATTCCGAGCGATGAGCCGGGTTTAGGTATTGAATGGGATTGGCCGGAAATAGAACGACGGTGCATGGACCAATATTCAGCTGAGTACCAATGATTGCATCTAAAACCAACGGTTCGTGAAGCAGCCAATTATTATCAATGGCCGACAGGAAATAGGGGAATCCGACGCTGCCGTTCTGTGGTACTGTTAATCGCGTGTAAACAAAATTGCATCGCACTGCTGCATTTTTAGCCTCAAGGCAACGCAATTTATTCTGTACTGTTTCTACGATAAACCTCTACCAGCGGGTGGTAAAACTTTGCTTGGTAAAGACTAAAAGGAAAAGACTACCAGGGAAAGAACGGTCTCATCACCACCAGAACACGTTTCTTATGTCGACCCATGAAAAGGTCGCACAACGGGACCTAACTCTGGCGATGCTAGCTCCGATGAACAAATTCAGCAACAAATTTCTCGTCATCAAAGGACAGAACCGTTTTGCCTTACTAAAAAGTTTGACAACGTTTCAATAAGACAGGAGAACAAAATGACATTGCCAAAACAACTGGCCTTAGCTGCCGCATTCACCTTTGTAGCATCTGCTGCGTTCGCGCAGGAAACTTACAACGTCGCTCTTGATGGTACCTTTGCACCACATGCAATGCCAAAGTTGGATGGTGGGGTGGAGGGGTTCAACGTGGATCTCGCTGAAGCACTGGGTGAACAGATGGGTGCAACTCTGGATGTGACGGCCGCGCAGTGGTCCGGTCTCTTACCAGGTATGCAGGCAGGAACCTATGACTTTCTTGTAGCGCCCACCACGGTCACCGATGAGCGTAGCGAAAGCATGCTATTTAGCGAAGGTTACCTCAATACCGACTTCCAGTTCGTGGTCAAATCAGGTACCGATCCTGTAGAAACACTGGAAGGTTTTAAAGATAAAGTGATTGCGGTTAATAAAGGTTCTGCCTATGACAAGTGGGCGCAAGACCTGGAGTCAGAGATTGGCTGGACCGTCGAATCCTATGGTACGAACACCGATGCTGTACAAGCGGTTATGTCGGGTCGGGCGTTCGCAAACGTTGCCGGAAATACGGTATCAGCCTGGGCCGTGAAACAGAGCCCCGGGCTTGAGCTTTCCTACTTGCACTCCACCGGTAAAGTATTTGCCATTCCGTTTCCAAAGGGCAGTGAAGAGCTGCGCGTCAAGGTGGAAAGTGCGCTGGAATGCCTGAAAGTTAATGGTACGCTTGCCAGCTTGTCCGAGAAATGGTTCGGTGTCACACCAGCACCAGATTCTGCAGCCATGACAGTTTATCCCGGGTTCGGTGTGCCAGATCTGCCAGGCTTTGTTGAGTCTGATCATACACCTGACTGCTAAGCCATCATGACATCGATGCTGATGTCGGTTTCCGGTTTGCGCCTTTCCTATGGTGCAACCGAGGTGCTTAAGGGCATCGATCTTGAGGTTGATCACGGAGAAACTATCTTTGTGATCGGCCCGTCCGGTTCTGGCAAAAGCAGTTTCCTGCGTTGTTGCAACCGCCTCGAAGAACCCAATGCGGGAAGCATTGTTTTTGATGGACAAGATCTTTTGGCCAAGGGTGTCGATCTCAACCAAATCCGACGCCGTATCGGTATGGTATTCCAATCATTCAATCTCTACCCGCACATGACTGCGCTTGGAAATGTGCGGTTAGCGCTACGGCGTGTATTGAAACTACCACGTGAACAAGCAGACTCTGTGGCAAAGGCACAGTTAGATCGCGTTGGATTGTCTTCCTATATTTCCCAATACCCGGCACAGTTGTCTGGTGGACAACAACAACGTGTCGCTATCGCAAGGGCTTTGGCTCTGGAGCCCAAGATCATGCTTTTTGATGAACCCACCAGTGCACTGGATCCAGAGCTGGTTAGCGAAGTGCTGGGCGTGTTGTCAGAATTGAAACTGGATGGTATGACCATGGTGGTTGTCAGTCACGAAATGCGTTTTGCGCGAAGTGCAGCAGATCGTGTTGTTTTCATGGCCGATGGACAAATCATCGAAGCTGGACCACCTGAGCAGATTTTTACATCACCAGAAGTTGCTCGCACACGTGACTTTGTAGCGCAGGCTGCGTTTTAAGCGAACGCTAAACGTAAGCATGACTCGCTTTGAAGCCTTTCTCGATACCTTTTTCAACGTCGCAGTTATGCAACGTTATCTGCCGGATATACTGGCAGGATTCTTTGTCACCTGCGGTATTGCGATACTGGTTGTAATCACGGGTTTAGCTATCGGCGTATTGCTGGCTGTCTTGCGTAGTTATCGTATCGCATGGGTAAATTTTCTGATCATTATTTTTGTGGATCTGTTGCGCGCGTTGCCGCCGCTTGTGCTGATACTGATTCTCTATTTCGGTTTACCCAATCTTGGACTCACTCTCTCGGGTTATGTCGTTTTATGGTTGGTCCTGAGTCTTGTGCTCGCAGCCTTTGCCGAAGAGATTTTCTGGGCCGGTATTCTTTCCGTTGATGCAGGGCAGTGGCTGGCAGCGCGATCCGCTGGACTTGGCTTTTTCCAGACAATGATTTATGTCATTCTGCCACAGGCCATTCGCTTAACAATTGCACCGCTGACTAACCGAACCATAGCTATTACAAAGAATACCGCACTTGGTATGGTTATTGGTGTCGGCGAATTGCTAAACCAGGCCACCACCGCTCAGTCCTTTGCAGGTAACGCTACGCCGTTGATGATGGCAACGATTGCCTATCTCATTCTATTCGTGCCGGTTGTCTATGCCGGGCGCTGGATTGAAACTCGCTATGCATGGAGGCGCGCCTGATGGACGCACTGCTGCATCAATTTTTCAACCTGGAGATTATGTTAAAGGCCTGGCCCATTGTATTAAGAGGCACGGGACTGACAATACTGTTGTGTCTTGCCGTGATCCCGCTGGGTCTTTTAGGTGGGCTTTTGGTTGCTCTAGCGTCGACTTCTCGCAGCAGAAGTTTGCGCCTGCCGGTTATCATTCTAGTTGATATTTTTCGCGCGGTACCGCCTCTCGCTCTGTTGATTTTAATCTCGGCAGGGCTGCCGTTTGCCGGAATTCGCCTCAGCCCATTTACAGCAGTACTGTTATCGTTTTTTCTCAACAATTCGGCCTACTACGGCGAGATTATTCGGGCGGGAATTGAATCTATTGGCGCCGGTCAGCAGGAAGCAGCACGCTCCACCGGATTGAATAAGTGGCAAACCCAGTGTTATGTAATACTGCCTCAAGCCTTGCGAAATGTGCTGCCCGATCTTGTCAGTAACACGATCGAAGTCGTCAAACTGACTTCA